>JBFRWO010000476.1:0-15696 GCA_051439625.1 Crocosphaera sp. | reverse complement strand
AAATAATCTCTTCCTAAAAATTTTGCTATTTCTATAATTATCATCCTAAGATTAACTTTCATGGTTTCGTAGGTAAAAAATAAAACATTTTCATCTTCTTTATGTTCATACCAAGGAATTAAATGATCAAAATAGTCTCCAAAGTCAACTTCTCCTCTTATAAAACATTCAAAAAAGTCATCAAAAGTTCCATCAGCAAAATCATAATGTTTAATAAATCCCCGAGTATGATGATAAAATGATACGGCACAATCAAAAGGATTTCTCGCAACATAAATATATTTTGCTTGTGGATGATAAGGGGTTAAATTATAAGGTAAATGGGTTTTTATAAATCTTGGTTGAGGTAACTTTTCTATAGTTTCTTTTCCTACTTCTTCTAAATGAGGGATATAAGTTTCTAATTTTTCTGAGGGGGATAAAGGTTCCGCTTTATGCTGCATTAACCATAGAATATATTGTGTCCAAGTTGTACCACATTTAGGATAGGTAACAAGAAAAATATCTGAGTGTTGTGCTTGATATTTTAGTGCAGAAGTAAACCCTTCAACGGGAAATCCCATCGGCATTAAAAATCCGTTATGGTTATAATAACTTGGTTTTTTTCTCGTAATTGACATACTTAATCTAATTGCCTAATAGTGTATTAACAGAAACTTTAATTTCAGGAAAAGATAAGGGAGAAACAAAACCACTATTATAGTCTTTTTTGATTTTATAATCATTATTTTCAGGATATTGAAAGACTTTTAATGTTTTTGAATTGAGAGCAATTACCCAATATTCTTGAATATTAGCAGTAGCATAAATTGTTTTTTTCATACCTAAATCTTTGCCTAAAGTGCTATCAGCAATTTCAATTAACCAGTAAATATCTTCTGGGTAAGGATGATGATTAAGATACAATGTATAAGGGGAACGAACAACAGCAATATCTGGTTCTGGTTCCGAGTCTGTTAAAGTAATAGGGTGTGCTTCCCTAACAACAGCTTGCTCTCCTAAAATAGAACGGAGATAACTGACAGTAATATGATTAGTTGAAGTGTGTATGGGACCTTCTGGACTCATTTCTATAATTTCTCCTGCAATTAATTCGACACTGCGATCGCTTAAAATTCCTGCTGCAATCATTTTGTGATAATCTTCTACTGACCATTTAGCAACACTATACATAATTATTGTGAATCCTCCTAAAATAATTATCGCTATAATCTCTATGTTTATTATCTTAACATATCTCTTCAATCTGAAAATATACAGACAAAATTATATGCTCAATTTCATATTCCTGAATATTGGTTTATTCATATCAAAAATAAAATATTATCTGTTCTCCAATTAACTTCTTAATTTAAAAATATATGGTTAATATCCCTCAAAAAAAAGTAAAACTTTACCATAATTTGATAGAGTATTAATAAAGAAAAATTAAAAACTAGGGATAATCATGGCCAATCAAGAACATTTAGCGATCTTAGAAAAAGAAAAAATATGGATAGTTTGGCGCAAAAACAACCCTCAAATTAGTCCAGATTTACAAGAAATTGATCTAAGAGGAAAAAATCTTAAACAAGCAAATTTTTGCGAAGTTAATCTAAGTAAAGCTAATTTAGAAAGAGTAAATTTAATCCAGGCCAACCTAGAAAAAGCACAGCTAACTCAGGCCAACTTAACCGCAGCTAATCTCAGTTACTCCAACCTCAAACAAGCTAACTTAATGGGTGCAAATCTACGCCAAACTAACTTAAGGCAAGCTCATTTATATCAAGCAAATTTAATTGGAACATCCCTAAGAAATAGTCACATCCAAAAAGCAGATTTCAGCCAAGCTCAACTAAATCGTACTAACTTAAGCGAAGTTTATGGACAAGAAACTAACTTTTGTGAAGCCAATCTTTCCCAAGCTAGTTTGTACGAAGCTGAATTACAATCATCTTATTTTTATCGAGCTAATTTATCTCAGGCACAATTGATTCAAGGCCATTTATATCATAGTTATTTTGTTCATGCCAATCTACAAGAAATTAAAGGCGATCGCCTAGACTTAAGATGGAGTAATTTAGCCCACGCTAACCTACAAGGAGCGAGTTTACAAGGAGCCAATTTGAGTTATGCTAATCTCAGTTATGCCAACCTAGAAGGAGTCAACCTACGGGGAGCGAATTTAGTAGGAGCCAATCTAGAACAAACTAACTTAAGAGGGGTAGACCTATCAGAGACCATTCGAGCTTAATAAAATGTTAGATATAATGGCAAAAAATAGCAGTATTCTGATAGTAATAAACAGTTAATCGTGGTTAATAATTGAGATTCAATCCATGCTCGAAAAAATCTTATATACTGAATCAGGAACAGGAAAGACCCAAGAAATGCTGGAAGTGTTGATGGATCTTCCTGCTATTCAACGAGCAGCTTTGAATATTCTGCACGTTGTCCCTCCTCAGATTACCACCACGCAAATCAGCGAGAAATGGGAAGAAGGGGGAAAATTGGTGGCCAGTACCCTCGACAAACTGGAATTAGACCCCACCCGTGTCTCCACCATGCTACGCCAAGGAGACCCCAAGGACACCGTTTGTAAGGTTGCTGATGAGATCGATGCCGATTTAATTATTATGGGTTCACGGGGTCTACAACGTCTCCAAGCCATCTTAAACCAGTCTGTCAGTCAATACGTCTTCCAACTCAGCAATCACCCCATGTTGTTGGTTAAGGATGATGTCTATGTGAAAAAAATTAAACGGGTAATGGTTGCCCTAGATAAGTCTCCTGCGTCCCAATATGCCCTAGAATTAGCCTTGTATCTATTAAGAGACTATCAAGGAGCAGAATTAATCCTTGGTAGGGTTAACCCTGACATTAAATCAGACTTACTGCCTCTCTCGAAAGCAGAAATGGAGGATAACCCCATTGTCTCAGAAGCAGCCAAAAAAGTGAAACAGATGGGTATTCCTTATCGTTGTGCTGTCACAGGGGGTCGGCCAGCCGAAAAAATCTGTAGTTTGGCAGAAGAATACAACGTGGACTTATTGTTGTTAGGATCACCCGATCGCCGTCCTTCCATCGCCAAAGCAATACCGGACTTGGATCGCCTCTTGGGAACTTCTCTATCTGATTATGTTCGGGTTAAAGCAAACTGTCCTGTCCTCATGGTTCGTAAAGAGGGACTTTAAACAAGAAAAGTTAAACCTTTGTAACAGAATGTTTCATAAAGAGGCATTGATGATGCAAAGTAAGGATAAAACTAATCCGATTCTAGGAGATCACTATCGATGTTATCTGAAACTCAAATTCTAATTGCTTTACTGATTGCTTTGCTTCCCGGCTTTCTCGCTTTTCGCTTAGCCACGGAACTTTATAAGTAATCGTTTCGTTTAATAAAACAGATAGCTATTCATCCCAACAAAAGCCATTGTTTTTGGTTTTTGTTTGGGGTGGATAGATTGTTGTAGAAAAGTTATCTGTTTACCATACATCCATGTCTAGACAACGTCGTTCCCGTCGTCAACCCGTTGCCACTGCTAACTCCGAACATCAATGGGTAGCCACAGAAATTAGCATTAAATTAGCCATTAATGGCATTTTATCCGCCGTGGCCATGGTTAGCTTATTTCAATTAATTCCCCATCAATGGTCACAAAAAGCGCAGTTAAAAGAGATTAGAGTAGAAGTAGAAGAAACAGAAAAACGAGTGTCTCAGTTAAGGGATGATTTTCGACACAATTTTGATCCCCATAAAATTGATAAAGTGATGGAAGAACAAAGTCCCCGTTTACACCCGACACAAAGAAAGATTTTTTGGTTGAATTAATGAAAAATATCAAATTAGATTAATTTAGGGTTTAAAAGTTCCTCCCCGAAGTACCCAACCAATAACACCACTAATACTTGCTGTAATAGCGATAATTACTATTTGTCTCCAATTTTTTAATTCTCCGACTTTTTCAGCTAAATCTGATATTTTGTCAATGGATGGTTTCCAGTCTTCTTGACGAGTTTCGATGACTGCTAATCTTTCTTTTATCTCTATTTGTCCTTTCTCTAAAGCTTTTTGTCCCTCTTCTAAAGCTTTTTGTCCCTCTTCTAAGCGATCAAAACGGTTGTTGATCAATTCCTCCAGTCGTTTGAGATCATTTTCGGTTACTGTTGACATTAATCTTCTTCTCGCTATTCAGGCGTATCGTACATCCATATTAAGACAAAAAATACTCAAATGTCTATGTGTCAAGGACCCTAAACGTAGTTAGCGTGCGGGAATGTCACTCTTGTAAGATCCATTGGGGTATTACAATTAAACAGAACCGAGCGATCGCTAACCAATAATTCTTGAACAGAATGAAGTTGTAACCATTGTTGAAACGATCGCTCTCCTGCTTGAATAAAGCTATCTAAGGAAGTTAAACCCGAAGAACGATAAAACCCACACAAGGGTTCCCATCCTTTTTCATGACGGGGTAAACAAGCGATCGCCTGATCATCAACTTTCTGTAACTGTTTTAACCATTCTTCTACTGCTTGAATGGTTAGCTTAGGTAAATCACAGGCTAACAATAAAACCCATTCTGTCTTAACATAAACTAAGGCTTGAGCGAATCCGACTAAGGGCCCTTGAGTTTTCCCAGAAGGACAATTTTCTCGCAATAACTGACAGTTGGCAGGAACAATCCTTTGATAACGTTCTATCCAAGGGGTAATAATATAAACAGGGTTAGCATACCCTTGAATTAAGGTAGCAGTACGCTGTAACAAAGGAACCCCTTGTATCTCTATCAGTGCTTTATCTTTACCCATACGAGAACTTTTCCCTCCTGCAAGGATAATGGCACTAAGATCCCTTTTCAAAGGTTTTTCCATATTATCAAACTATAATCAATTAATTATTTATCCATTGTCCATCATTTAAGGGCTAGAATAATGAATAATCGCCATAATGATCCATTTCAAGAGCAAAAACTAGAAAAGTTAGCACAAATAACCCGTCTTATCCCTATAGTTGGTTGGGTTCCTGCACTTTGGACAGTTTACCATCATCAAGGGAGCCATAAAGTCCTGTCGGTTAGTCGTTTTTCCCTTAAACTAACCGTTATTTGGGCAATAGCTTATAGCTTACTCTGGTTAAGCTCTTTACAAACATCGGAAACCCTTACATTTCGATTACTATATTTTAACGGCCTGCTCACATCGGGTTACATTCTAGTCTGTTTGGGGTTGATGTTTCGGGTTTGGCGAAGAAAAAATTAAAGTAATATTTCCTTAGCATAGTCTTAAGCTATAGATTGACCTCCCAACACCCCTTGTCCCTCTTCTGCATTTGCGTAGAAGACAATAGCTTTTTCTACAAGAAAAAAATCTCTACAATACTAGACCTAGTTTCTAGTCTTTATGGGCAAACCTTTATCAGTCAAACATTGACTTGCCTTTAAATTAAGTGCTAGAATAACGACGGTTACAACAGAGGCTTAGTCAGATCATCCTTTCTAAGATAAGCGAAAACGAAGCTAGAAAAAGTAAAGGGAAGAAAATATAAATAAGTTCTAGAAACCTGTTACTAATCTCAAAAAGCAACAAAAATTTGTTGAAAACGCCGTTAGCTTATCGATAAACTCCTGTGGACTAGAAGGAGTCGTCTACATCGGTTGACATAAGGACTGAGAAGTAAACCCGTCTAGGTTTGCGTAGGTTTCATGAAGCAGAAGCTTGACACGAGATGGAGAATGTCTAATCTAAAGACACTAGAAGAGTTCGTTTTTCATCAAATCTCGGATGAGATTGTCTCTAGCCATGATTTGCTGCATTGTCTCAACTAAATAATCGATGACTTGGTCTCTTTCTAAGTCTTGGAACTCCTTTTGTAAACATTGGAGTTGGAATTGTTGTTCTAAGGACAATTCAAATGCTTTTGCGTCCATAATGACCTCTCTGTGTTAATTAAAAATTAGCTCGGTATTAACGGGTAAAAAAGGGGTTATTTGCCTAAATTGCGAATAACATTGGTTTTAACCATTAGTAATCTTGATGCTTGCATTAATAAATCTAATGCTTGCTCCCGACTCATTTGGTTGGCAGCATCACGCATCCGTTTCATTTCAAATTGTTGTTCTAATGTTAAATTACATGAAGTGTTTTCCATAATGGCTCCTTATCTAATCAAAGATTGGCTGTTGCAATAGTTGAGTGAGCAGTTAATTCAATAACTTACCTTCAATAATAAAGTAATGTAACAAAGAATTGACAGAATGTCTACCTTATGTGTGAAATACGGTTACTCATCCTTGTGGGTCAAAGTCCCTTGTTAGTTTTTAGAGTACCCAGGCAAGTTGCATGACTATGCACACAACATCATTTTTAGCAAGTTTTTTAACAAAAAGTTGCTCAAAGTGAACAATAGTGGTAAAAATATACTGAAAAGATAACAATAGAGAAAAAGTTTAACACTAGCTTTTAGGCAAGAAACAGTGGATAATAGATAGCAGCGAGTCAAGCTATCTAATTAGCTGATCAGAAAATTATTATTTTTTTTAGAGGATAATTTGACGAATCGTCTATACAATCTGTAATAATCTAATAGGGCATTATCCGTTCAATCCATTTCTATCAATAGAACAGGAAAAAGCCAAGTCTCAATGATGCAATCGTCTGATCTTAGTATCGTTAAAGAAAAAGTGATTTCAATGGCACAAGCCAATAAGGGGCAACTAAGCCTTGCTTATGGCTTGGAAAGTCATAGTAGAGTCGTTTCTTATTTTCTATGGACTTTTAGCCAAACAAGCCCCCAAACAGGCAGCTTGAGCAAGTTTTTTATCAACTCAATTACTGGAGGTATCTCTTAAATGCCTATTCGCTTATATGTAGGTAATTTACCCAAGGACAATCTAGAACGCCAAACCCTAGAAGAATTATTCGTGGATGGGGGCGAAATCGTATCTATTAAGGTCATTAAAGAACGAAAGACCGGTAAATGTCGTGGTTTTGCCTTCGTGACCGTTCCCAATGACGAATTAGCTGACGCATTTATTGAAAAATACAATGGTCAGACTTTCATGGATAATCCTCTCAAAATTGAGAAGGCATTACCCCGTAGCAAAGGGAAAGAGGGTGAAGAGGAAAATGCAGAAAGTAAACCTGCACCAACCAAGTCCAAAAAAGGTGGTGGCAAAAAACGCAATAATCGTTCTACCTCATCTAGTGGCGGTTCTTCTAACGAAAGCTTTCAACCCGATCCCCGTTGGGCTGATCAATTAGCTCAACTCAAAGAAATGTTGACCGCTTCTTCTAATAATTAAGGATTGGAGAAAAGATAAGGGATTAACTCAGTGGCCTGAAATAGTTGATTGACGGCCAACTTATCCCCTATTCTTAATTCTCAAAACTGTATAAAATGACACCATTGATTATTATAGGAAATCGTCCATGTCAGATCCGGTTGTGATGATGAAACAAGAGGTGGGTAAAGCAGCCGCAGCCCGCGTTAAGTCAGATTCGATTGTGGGTTTAGGTACAGGTTCAACCACTGCCTACGCCATACAATATATTGGTGAACGCTTACAATCGGGGGACTTAAAAAATATTGTTGGTGTTACCACTTCGTTTCAAGCAGAAGTCTTGGCGAGAAAGTATAATATCCCTTTAAGCACCCTAGATGTGGTCGATCGCATTGACGTAGCCATCGATGGGGCAGATGAGGTTGATCCTCAAAAGAATTTAATTAAGGGTGGTGGTGCGGCACATACCCAAGAAAAAATTGTCGATAGTTTAGCACAAGAGTTTATTGTGGTGGTTGATGGCGGTAAACTGGTGGATAAGTTGGGTTCAACTTTTCTCTTGCCAGTGGAAGTGATTCCCAAAGCCGTTGTTCCTGTGATGCGCAAGTTGGAACAGTTAGGCGGCAAACCAGATTTACGCATGGGAGTTAAAAAAGCTGGCCCTGTGGTGACTGATCAAGGTAACTTGGTGGTTGACGTTAAATTTGACAACATTGATGACCCTGCTACCCTGGAAAAAACCATTAATAACATTCCTGGTGTTCTAGAAAATGGTTTATTTGTTGGTGTTACAGATGTGGTGTTAGTGGGCGAGATTATCGATAATAAGCCTGTTGTTCGAGAACTTTGACAATTCAGCCATGTACTTTAGTAGGGGTCAATGCTTATCGACCCCTAAGAGATGTATACTTGTAATACAAGTTATTATGAACGTTCTTTCTTGGAAAAATAAAAGCCGAATAAACCTAATCCCAACAATGCTACCGTTGTCGATGGCTCCGGGGTACTAAATACTTCTGTTTCTGTCCCCTGAACACCAACAGTAAAACCATTCCAAAATTCATCGCTAAGACTACGCCAAGATACAGTATCAAATGCACCTAAAAAGCGAATCGTTCCATGGGGTTCACCAGTTCCTAACAACTGATATTCAAAGTTACCACCGCCAAGGTCAACCACTTGCTTAAAAGAAGTTCCACACCCCCAATAACCGCAGTCATTGCCGTCCGAAGGATCTCCAAAACTCAAAACTTCAAAATCTTGGTCAAAAGCATAGCCATTTCCGTTTAAACTAACATAGGTGAAGACTGGATTAGCAATAGTTTCAGAAAAGGTCAAAGTTTGAGTCCCGGCAAACTGCAAAGCAATCATATCGGTGCCTGTGGGGATATTATCAACTTCAGTACTGGTGTAAGGTGATGTTGCGGAGTTTCTACCAGTTCTATTATTTTGCCAATAATCAATTTCACCACCTAATCCGTCTTGGAAAAAAGCAATCCCTTGTGGGTTATTGTAGGTAACGTTTACAGTTGAGGTAACGGTAGTGATGGTTCCGTTAGCGGTAAAACCATTAGTATTTAACCCATCTGTCCAATCAGTCCAGAAGATATTGGCAGCCTGTGCAGAACCCATCATGAGTCCAGAAATTATTAAACCAAGAGTTGAACCACCAATTAATCTATAAGCCATCGAACACTCCTCAGATGTGATTTAGAATTCACTGTCCAGTTTAGTGAAAATTTTTTAAGTTAACAATTCAATAAATTTTAATTAGTAGAAAGTTTATAATACTTGAATTTAGTGACCACGAACATCCTGATACAAATAAAAATTAAAAACATCAAATAAACCGCCAACCATTCCACAAGTTACCCCGATGGTTAAGACTCCTTGTAGGGGATACCCTTCCCCAAAGGTGGAAAGAAACGATAACATTAGTTCTTGTCCCATTTGACCTAATAAAGCAATTCCTGGAATATAACTGAGGGTGAGTAATGATCCCAAAACTGCCCCGAGAAACAAGACAGGGGCAACGAAACTGAGCAAGACACTTAAGAGTAGGGAACGAAATAAATTAGACACGGTGGTCACCTCCCAATTGATACATCCTAACTAATCTCACAGTGGGATTAGTTTTACTTGCTATCCTTTTACAATAATTTCTTTTTGTTTGTCTAGGGGCTAATGTGACAAAATCTTAAATCTTTATTAAAAAACTTGGTAAACAGCAATTAAATGATATGTCAATTTGCCTATATTGCTGCATTTCATCAAGTTATGCAATCTTAGTGTTAACTTATATTAAGTTTTATATTGAAATGTAAAGAATAGATCCTAGTCCAATCAAAACCAAGACAAGGAAGACAAGATGTCCTTTTCTCATGGCTTAACCGGCACACGCTTGGTTATATTCTCATAGCATTGATACTTGAGAATATAATGTAATCTATTCCATTTTATCATTCTTCTGTTTAATTTAAAAGGGCGAGAATCAGGCACGATTCCACCCCATTTTTGTCAAAGTCAACCATCTTGACGCAAGTTATTCGATATAGTTTAAATAAATAAGGAGCAGACCATTGCTATAAGTGTATCTCGACGGAGTAACAGCAGATGAAGATAATGAATATCCTAAAATCGTATCATAAGTAAAATTGGTCTGCTCTCAATCAACATGAATTTATCTTATCTTCATTTTCATGAATTTAGTAATAGTAAAAACACGACAATACTTGGGTAAATCAACCACAGTATTTGTATTTAGATAAATCAGGTTAGTCAATAATAACTAATTGACATTTTGAGAGAGATAAGTCTCTGTCTTTAACCACAGAGTGTTTAGTTCAATTGTGCTTGCAATTTTTAAACAGTTTTTAGTATTATTGAAAGAGTAGGGTAATTAAAGTCAATGAGTGAGAGAATGGCTGAATTTGAAAAGAGTTTACCAGGATTAGAAGCGAAGGCAAAAATAGAGACAAATTAGGGAATTTATGAAACGTATTTTCATTAGTCATAGTCATTCAGATGAAAAGATTGCTGATTCTCTATTTGATTTCCTTATTTATACTTTAAAAATAGATAGAGGAGATATTTTGTGTACCTCAGATCCCGAATCTGGGTTATCTTTTGGCTCTAATTCAATCAGTGATCAACTTAAACAAAATCTTAAAAGTTCCGATGCGTTAATTGTTTTAATAACTCCTGATAGTTTAAATTCGGCTTGGATTCCTTTTGAAGTTGGTTCTTTTTGGCCAACAGATAAACCGATTATTATTTTTCTAGGGTGTGATTTAACCTCTGATAAGTTACCAGGGCCTCTTAGAGGATGGTTAAGTATTCGTATGGGAGATGAACAAGTTATTGACCATATTAATGCAGCGATCAATCAATTATCTCAAAGTCTAAATATTGAACAAACTCCTTATGATCGCAGAAGACAAAATAAAATTAATGATTTCATCAAATGTTTTAGGGATTGGAAGTCTAAACGTCCTAACCCTGATGGACAATATCAACAACAGATTAAAGAACTTGAAGATAAAATTCAGGAGAATGAAAAGTTATATCAAGACAAACTTACTGAAATTACTGAAATAAAAAATAATTACCAAACTCAAAAACAAGAATTAGAGCAAAAAGAATATAGTTTACAACAATTACAACAGACAAGAAACAATGATTTACAAAAATTAGAGCAAAATTATAAGACTCCAGAAGAGACATTAGACGAATCTTTCACTTCTCAAATTAACCAAGTACAACAACAGTTATCAACCGCAGATAAATCATCATCAGAGCTAAAATTTCAACTAAAATCATATCAACAACAATTAAGGGAAAAAGAATTAAAAATTAATCAACTACAAGAAAAAATAGAACAGCTAGAATCGAATGTATCAAAACCTATCTTATCAACGACAAGTACAGAAATAGAACTCAAAAGTGAAAAAGGGGTTGACTATACTAAACTTCGTGACCTCCTCGCAGCAGGGAAATGGAAGGAAGCTGATCAAGAAACTGCTGATGTAATGCTGATAGCAGCTAACCGAGTGTCTGAAGAATACTTAACGGGGTCTGATATCGATAACTTCCCTTGTGATGACTTACGTACCATAGATCAACTTTGGGTACACTACAGTAACGGAAAATTTGGCTTCAGTGTCCAGAAAAAAATCTATATGGATGAACTTGGGGGAACAAGAGACTATAATGAAAAAATCTGGTACAAGTTTTGCGATCGCGTCGGTTGGAGAAAAGGAGGACGCTATGTGAGTTACTCAAACCTCATTTTTGAATTACAAGATACTACACCTAGAGGACACCTACCCTTTCTGCTACACAAACCTACTAACCGACCTTACTACCATCTCCGAATTTCAATCTCTTCTCTCGCGCAAAGACTTGTAAACTGTAGTGCGACTCTTTGACTAGAAATCAGCCTTATTTCTTCATAAAATAAGGTTTGAGGGATTAGTCGCTAGAAAAACAAGGGGAAGATAACAATAGCTTTCTCTTAATACCATGATAACTTAATTAGTTTGTTGGTGATAAATTTTTCAAGTCTAACTGTCCAGATGCCGGATTGACATCATTGCCCCAGACAAAACCTTAGCAAACCTGGCTCTCCCGACATTGTAGTACAAAAAAATATAATAGACCACATAGTTAAAGAAGTGGGTTAGGTTAGAGAACAAAACTTATGACATTATCCGATTTAGATACCCCCTTTTAAATTGCATAGCTTAAAACTTGAAAACCCTCCTGCCTCCTGCCTCTTTTAGAAGATAAGATAGGTTTGAGAACAGGATGTGGTATTAAGCAGTCTTTTGTACCCCTGGAAAATGTCTATGTTTGGCGTAGAATCCTAATAAAACAACAAGAATAATAATGACGGTTCCGATACCTAAATAACTGGGAACCCAAAAAGATGTTTCAATATGATTAATTTGACCGGGTTCTAGTTGCCAAGTGACTTGGGTATTTTCGGGATCAGATTCACTATTTAAGTTACTATTTTCAGGAAAGTTTTTAACTCGCAAAGGCGCATTTAAAACGAATTCTAAATTAACTAAAGAACCCGGACTAACAATGATGTTTCCTTGGTTTGAAAGTACACCTAAAGCCCTGAGATCAACATCAATATTCAGTTTATTTCGCTCAAAAAATATCCAGTTATTTTGTTTGATATTCATCTCCGCTTTTAGTTGCACTAATTCGGGATTTTGTACTTTTAAACCGGAGGCAATTTGAGAATAATTAGGATTGAAAAAATGGTTAAATTTATCGGTTAATTCTTGTCCATTGCCGAAAGGAATAGTAACAATAATTTCTTCATCAGAAACTTTTTTAGCTTTTCCTTGTAATGATTTTGCACGACTTTCTATACTATTTAACCACTCGGTTACTTCGGTTTTACTCAAACTGGTTAACTGTTCTGCTAAGCGAATATGTTGGACAATTTCTCCGTTATGTTGTTCATGGAAATTAACTCCAACATCGTAACGAACACATCCGTTTAAGAACACTAAAATACTGATAATTAGAGGTAGAAATAATCGTTTTATTTTCCCTATTTTGGGTTTATTTGTAATTACTTTTCTTTGATGATTCATAGTTAGTTTTTCCTTGAAAGATTAATAATTAGGGAAACAGTTAAGATTGAATTAGAGTATCAAATAAGTGGGGTAAAGTGGCAAAATTTCAGCATTCAGCTAAGAGATATACCGCTACGCGAAAGTCAAAAGGCAAAAGGCAAAAGGCAAAAGTCAAAAGTAGGCCAGAAAAGGATTTTAAAGTTTGTCAATGTCCTAACTAAAATGCGTAGTGCTATAAAAGTGGTAAGCATTCCTTCAATTCTCTACAGTGTTTCAAGATAAAGTTTTCTCCCTCAAGGTTAGTTTTAGGCTGATAGCTGAATGCTTATTTTAGCTGATGAGTTATTCATCTTTCCAGTCATCATTATTAGATGTACTGCCACCACCGACGGTAACTAAATCGATTTGTTGCCGATAATAATCGACACTTTTAACCTCAACTTCCACCTCATCTCCTAAACGATAAGCAATATGATTTTTACGTCCCACTAAACAACCATGACGGGAACGGTATTCATACCAGTCATCTTTTAGAGAACTAACATGGACTAATCCTTCTACTAATAAATCTTCGATTTCTACAAAGAAACCGTAAGATTGAACACCAGTAATTAACCCTTTAAAAACCTTGCCGGTTCGTTCCTTCATTTTCTCTGCTTTTTGCAGTCCTTCTAGGTCTTTTTCGGCTTCTTCGGCGGTTTTTTCTCGGTCATTAAGATAGGTAACTATGAAGTGAAATGTATCTTCTAATTCTTCTTGGATACTGGGGGGTAAAACATTCCAGTTAATTTTACCGTGACAGCTACTACTAAAGAGATTAACCCCCATTTTAGTTTGTTTGGTACGGCGATCGCGTCCATCACTAAATACCAATTTTAAGACCCGTTGAATTAATAAATCAACGTAACGTTTTCCCGGGGAAACACAATGGGTATAACAATCATCGTAAGCGAGGCCAAAATGCGATCCTGGATGACTATTATACTTGGATGATTTTAAGGTTTCATGGAGTAAATAATTGAGAACATGAACATGGGGAGACCTGCCCAACATTTGGGTTAAATTGTAGTAATCTTGGGGGGTAATGTCTTCTTCTGATTCCAGAGACACTTCTAAGCCTAAATTTCGGGCTAATTTTAATAAATCTTCCAACTCTTCCCAGTCCGGTTCGGGTTGGGTACAATAGATGCCGGGTATTCCTAAAGCGCGAATATGGTCGGCCACCGACTTATTAGCTAAGACAACTAACTCCGTCAATAGAGAACGAATAGGAGTTCGAGAAGAGGCGATTAAAGTTCCTATTCTACCCTCATCTTGATAAGGCGATCGCGGTTCTAATTGTAGTTCAAAACCACCTCGTTGTAACCGTTGGGCCTTAACCAGGGGACTGAGAGTAAAAAAGAGGTCTTTGAGTTTATCGGCCAGAGGTTGTTGATCTTCGGGGACTTTATCTAAGTTGGCTAAAATAGACTGGACTTCTGGATAGTTGAGTTGATTATCCACCCGAACAACCGTGGGTTCGATGCTGTATTCTAGCAGTTGACCATTTTTATCGAAGGTCATGATCACTGAGATGGTCAAACAGTCTTGATCGGGTTTGAGAGAATAAGATTTTGTCACCATTTCTGGTAACATCGAGAGAACTTTTTCCCCTAAATAAACCGTAGTTCCCCGTTTTCTGGCAACTTTATCCAGTAAAGAGTCGGGTTGGATATAGTGGGCAATATCGGTAATATGGACGGCAAACTGCCAGTCATTATCTTCTGTTCTTTCCAGAGTAAAGGCCGTTTCGATAAAGGGAAGAGAGTCTCGTTGAACATCTTCGGTGAAAGTAAAAGTGAGAACATCTCGCCAGTCGGCCCGTTTTTCGTTGGTTTCGGGATCGAAGGTAATGGGGAGTTCTGAGGCTGTTTGTTCTATTTCCTCGTTAAAGCTTTGGGAGAGATCGTGTTTACAACAGACAATATCCGTATCAGCGGCCGCTTCAGCATCGCTACCTAAAATGCGGGTAACTTGTCCCACGGGAGGATGTTCCCCAATAGGATAACGGACCACAGAAACATGAACTAGATGGTTCACAGCATTTTCTAAGTTATCTCCATTTTGATCGAGAAGCAATTCAAATAGTAAGCGATCGTCTAGGGGAATAGCTTGATATTGTTCTTCTTCTTTTTTCACCTGGGCCAATAACGAAGGGTTGGCCCGTTCTAAAATTAGTTTAACTTCCCCTTCAGGAGACCGACGACGGGTTCCTTCTTTGATCACTTTGACCAAAACGCGATCGCCGTTCCAAGCATTGCTGAGATGGAGTTCTCGAACGTAGATGTCTTCTGCGTCTTCTTCGTCTTGAATAGCGAAGCAAAACCCTTTACTGGAACAGCGTAGCTTAGCTTCTACTAAGTCATCTTCGGGAACACGGCGATATTTTCCGCGTTCTTTTTCTAAAATGCCAATTAATTCCAATGCGTCCAGGATGATTTGCAATTTTTCGACGTTTTCCTCGTCTTCACATCCCAATTTTCTCTCTAGGAGTTTGGCCGCCACCAATTTGTTATCACTGAAGTGGGATAATAATGTAGCGATTGAAAATTCCATCTATCAATAGTCCTTGCTAAATGTGAGTGAGTCTGATTGATCTGAAGATAGGAAGATAAAAACTAAATCAGTTGATGAGTAATGCTTTGGTTTAAACTTCACACCCCAGTCTTACTGGTTAACCATCTAGGGTTAAGCTGATTGACTCCTAATGGAGTTTTCCCTAGAAACCTTTAATTTTATGCTTTAGAAGTACGCTTGAAGGGCAAACAGAGAGTTCTATCTTTGGAAAGCGTGACTCTCTT
>JBFRWO010000475.1:0-11827 GCA_051439625.1 Crocosphaera sp. | reverse complement strand
AAAATACCTTTTTATTTAGCGTCTGTTTCTCTGTTAGCTATACCAATGGTTCATATGCACGCAGCCAGAAGCTATATTGATTTACCTGGTAATGTTTTTGTTTCTATTCTGATCCTAACTACCTACTTTTTATACATCAATAAAGTTCAGTTTAACCTACAAACTTCTTTTATCATCTTTATATCAGCAGCTATGGCAGCTAATATGAAGTTTCAATTAATTCCCATTGTTTTCTTAATTTTGTTTTTTGTTTTACTGAAAATTGTTCTTCAATCTTGGAAAGCTTATGCTAACGATCAAGATAGATTGATTAAATTATCAAAAACATTATTAGTCTGCTGCTTAGCAAGTATAATCATCTTTCTGACTCCGATTAAAAATATAGTACTTTATGCTAATCCATTTTATCCAGTTAAAGTAGAAATTGCAGGGATTGTTCTCAATCATAATGAAGCCGCTCCTAGCTTCATGCACGAAAATATTAAGAAACTTCCTCGTCATTTACGTTGGGGAAAATCGGTGTTAGAAATTGATGCGTTTGATAGCAGAAGACCTTGGCCCTGGACCTTAGGAATGGACTTTATTTCTTGGGATGAAGAAAGATTTGGTATGGGGGGATATTTTGGCGGCTATGTTATTTTTAACCTTCTTTTATTTATCTATTTATGTTGGCGAAACTTTGACATTGAATCTAAGATAGCTGCAACAGTAATGGGCTTAATGACCTTATTTACTCCCCTATTACCCCAAGCTTATGAACTAAGATACTATATGTATTGGATGATAGTTTTTGTTAGCTTAAACTGTTATTTAACCTGTCGTCTTATTCAACAAAAACCCTATCAAAAGTTTATAAATCCTAGTAATTTGGGTTTAGTAGCCACCGTTTTTATGATCATTTTTATCACCAAAACTCGCTACTTTTATACTATTCCTGAGTTTGCTTCTTTTGATGAACAAGTGCAAAGGACAGATATCATTGACCAAGATATGCTACGAAGTATTAAAGATGGAGAAAAAGTTTGTATTATCGGTAAAGCACCTCATCCATTTTTATACACATCTTATTTTCATCCTTCTCGTGAATACTCAGTGATGGCTGAATTTAATTTACCAGACGTTTTTGAAGAACGATGTGAAGGGAGAAGAATCTTACAATAACCTTACTAAGATTGTTGTAATTTGACGAAATAATTATTGCTTCTTAATCATTAAAAACATTGGTTTAACTAATGCTAAAACTTGAAAAATTTCCTATTTACTCTTTAATTACTGTTCTCATATTAACTTTTTTATTAAGGGTGTTGTTTTTAGGAACTATACCTAATGGTTTGTTTACCGATGAAGCATCCAATGCTTACGATGCTTATTCAATTCTTCATACCTTACGAGATCAATATGGAGAGTTTTTACCTCGGTATTTTAAATCAGCTAATGATTACCGTGAAGGACTTTATATGTACCTCATGGTTCCTTTTATTAAAATCTTTGGTTTAAACACTTTCGGAGCAAGAATTACTTCTGCTGTGATTGGGACTTTAACAGTTTTTATTGTTTATCATCTTGCAAAAGAGATTTTTGATCAAAAAGTTGGTTTATTATCTGCTTTATTCTTAGCAATATTACCTTGGCATATTCATTTTAGTCGTGTTACTTTCAGAGCCATTTTAGTTCCCTGTTTATTTTGTTTAGGTCTCTTATTATTTTATAAAAGTTTTAAGCATCCCAAATGGTTAGTTTTATCTAGCTTTTTGTTTGCTATTAGTATCTATACCTATAATTCTGCTAGGGTTTTTGTTCCCTTATTTTTGTTAGGATTAGCTGCTATATATTGGGAACATCTTTGGAAAAATAGATATTATACAATTTTGAGTTTTATTACTTTTTCTATACTATTTATTCCTCAACTTATTTATCAGTTATCTCCTGAAGGAATGGCTAGAGCTAATACAGTAGGAATTCAAACAGATTTTAACAAAATTGTTAGTGATTATTTTTCCTATTTTAGTTTTGATTTCTTATTTTTTGAAGGTGATCCAAGTCCTCGTCATAAAATTAATAATATGGCCGGACTTTACGCATTTCAAATTCCCTTCATTTTGCTAGGTTTTTTACTACTAATTAAAGAAAAAGCATATCAAAAATGGGTATTATACTTATGGTTAATATTATATCCCATACCTGCTGCTTTTATCTCCCCAGAAAGTGCTGTTAGAACCTTAGTAGTAACTCCATTATTTGCTATTATTTCTGGTTATGCTGTTTGTAAAATAACTGACTTTTCTCAAGGTATTTGGAAACAACTTTTTGCTTTTTTGCTCATAGGAGTTGTGTTTGCTAATTTAGTTATTTATTCTCAGCGATACGTATTTGACTATCCCCGTTGGCACACAGATGTTTGGCTATCAACTTTAGGAGAAACCATCAGCTATGCTGATAAAACTTCTTATGAATGTATTATTTATAGTGATCATGTTTATGGGAGTTATGCTTATATAATGATCCCATTTTTTACCAAAATGCCTCCTGCTCAGTATCATCAATATGGGGTAGATATTGTTCAAAATAAATTAGATATGGGAAGATGGAAAATTAAAGATTTAGAAAAATTGGAAACATTTAATCCCGACTGTCTTTATGTTCTTTATGGAGAGTCCAATACTGATAATCCCAAAGGGGAGGATGGAGAAATTATAGATAATAAGGGTTATCAAGAAAGATTTATTCATTCTTTCAAAGACATTAATGATGTTGAACGTTATCGTTTAGTTGAAATTGAGAAAAAGACTTAAATCGTAGTCTGTTTTTTCACTCATTCTCTAATAGAATTTCGGAAAGTATCTCTTCCTCTATATTTTACCTAATTATTGGAAAAATGTTTTAATAGATTTATAGATTTCTTCTGGAGATTCTTCGGGTAAAAAATGTCCACAACTAATAGGTTTTCCTTGAACATTTATAGCTCTTTCTTGCCAACTTTCAATGACATCATATTTCTTTTCAATAACCCCCTTATTACCCCATAAAACTAATAAAGGACATTCTATTTTTTTATCAATATCTTGGCGATCGTGTTCTAAATCGATAGTAGCTGATGCGCGATAATCTTCGCAAGTTCCGTGAACGGTTTGAGGATCACGAAAACATCTTAAATATTCTGCCATTACCTCTGGAGTAAACGCTGATTCGGTTTGACTCCAACTTTGTAAACAATGGGTTAGAAAAAAGTCAGGATTATTATTAATTAAAGTCTCAGGGAAAGGAAAAGGTTGAATCAAAAAAAACCAATGATAATAAGCAGTAGCAAATTCTTGATCCGTTGTCGTGTACATTTGATAGGTTGGTGCAATATCTAATAAAGCTAATTTTTTGACTTTATGCGGATAATCTAAGGTTAAACGGTGAGCAACCCTTCCCCCACGATCGTGTCCTACTAGGTAGAATTCTTCATATCCTAATTGAGACATAACTTCTATTTGATCTGCTGCCATGACTCGTTTAGAATAGTTATAATGGTTTGGCGTTCCTGATGGCTTATCACTGTCTCCATAACCCCTTAAATCAGGTATAATAACAGTAAATTTTTCAGCTAACCTTGAGGCAATTTTATGCCACATTACATGAGTTTGAGGATAACCATGTAATAATAAGATTGGATAACCTTCTCCTCCTTTCAGCAAATTAATTTTGACCTCTGAAGTTTGTATAACTAAATTTTGAAAATTGGCAAACATTGACATAATATTAGTTTGGATTTTAACTTTATAGTAGGTCAAATAGGTTACAAAAGGTTGAAAACATTAATATTCTTTACTTTGAGTTGACAATTATGGGCATTGAAATTGAGCGTAAATTTTTAATAATTAATGATAGTTGGCGTTCTTTAGGACTAGGAAAAGTTTATAAACAAGGTTATATTGCAACAGCAGATAAAATGACGACTATTCGAGTCAGAATAATTGGAGAAGAAGCTTATCTGACTATTAAAAGTAAAACAGAAGGAATTAGTCGTAATGAATTTGAGTATTCTATTCCTTTAGAAGATGCTCAAATGATGTTAGATACCTTGTGCGATCGCCCTTTAATTGAGAAGATTCGTTATAAAATTAACTACGATAATTTACTTTGGGAAGTTGATGAATTTCAAGGGGAAAATCAAGGACTAATTATAGCAGAAGTTGAATTAGAAAATGAAAGTCAAACCATAAATATTCCTGACTGGGTGGGACAAGAAGTTAGTCATGATCCAAGATACTATAACGTTAACTTAGCTAAACATCCTTACCAAACATGGTAAATCAAGTGATCATTATCACAGTTAATCAACTTAGAAAAATATATAATGAAATGTTCTACAAAAAGGTATCCGTGAAGAATACCCTAAAAAAAATTATAGACAAACCAAATATTTTATTAAAACAATTCCTCGGATATATATCCATAATAAATATCAGAATTATTTAACGGATTAAAAAAAGTTTATCGTTATATTGACTTTGCAAAATAAATAGAGTCAGCACAAATTTAGCGCAACTATCATAGCCTACTAAACCCCATATTGCCCTTAATTTTAGTAAAATTTCAGGATATAGGGGTTTAATTTCTTGGGTAAAAATAGGGTCAATAAACTACTTAATAAATCTAAACAATGATAGATCTACCGAATTTTAAAATCCTATGTTTTAATGGACTTGCTTCGGGTAGTTGAATTCACTTAATTCATATCTTAATCAATCCATAAAGGAGGAAAAAATGAATTATAAAAGTCTTTTTGGTCTCAGCGTGGTCATTTTAGTAAACTTTCTACCATTAAATAAAGCCAATGCTTTAACAGTACATTTCTCTCGACAATATCTTGAGGATGTTTTAGTGGGTGAATTCACCGCAACTGACAAAAATAATGACACAATGATTTCCCCCAATGAGGTAAAATCTTTCTACGCTAGTTTCACTAGTGACTATAATTCACTGGATAATATAACTGTTGAAGAAGCAAAATCTATCGAGGAATTTCACTATAAAATTGGTCAGGACAATGAGTTATCGTTTCGGGTGAAAACGACTGGGAGAGAATTACCATATCCAAACCCTTATGGCGATATTAACCTAACATTAGATGTAGATTTTCAGAGAACTCCCAATCAGAACTGTTATGATGCATCTAACTTAGACTTGTTTCATCAGGCAAATGCTATTGAAGAATTTTGTGATCCTCACAAAACAGGAATAACTCAAGTTATGGAAGACATTAGCTCTAATAATAACTCCAGCACCCAGGTTCCCGAACCCACTTCCATAATCGCTTTGTTAAGTTTAGTTAGTTGCGGTGCAATTTCCAAATTAAAATAAGAAACCTTCCTTCACGACGGGGTTTAAATCAAGACAAGGCATTACAGATACGAGATACATCTTCCAGAGAAACCCGTTTATAGGTAATTTTTCGGGGTAAAGTCAATACAATGGGGCTTTTTTCGCATTTGCCCAAACAACCAGCCGGAATAATCTTCGTATCTGAAGTTATTTGAGACTTAAAGGCTTTTAAAAGTTTTTCCGAACCATCTTTCTGGCAACAAAGACCTTGACAAACTAAAATTGAGCGATCGCTGAACCTTGGACTTCGATGAATCATCTTATTATTAGTTAGAATAACTCCTTGTTATCTTACTTCCGCTCAAAAAATAATTGCTCCAAAATGTTAAGAAGTTTTCAGCATTGGGGAATGATAGAGGCGAATTTCTACAAACAGTGATCTAAAGGAGTGAAAAAGTAATGCTAACTCAACTGACAAGACTTGCTCAAGAATGCGACGGTCGCTATGCTAGTTCTGCATCACTAGCATAGCGACGGGGTTAAAATTACTTGAGAGATAACCCCTTAGATGCTAACCATTCTTGATTATAAAGACGAGATTGATAGCGCGCCCCACCATCACATAAGATAGTAACAATGGTATGGCCTGGTCCCATTTCTTTAGCTAAGGCAACGGCCGCCCCCACATTAATACCTACCGATCCTCCCATAAATAAGCCATCTTGGTATAATAATTGATAAACCACTTTGAGGGCTTCATTGTCATCAATTTGAATAGCATCATCAATAGGAACACCCTGCATATTTGCTGTGATGCGACTGTTACCTATACCTTCAGTTATAGAACTGCCTTCCGGTTTAATTTCTCCCGTTTTGACGTAACTGTATAACCCACTGCCCATAGGATCAGCTACAATACATTTAATATTCTGGTTTTTCTCCTTAAAAAATAATGCCCCACCAGCATAAGTGCCACCGGTTCCTGTGGCTGATACCCAAGCATCTACCTTGCCATCGGTTTGCTGCCAAATTTCTGGTCCAGTGGTTTCATAATGTGCCTGTCGGTTGGCTAAATTATCGAATTGATTAGCCCAGATGGCATTATCTAACTCTTCGGCCAGTCTTCCTGAGACCTTAACATAATTATTGGGATTTTTGTAAGGAACCGCAGGAACTGTGCGAACTTCAGCCCCCAAAGTCCTTAAGAGGTCAATTTTCTCTTGCGACTGGGTTTCTGGGATAATAATCAGACATTTATAGCCTTTGGCATTGCAAATATGTGCCAATCCAATCCCTGTATTGCCGGCAGTTCCTTCGACAACGGTTCCCCCAGGTTTGAGTAGTCCTTTTTCCTCTGCATCCTTGATAATATATAAAGCAGCCCGATCTTTAACGGAACCACCAGGGTTGATAAATTCTGCCTTTCCTAAAATATTACAGCCTGTTTGTTCGCTAAAGCTTTTTAGTCGAATGAGGGGTGTATTGCCAACAGTACCAACAAAACCTTCTTTAATATCCATAATATAGGGTTATTCGATGGACAAGTGGATTCCCTAGATACAATAGGGATAATGGTCGATTATTCTATACTATATTTTATCCTAATATCGTCAGAATACCGCATCCATCAAATAACAATCCAATCTATCTTAGATAAGCTAATTACAGATTCTTATCTTAGTTCCCTTAATTAAGAGGACAGTCTTCAACATCAACATCTGAACATCGGCCAGCTAAATCACAAGTAGTCATTATAGTTTGCCCACTTGGTCTAACTTGTAACAAGAAATTATCTGGACTATATGTAGGATGTCTTTTTTTAGTATTATAATCAACTGGATTAGAACCAATAATTAGGATTCCACGAGCAGAGTTGGTAAGCCTCATAGTTTGTTCAACACGTTGAGTACGATTAATATCACGATCAAAATAGGTAGTTACCATTATTCCTACATCACCTTTAAGGAGTAAAACACTTTCATAAACAATACCACTAACACTCTAGATAAGTTTCCAACAGCCAATGTCAGAACTTCTTTGAGCGAGTTCAATTGGTTCTTTTTTTTCCGACAGTTTACAATTAGTTGTCAAACTCTCTGATTGCTGGAAACTATTAGGAATGTCTAAAGGGTTTGCTAGGGCGATTTGGGGGGAAATTAAAAACACCACTGTTAGTAGGGTTTTTAACCCATATTTCAAATTTTTCATTGGCATGATTGATGATTATTTCGTGCAGTTGCTTTAACTGCCGTAATGTTAGCTCAAGAATACGAGAAAAAATTGAGATATAAGTCCAAAAAAATTAAGTTTTTCTTAAAATAAAAGAAATGAAGAAACAAAAATACTAGAGATAAAGCTTATGGTATTCTGAAACAAAAATTAACTTTTGTTCTCAACAGTCAAAAAACTACCAAGTTTTGGGTCGAAATTTTTCGTCATTAAGAATACTAACAGTTTCCCCTGTTTGTACTAAAACAAATAAACCTTGACGATAAGCGTATTTATCTGCTCCTTCTTCCATTTCTATTCCTGCTACCGCTCCATATAATTGTTTTTGATTATACTCTGGAAAAAATTGTCTAAATTCTTTTAAATCATTAATTAATTCTTTGACATTATCTATTCCTAAACTACTTTTAACTTCTACTACTAATACATGATTTTCATTGGTAACTAAAACATCAATTTCTAAGGTTTTATTTTCTAATCTTTTTTTCACCCTTTGACTGACTTGATGAACGGGAATACCTCTATTAAGAAAAATGGTTTCGCAAGCAGGGGCTACCATATTTTCTACAAAACGTCCCCATTTACCTCCAAGATTACCAATTTGTTTGTTAACTTCTTTGATTTGTTTGTTAACCTCTTTAATTTCTTTGTTAACTTCTTTAATTTGACGATCAGTTTCTTCTCGTTCTTTACGTAAAATTTCCTCTGTTTCTCGGAAACGTCGCTCGGTCTCTTCAAACAAACGCTTAGTCTGTTGACGGTCTTTTTCAGCCTCCTGACGGCTTTTTTCGGCTGCTTTAGCCTGTTCTTGGAGAATACGGTCAGTTTCTTTTTGGGAAGCTGTTAATTCCCCTAATAATCTCCAGACATCATCTGATGTTGTTGTCATAATTCACTTTATTTTACCTCTCTTTAACTTCAATTATATCATAATTATTTCTATTAGTTAAACTCTTGAAATAAGATCCCATCGTTAACAACGGGGTTGAAATAAAGATATGAGTAAAGTTTAATTTAGAAGTTAGAATTTATCTAAAAATTTAATTCCAACCTCTAAATTATGAGTTCTAAATTTACCCTTGATATTCTTCTAATAATTTCGGTAATTCGTCATAACCATCAACTCCAATTAGTTTGATAATTTGTGGTCTATTTTGTTCGAGTAATGTTTTGAATTCTGTCTCATTTATTTTGCCCTTGATAATAGTTAATAGACCGGCAGCTTGTCGATATTCAGCCGACTCAATTTGATGCAAGAGGTACATTCCTAAACATCCACAATAGATAGTTTTGGAGACATCTTCTAAACTGTAATAAGCTTCTGCTAAATAGGTAAAATTCAACCCTTGTAGATAAGTATTACCAGAATTAAGAGCCATTTTAATCCCTTTTTCTAAAGCAGTAATAGCAGCAGAAGGTTGAGATAAAATAACATAAGCAATACCTAAACTATTATAAGCCAACGCTTGACTTTGGTAGTCTTCTAATCTTTCCGCTAAAGTAGCACCTTGTTCTAAATAATTAATAGCAGATTCGTATATTTCTGGGGTCATTTGTTCCACTTCTTTAGCACGAAAAACTTCGCTATAACCCACATTAATTAATCCATTAGCTTCCCCTAGTTTATCTCCTACTTGACGGGAAAACATTAATGCTCTTTGACTATAATTAATCGCTTGACTATAATCTTTTTCAGCAATACAAATGCGACTCAAATGATTAAAATTAGCAATTTCACAGAGTTTATCAGAAGCTTCTTGAGCAATTTCTAACGCTTCTAAATGAAATTTTTTGGCCTGTTCATAATTTCCCAAAGTTAATTGAGAATAAGCTAATAAAGTAAGAATTCGGGCTTTTTCTTGGGTTCTTTCTACTTCCTTTAAAGGGTCATCAAAATAAGTCAAAGTATCCCGTAAATTTTCTCCTGAAAATGAAGCAAAAATACCGCCATATAAAGGAAAATCTTTCCGTTTTGTCAATTGTCGTAATGATTGTAACATCATCAAAAAATAGCCTTCCCTTAAGTTACTATTTTTACCAGTAAATCCCTGAGAAAGTTGCGCAAAAATCACAGAAAATATCAATAATGTACTGTAGGATAAACGTTGACCAAATTTAGCATTATAGGGTTGTTCATCAAACCATTTAACTAAACCCCTTTCTAGAAAATGTAACAGCAAAATCAATTCAACCCACGCCCTCAATTCTACCTGATAACTTTTATCTGATACATCCCTAATAGATTGGTTATTAGCTAAAGTTTTAAACAACATTTGTGCCAAAGGTAAACTTGTTTTTTTCTCCCACCAAGGCCAAGGCCCTTGTTTTTCGGAACCAAAGCCTAAACTACTTTTATTTTGTTCATAAATCCAAGTAATTAACTCAGGTTCTAAACGAGAAAATTCTGTTAATCCATCTTTAATACCATTAGCTAATTCTAAGGTTTCTAAACCCTGACTAGAGTCCTTAAGTAATTGAGAAAGTTTTTGTAATTGTTCTCGATTTAAACTATTATTATTACTTTGATCTAAACAAGGTAAAAAAGCAGCTAATAAATGTTGAGTATCAGCCTTTTTAATTTGTTCTATGGCTAAAGTAAGGGTTTGTTCATTTTGATTTTCTTTTTGCCAACGTTCCCATTGTCCTTCAATAGTTTGCAACGCCCTTAAAATACGAGTCGCCTTTAATTTTTTTTCTAATTGTGCCGTTATTTTTTGGGTATTTTCATCAAGAACACGCTCAAAAATTTCACCCGTACCAGATTCAATCTCTTTAACCAACATTCGATAGACTTGTTCTTTGGATCTAATTTTTCCTTGTAGGGTAATCTCCACAATAGAATCAATCAGTTGTTGGTAACGGTTCGATAAAGAATTAGACTCAGACATAATTTAATAAATTGGCAATAGATAAGTTCTACAGTTTGTATCTAACTTTTATTTTATCTCTTAATTTCACAACTTAAATGAAAAAAGAGATATAATAATCACCAGACAACTGGAGAAGCAGATATCTAGTTATTTGATTAGTGATTCAATTAGAGGTAATATCAATGAAACGGGATGATGTACTCAAAATTATCGCTGAACATCGAGAACAATTAGAAAAATTAGAGGTAAAATCTCTGTTATTATTTGGATCAGTCGCAAGAGATGAAGCCGGTCCCGATAGTGATGTAGATTTCTTAGTAGAATTCAAGCGTCAAGGAGGTTTATTTCAATTGTTTCGAGTGCAACATTATTTAGAAGCTATTTTGGGCTGTTCTGTTGATTTAGGAACAGAAGATGCTTTAAGAGAACACTTACGGGAACCTGTATTAAAGGATGTAATCAATGCCTTCTAGAGAGTGGCCACTACGTATTCAAGACATTTTAGACTCTATTTCTGAAATTAACGAACGAACTCAGAAAATGACCTTTGAAGCGTTTATCGAAAATCAAACTATTGTTAAATCGGTTCTCTATGATTTGATTATTATTGGAGAAGCAACTAGAAATGTTCCTCAAGAAATTAAGTCCCGATATTCTAATATTCCTTGGGGTTTTATGGCAGGAATGAGAAATATAGCAGCCCATGAATATTTCCAAGTTGATTTGAGTCGAGTGTGGGCAACCATTGAAGAAGATTTACCTCTATTAATACCACAATTACAGGAACTTTTAGACAACGAAAATAAGCCCAAAAACTAACATTTATTTTTATGCTGAAACAAACATTTATTTAAAATTGCTTTACTTCCCAAACTGCCCACACTCCTCACACTTCCCTCAGTAGTATCACCCGAATCCGTAAGCAAACTGCTACCCTAGAAGAGAATCATAGTATTTGGGATCTGGTGATCAATAAAAATGGGACTTAAAAATAACTCTCGCTTTCTACGTCTTCCCCCTCTCAGTAGCTTGATCTTAATGGGAGTTGGGGTCATCTTCTTTATCTATCTTATCTATTACTACACCAATCGTTCCAATAACGAAATTCCCATTAAACCCTACAGCGAATTCCTCGAAAAAGTAGAAAATAATAGAGTAGCCAAAGTCAGGATAGGCAACCGTTTGATTCTTTATCAACTTTCTTCACCTTTCCCTTCCCCTCCAGAAGCCTTATTACCCCCATCAGAAAACCCCTTAGACAACTCCAATAGCTCGAGTAACCCCCTCCAAGGGTCAACCGCCTCACCCCTCCATCCACAGCAACCATCAAGGGTTATTGTAGAAGTTTGAGCAACTATCCCCGTTGATGATCCCAATTTACCCATGTTTTTTCTATAAAAATTTT
The DNA here is from genome assembly GCA_051439625.1 of Crocosphaera sp. GTDB lineage: Bacteria > Cyanobacteriota > Cyanobacteriia > Cyanobacteriales > Microcystaceae > Crocosphaera. The sequence continues at coordinate 13 of JBFRWO010000475.1, read as the reverse complement.
TTATGTTTGATGG
>JBFRWO010000474.1:0-11767 GCA_051439625.1 Crocosphaera sp. | reverse complement strand
TATTATTGGGTTTTGCTGTTGCTCACAGTGGACTGGCCGCTTTACGATCTTGGGGAGAGGAAAAAATTGGGGCAAGATTGTATCGAGTTTTGTTTGCTCTGGTGAGTATTCCTTTTGCCACTATTTTAATTATTTACTTTTTTAATCATCGCTACGATGGGTTAATGTTATGGCAAGTTCAAGGCATTCCTGGGGTAAAAGGGGTGGTTTGGGTTTTGTCTGTTGTCTCTTTTTTGTTCCTTTATCCAGCTACTTTTAATCTTCTAGAAATCGCTGCGATCGCTAAACCTCAAGTCCATCTCTACGAAACCGGCATTTTAAGAGTATGTCGTCATCCTCAAATGGTTGGACAAGTTATCTGGTGTATTGCCCATACGCTATGGTTAGGGACAACTTTTACATTAGTAACTTCTTTTGGTTTGATTGCTCATCATATATTTGCGGTTTGGCATGGGGACTATCGCCTCACAAAACGTTATGGAGACGCTTTTCTTAAGGTTAAGGAACGAACTTCCATTATTCCCTTTTTAGCCATCTTACAGGGTCGTCAAACTTGGGAATGGCAAGAATTTTTACGGCCTGCTTATGTGGGTGTTTTAGGATTTGTGGCTTTATTTTGGTGGGGTCATCCTTGGTTGATGCAGGTGACAGCTAAAGTTCCTTGGTAAATGGAATTTAGAATTTAGGATTTAGGATTTAACAAAATAGCGGAAATTTCCAATCTAGAAATTTCCGCACTATCTTGAATTAAGCATTGTTGAAAAATAGCTTAAGATTCAGTTTCCTCACGGGTTTGAATGTATAAAATGAGCAAGAATACAGTGGGAACAAGCACAAAAAGAATAGTCGCAATAAAACCAAGATCGTTAACTTCCATAGGTAATAGCCCTCTATGTTATCAATTGAAAACAACAACTTTTAGAATATCATCACAACGGGCAATGACGGCAATAACTCCTGTTGATTATTTTGGCTTAGTAACCACTGCTATCGGGCCATTAACCAGAGTTTGACAAGCAAGACGGTAATTATCAGGCTTTTTCTTAAGGACTCGTTGTTCAAAATCGGTACGAGGAGAGAGATTTTGCATCCCCTCAGTAATTTCGACAAGGCAAGTCGCACACTGCCCATAACCACCGCAGTTTGTCAATTTACCCTTGAAGGTATAGATATCAACTTTATTTTGTAAAGCTTTTTCCCGTAGGTTAGCCCCTTGTGCTGCTATAACCTCTTTATCCTCTTTAACAAATTTAATACTCATCTGCCCTCCTTGGATTACGCCGATTAATAAAACAATTATCACTTACAATGTTAAGAAATTATAAGTAATTTGGTCATCCGATTCAAGGGTAGGGGTTTACCTGATTTCAAAGAGACGGTTATTAGGGAGGTTACTCACAGATCGTTGTAAGTTATTTAGGGAACGATTATAGTCGATGATAGCTCGTAAGAAATCCCCCCGTGCTTGGGATAAATCTCGTTGGGCGTTAATGACATCCGTTTGAGTGCCGACACCAGCCTGAAAACGTAATCTTGCTAGTCTTAGCCCTTCTTCACGAGTTCTCACATTGGCACGGGTACTTTCAATATTTTCTTGGTTAGCAATCGAATTATAGTAGGCTGTTTCAACTTCAAGGCGAATTTCATTACGAAGGTTAGTGAATTGAATGGTTGCTTGGTCGATGCCTCGATTTGCTGCTCTAGCCCCGGCAAAAGCCCGGCCACCATCAAATAATCGCCAAGTTAAGCGAGTTTCAAAGCGCCAATTTTCCAAAGCCCCCACACCGTCATCAAAGTCATCGTCAAAGCCATATTGAGCGAGAAAATCTAATCGTGGAGTAATTCCGGCAAGGGCAATGCGAACTTCTTGTTCACTAATTTCCCGTTCTACTAGCTGTCGTTCTAGCTCAGCACGGTTTTTGTAGGCTTGGACAATGGTTTCTTGAAGGGATAGGTTCCAAGTTGGTGATTGTGTAATTTCATCGGCCGCCACCAATTCAACCTGTTGCCCCAGACTAAGGGTTTCTGCTAACTCACGTCGTGCTATTCGTTGATCAGCAATAGCACTCGTCAATCTTTGATTGGCTGTGGCTAAATCCCCCTCTGCTCGCAATACATCAAATCTTGTTCCTAAACCCGCTTGTTCCAATAATTGAGCGTCCCGTAGGGTCTGGGAAGCATTGACTACATCAGCCTGTGCAATAGCGACTTGAGCATCAGCATTTTGTAATAAATAATAATTTTCAGTGGTTTCTTGACGGACATTTTCTACAATTCGTTCTAATTCTAACTGTTCTCTGCGGATTTCCCGTTCTGCCCTTTGAATACGGCCATCTCGTTCTTCACCTGCATAGATATCATAGCGCAGAGACACACCAAAAATACCTGTGGTTTCCCGAGACTTTGCTACAGTATCTCCGAAACCTTCACCAAAGTCCCCAACCTGACGTTCAATAAATTCACGGTTCAGTCTAGAGTCGATATCCAGGGTGGGATAAAGGGCTGCTCGTTCTTGTACTAAGCGCGCTTTTACCTCTTCGACGGCAATACGAGATTCTTGTAGTTCCCGATTATTTTGTAGGGCAAGGGCGATAACTTCATTTAAAGTTAAGGGTTTATTGATATCAATTTCTACATCCTCTGGTTGACTAGGACGTAAGAGAGGATTGCCGTTAGGATTAAGGTTATTGGGGGGTAGTTGTTGGAGAATGGGTTCTGAGTTTTTCTCAGGTGTTTCAGATGTGCCAGACTGGGATAACATATTTTGGGGGGAGTTATTTCCTTTCCCAGTGGAGGTTGAGATATTTTTCGCGTTCTGGGAGGGAACTGAGGACTCTTGCATCTGCTTAATCTCAGTAACACGAGGCTGAGATATTTCTGAGTCTAAACTTAATTTTTCAGCTTCTGATTTTCCTTCTAGAGAAGACACCGTTTGCGCTGTTAGTCCTGTATTCCAGGATAATACTGCTAACAGACTTGCACTCACACACACACAATAACGTAGAACAAACATAGTATTTATTAAAAATTTTTAGTCAAACAACTAAATGATAATCCAAACGAAAAAGTTAGGGTTGAGCTAGGGAAATTTAAGGAACAAAATTTCTTGTGTTATGATCAAAAGGTTTTATCACAGACACAATTAACTCAACTTGAACTCAATTTATGTTAGCATTTTGTTTTGTTATTTTTGAAGGAGAATCAATTGTTTGTGATTCAGACTTCTCGGAAGTCCCTACGTTATTTTGGGGGAGACTTTACCTGAGAACTAGGTAGAGAAGGGCGCGGTTTTAGCTTGGGTTTATCTACCTTACTTTCGATGGTTGGTTGATTAAGTTCTGTTTCTGTAGTTATAACAGAGGTAGAACTCTCTTGGGATCTTGATTCTTCTACTTCTGAGGCATTCTGTTTAGGAACAGAGATAGAACTCTCTTGATATGCTGATTCTTCTATTTCTGAGGCATTCTGGTTAGGAACAGTGGTTTGAGATAAAGACTCTTCGCTAGGAACTTCATCAGGAATACTCTTATTTTCTTCTTCTTTTTCAACTTCTACTGTTTGAGTAGTAATGGTTGAAGAATCAATTGGGTCCGTAGATTCTTGGGGTTTTTGGTCTTCAACAATTGTGGTTTCTTCTTTAATAACTGTTTGGGTTTCAGTTGATTCTTTTTCGCTGTTATCCTCTCTAATATTTTCATCTAGATTTCCCTTATCATTAATATCCCAGGAAATATTTTGTTGAATTAAAAAGGTTATTTTATCTTCTTCTTCAGAGGTTAACTCTCCGGGTTGTCCGGTTAATTCCTTATAAATTTTGATATATTCAGCGGCAGAGCCATACCAACTAAAATCTTGGGTCATACATCTTTGTTGCAGTTTCGTCCAATCGTCTTTAAAACGAAATCCTTCCCAAGCACGAATCATGCAGAACAATAATTCCAAGGGGTCATAATGATCAAAACAATAACCGGTTCCTTCTTCGTTAATGGGATCATAAAAACTCACTGTATCTTTTAATCCCCCTGTACGTCGAACGATAGGAACACAACCATAACGCATGGCAAATAGTTGACTGATACCACAAGGTTCAAACCGAGACGGCATCAAAAATACATCGGCTCCGGCAAAAATACGGCGGGATAAGACATCGTTATAAAGAATTTGCACCGATACACGGCCAGGATAACGAGCGGATAATTGCCATAACTGATTCTCATAATAATGATCCCCACTGCCCAAAACCACTAATTGTGCATCGGTATGAACCAGAAAACGGTCTAAAACTTGAAGGATTAAATCAATCCCCTTCTGTTCTACTAAACGAGTCACCATCCCCATCAAAAAGGCATCTTGATTGATTTCTAGTCCCGTTTCTTCTTGCAGGCCAATTTTATTGGCCGTACGGTTTTCCAGGGTATAAGAAGTAAAGGTTTGATGAATAAATTGATCCTCGGCCGGATTGTACAATTCCATATCAATGCCGTTGAGAATTCCTACCAAATTATTGCTAAAGTGAGACAATAGACCATCGAGTCTTTCTCCATAAGCTGGAGTTTGAACTTGTTCGGCGTAGGTTGGAGAAACAGTGGTGATCCGTCCTGCAAATTTTATTCCTGCCACCATGGAATTATCTCCGTCCATATACCAAGGACACCAAGTATTATGTTCGAGAAAACCACGGCCTGGCCCTTGATAAGCCAAATTGTGGATGGTGAAAACAGTAGTAATATCGGGTGTTTCGTGCATCCAAACAGGAATCATGCCGGTATGCCAGTCATGACAGTGGATGATGTCTGGTTTCCAGCAATTCCAAGCGAATTCTGCTGCTGCGTTAGAAAAGAAGGTAAATCGCCAATATTCGTCATCTCCATAAATGCGGCGCGGAGAAAAGCTATGGTGTTTCAGCAAGTAAAGGGGAACATTACTGTTGGGAAGAGTGGTTTGATACACCGAAAAATCCTGGGACATAGCATTAGAATGCCAGATCGCTTCTGAGGGAATCTCTACCTTATCGTCGAGAAATCCATAATAGGGCATGATAATGCGGACATCATACCCTAATTGATGTAAAACTTTCGGTAAGGCTCCGATAACGTCTCCCATTCCCCCAGCCTTGGCCAACGGAGCGACTTCTGCCCCTACAAATAAAATTCGCATCTCAATACCCTCATTTCCCTTGCTTGCCACTCTTTGATTTTGACATACTATCCCCATTCAGAATAGATAGGAAGTTATTTTTTTTGCTGTAGCACATAAAAAACTTAAATAACCTATAATCTCGAATACGATCATTACGCCATTGATAAAGTCTAGCCTTCTGAGACTATAATTATCAAAAAGGAAGTTAATTAAAGAATATTGCTATTTTAGCAGCCAAAATTAATGAATCGAAAAACTCGTGGAGCGATCGCCGCCATGTTAGCTTCTTTTGTGATTGTTATCTCAATCATCTATTTGTAATATTTGTTTTAATTCATTAATTATTTCTTGTTCAGCCGGTTTTAACTCTCTATCTGCTTGAGCAATAACTAAACAAATTTGTAATAGTAATGGAGCTAACTCCCTATCTCCGATATAAGGAGTAATTAATTCGATAATTGCTATTTTTTCTTGTTGATAATTGTTTTGTAGGGCTTCTCCTTTAATGCGAAAAATTTCTGCTGCTTCATTGGCATCAAATACCTGAAGTTGTTGAAAATTATCTAAGATATAATCCCGTGCCATTAGCTCAGCAAAAGCAATGTCACCATCAACAACAGCTAATAAAGCACAAACACCCATTGCTGCCTCGAGAAAATTTTTTTGACGCACTTGCTGCTGATGTTTAGCGATCATTGCTTTGATGGATTGAATTATGTTGGACATGGTAGTGATTTAAGTAACTATAATAATAATCTACCAAAAAATAGGATATTTAAACCCAGCCAAGAGTGATTAATTCCCTGGGCAAAATTAATTATAAAATGGCACTAAAACTCAATTCCGAACTAAGGAACAGACAGACAGCTAGATAACTGTCCATAACCTTACAGACATCAAGAATAAAAAGTTTTATAGTGTAATGACAATGACCCTATTTCCAATCTCCACAGCGAGATTATTTTTATTGCGTTTTGCCTAAGAAAAATGAATATTCCTACAAGTAAGAGCGAGCAAGTCAAATCTCAAATTTCTCCTTGGTTGATTAATATTGCTTATCCGTTGGGATCGAAAATAGTCTTGCCCTTCTATTTTGGTTCTATTACCATCAACGGACAAGAAAACATTCCCAAAACCGATCCCGTTATCATAGCTCCAACCCATCGTTCCCGTTGGGATGCTTTAATAGTACCCTACGCCTTCGGGAGAATAGTGAGTGGTCGAGATGTTCGGTTTATGGTTACTTCTAGTGAAATGACAGGTATTCAAGGCTGGTTTATTCGGCGTATGGGAGGGTTTCCCGTGGATATTAAACGTCCAAGGTCCAGTAGTTTAGAATATAGTGTGGAAGTTCTCAAACAAGGAGAAATGTTAGTGATTTTTCCAGAAGGAGGCATTTTCAGAGATAGAGAAGTTCATCCCCTGAAACGAGGAGTGGCCCGTATTGCTTTAGAAGTGGAATCTCAACAACCCGGTTGTGGCATGAAAATATTACCTGTCAGAATTGAATATAGTCAGCCTTTTCCCAGTTGGGGAACCGATATCACCGTTAATATTGGTTCTCCCCTAGATGTAGCTACTTATGACACCACCACTATGAAACGCAGTTCCCAAAAGCTAACCCAGGATCTAGAATCTCATCTCAAACGAATATTTCAGGGTAAACTTAAGCAGACAGTTATTCAAAAATAATATTAATGAATCCATCTTTAGTCCCTGTTCCTTCTGGTATTTTTCAAATTCCAAATAGTCCTATCAGTCAAGACAGTGCTGATGAGCGTCCTTTAAAATTCTCTTTAGTGTTACCCACCTACAAAGAAGCAGGAAATATCCAAAATATTGTTAAAATTCTCACTCATTTACTCGATCAATCCATTGCTGGAGAGTATGAACTGATTGTTGTTGATGATAACAGTCCCGACTATACCTGGAAATTAGCCTTAGAATTGATTCCAGAATACCCCCAACTGCGAGTCATGCGCCGCACCGAAGAAAAAGGTCTATCCACCGCCGTGATTCGAGGATGGCAAGTTGCTAGAGGGGAAATTTTAGGGGTGATTGATGCCGACTTACAACACCCACCGGAAATTCTCCAACAGCTTTTAGCTGAAATGGATAAAGGGGCTGACTTAGCTGTGGCCAGTCGCCATGTGGAAGGGGGAGGAGTCAGCGAATGGAGTATTATTCGTCGTTTCTTATCCCGTGGCGCACAAATGTTAGGTTTGATCATTCTTCCCGAAGTCATTGGCCGTCTTTCTGACCCTATGAGTGGTTATTTTATGGTACGTCGCAGTGCGATCGCTGGCAAACCCTTGAGTCCTGTGGGTTACAAAATTTTGATAGAAGTCACCGCCAGAGGGAAAATTCGCTGGTTAGCTGAAGCTGGATATGTGTTTCGAGAACGTCAAGCAGGGGAAAGTAAGGTTACTTGGAAACAATACATTGAGTATTTACAGCATCTTTTACGACTACGTTTATCTTTATCAGCTAGGTTTATTCAGTTTTGTTTAGTCGGGTTTAGTGGGCTTTTTGTCGATCTGACGGTTTTTTCCCTACTTCGTAATGGATTAGAATTGGGCTTAACTCGCAGTACAATTTTCTCTGCGGAACTGGCAATTATTAATAATTTTCTCTGGAACGATTTATGGACGTTTCGCGATATTTCTAGTCGGCAACCAGGAAAACGTCAGCGACTGAAACGATTTATTAAATTTAATTTAGTTTGCTTGGCTGGGGTTGTTTTACAAACATTATTGGTTAATGTTTTCTTTGCTATTTTTAAAGAGTTAAAGTTAGATGATATGATTGCTAATGTAATAACTAATGGATTGTTGAGAGAATTGCTTGCTAGTGATATTTTAGCAAAATTAATTGCTATTATTATGGTAACATTTGTGAATTTCTGGTTAAATAGTAAATTGAGTTGGCGGGTAACAGAAGTTGAACAATAGCTTTGCTAATTATCGATTCAGTTTCGTCAAAATATCCTCTAATTTTGTTAAAACTTCCTCAACTAAATTGGATGATGTTGTCTCAAACCACTCAATTTCTGGATAAGCACGAAACCAAGTTCTCTGACGTTTAGCAAACTGACGGGTATGGGAAACAATTTCTTGTTCTGCTTCGGGTAAAGATAGTTTTCCTTGTAGATAATCAACAATTTCTGCATACCCTAATGTCTTCAATAAAGGTAGATCCCAACCATATTTTTTTACTATTTTTTCTACTTCTTTAATCAACCCCATGTCGAGCATTTTTTTTGTTCTTTCTACAATTCTTTTCTTTAATTCTTCGGAAGAACAATCTAACCCAATTTGTATAATAGGATAAGAGGGAGGATTTTCTCCTTGTTGTTGAGAAATGGGAATTCCCGTGACATAAAAAACTTCTAATGCACGCAAAGTTCTCACTTGATCGTTGGGATGAATTTTTTGAATTCCTAGAGGATCAACTTGTTGTAAAATTTGATAACATTGTTGTTGTCCTAACTCTTGTAACTGTAATCTTAATTGAGTTTGTGGGGAAACTCTAGGAATTTTTAATCCTTTAACAATAGATTTAATATATAGTCCCGTTCCTCCCACTAAAATAGGAAATTCTGCGAGATTACTATTAATCAAATTCTCTGCTTTTTCTTGATATTCCGCTAATGTTAATGTTTCTGTTGGATCACAAATATCAATTAAATAATGAGGAATTAAATTTCTTTCTGCTTGAGTAACTTTTGCTGTTCCAATATTAAACTCTCGATAAACTTGACGAGAATCCGCACTAATAATGATAGAATTAATAAACTGAGCAATTTCTAAAGCTAAGGCTGTTTTACCTGTTGCCGTCGCTCCACAAACGACAATTAAGCCTCTTAACATAATGACCAATCTTAGCAGTTTCTTCCATCATAACAAAATTCCTATTTTTATAGAACCCATTTGGGATCTTTTTTTTACCAACAGAAATCTTGTCTAGTACCTTACTAAGTATTTTACCTCATTATTTAGAATTAGTTTCCAGAACTATTTGTAGAAATGAACGTACAGAAGAATTGTGTGGACAATATAATTAGATAATTTACTAATTATTCATTTTTAAGTCCTATTTTAATCTAAGAACATATAATATAGGATCGAAGATATCTTGTATAATAGTTAAGCTTTTTAAGGGTGAATGAGTCATCAGAGGAATAGAAGCATAAAGACCACCCAAGAGTGCAAAAAGAAATGATATTAAATTTATAAAAGCAGCATGCTTTAATCTAACAGAATTTTTAGATGCAATATTTAAGTCATTGTCTGGATTTGGCTCATATGATTTTAGCCAAATATTAACACCTTTAAGAGCAATCCATCCAACCATAGCTGCTAATAAACCAGGCATATTAAATACAGTGGCAATACTAAAGAATAGACGTTCTATTATTCCTATAAGAGTGCTACCAACAATTCCTAGACGTCTTTGATTTTCGAAGTTACCAGTAAATACTTTAAAAGTATCAAATATAAAATTGCTAACTGATACAGCAATTCCTCCTAAACCAACTGATATTCCTATAACTCCAATGGCAAAAGTACTTGACTCTGTCGTTATATTGGTAACCCTCTGTACACAAAAAAATAATACTCCTAATGCAAGAAGATAACAAAATAAACCAGAACCAAAATCTTCCCAAAAAAATATTTGAATATTTCGTATTCCCTCATCCTCAATATTAACTTGATTATTTAGCGATCTCACTAGTATAGATACTGAAGTTAGAAGACTCACAAGGAATGAGATAAATACAAAAATTGAAAATGTATTAACTTTTGCAACAATAATCCAAATAGTAGGTATAGTAAAACATGTTAGATACATTATGGTTATTGAAACCATTTTCCAAATCTGTGGTCTGGGTTCGGGTTCTGGCGAACTTGACATTTTTTTAAAAATATAATCCTTTTTCACATATACGTCATTATACATTAAATTTAAAATCATGAAAATGCTGGTAGTGTATTATAAGTAGTGAAGGTTCACCTAAGTTTATAGTATTTCCTCATTATAATAATGGATAAAATACAGAATAACCTCTTCATGATTGAAAAAAATTTTAGAAAATAGGTTTTTTCTAACTAAACGAGAGCAGCGATTCCTGAAGGTATTATTTAATCTTTCAATCCTTATTGTTTCACCACTTTTCTTTGTACTAGTATAGTAGCGGTCTCGCAAAGACAGTGTGTCTGCACTGCTGGGCATTCGTGACAACTTAAGGCTGTAAGTCAGATTTCAAGCAAGTTTGGCATCACAAGTTTAATTCCAAAAGTTAGCCAGAAATGGGAAAAAAGTTAGCGTAGAATTTCCGCTAACAAAACTTTTAAAACTCTCTTTCTTTAGCCTTATAATCGATAGTAATACTTAGTATTTAAGTTGTTAAGATATTTAGGCATAAGTTAAAGATTTAGCCGAAAAGAAAAATTCAGGAGTATTTCGTTGTTTTTCAGGAAAAGGTGCTACAATTAGTTTAGTATTGTTCTTTCGTTTCTGTTTGACAATTCCTAAATCTTTGTTGTCAGGAGAAGCAAAATACTTCACAGGGTCCGTCGCTTCGCCCTTTTGATTAGCTACTCCAAAATGATAAAGACCACGATAAACCATTTCTAATGAAATGCGGTCAAAGGGTAAAGAAAGTTCATCCGCTACGGCATCTCCCAAGTCAATTAAAATAGCATAAAACAGCCACGTTCCCCATATCTGTAGTTTGACTCCATTGATGGACCCAACCCACAAATAACTCAAACCTAAAAGACGTTTAACTGTGTTAAATGCATCTTCAATTCGCCATCTTTTTCGATATAAATCAGCCACGACGTAAGGAGGTAAAATCTCTGGGTCTAAAACTGAAGTCAAGTAAGAATGCCAAACTTTTCCTGATTTAACTTCAACCAAACGTAAGGTTATATAAGGAGTTGTTTTAGTCCCAGAACCAAGACGTATTTTACGGTCACGCAAAGAATACCCCTCTGTAAAAACTTCTAATACTTTAATAGCTGCACCTTTTTTGAGACGACTTATAAAATGGATTTTTTGGTCAATTAATTGGAGCCAAAACTTAAAATGATAAAAGCCTCTATCTAACAATAATAAGGTTGAAGGTCGTACGATTTTTAATAAATCTTCTTCAAATTTTGTGTCATTAGTTTTGGGATTTTCTTTAAACCAAATTTCTACAGGTAGTCTAGTCATTAAGTCAATAACCACTCCAATTTTTCCCGCTAATTGACCCTTGGGAACATCCTCAAGACTTTTCAATTTTTTAAACAAAGCTTCAAGAGTCGAGCCATCTGCTATCCAAATCTTTTCAAATCTTGTTAAAGTAAATTGAACACTTTCTGGAAGTGGACGGTGATTTCTGGTGTCCCATTTTTCTTTTAATAATGGTAGGATTTCCTTAAAAACTCTTTCAAATAATTCAGCAGGAAAAATTAGAAATCTATTTGATAAAGCTTGTTGAGAAACTTGTAAACGGTCAGGCAATTGTAGATTGCCGATTTTAGATTAAAGAATTGACGACTCCTATCAGGAAGGAGCTATCCGATTGTTTATGGGGAAAGGGACTAATTATCTTTCAATTTTTGAAACATAACTAATTAAT
>JBFRWO010000473.1:0-4933 GCA_051439625.1 Crocosphaera sp. | reverse complement strand
TCTTAGGAAGTTTTAGGTAGTCTCCCTCAAACTTAACATTAGCAGGATAACTAATAGATTGCCTACCATGTTTTGATTTGAATCTAGGTAGCCTAGTTCTTTTATCAAAGAAGTTTTTGTAAGCTGTGGATAAGTTCAAGGCAACAACCTGCAAGCATTGAGAATAAGCATCAGTTAACCAAGGATATTCTTTCTTTAGTCCAGGTAATAGACCTTGAATATACCCCCTGGATAGTCCTTTTCCCGTTGCTTTATAAGTTTTTTGGCACAAATTTAAGCTATGATTCCAAAACCAGCGACAACAGCCAAAGCTTTTGGCTAAGGCTATCTGTTGCTCAGTATTGGGATATATCCTGTACTTGTACCCTTTATACATATCACTTACTTATGTAAATGATAAAAGTATAACATAAGATAATAGAATATGGACGCTTTGCGATTTATTTATTGGTCGAAATTCATCCCTACCTAAAATATGAGTATTTTTGACAGTATTTTTAGGTAGGGACTTCTTTCGACATTTTTGTTAAAACTGAAGCAGCATTTGGTTTAATGCCATTTCTGAACTAGGAACTACACAAAAATTCTTGAAACCTATTGTGAACGATTGAATCAAATTCTCTTGCTTATTCAAATATTTTCTCTGTTTAAGATTGATATTTTTTTGCATGGTTTGAACAACTTTTTTAACCCCTTCTGGAGATGTATTTGATAATAGGATTAGAAAAAATCCAGGTTGATATTCAGTAAAGACATCGGTGGGGCGATTAAGGCTGTTTTGAATCCCCCGACTAACTATCTGGGAGAATACCTCCATTTGAGTTTCTAAGAGTTGCTCTTTCTTGAGTGCCAAGTTATCAAATGTACATAAAATCAATGAAAAATATTTTTGTTCTCGTTTTAGGCGTAACCATTCTCGCATTGTATATTGTTCAAAAAAAATAGGTGTAACCTTGCTCTCAAGCATTGATAATGACTCGAAGACTAATGGTTTTTCTTTTGGTTTCAAGGACTGAGTTGGAGATTTATAACGATTAACGATATGTTTGGCAAGGCTATAAGTAATGGGTTTTCCCTTTCTGGCTTGAGTTAAGGCTTCTGTTATCGCTTTCTCAGGGGTAGAGGGGGCAGCCAAGAGGTATATGGCAGACACCGAAAAATTCAAATTCGTAAAATTTACGTTTTTGAACTTTCGGGAAGCTTGCATCATTTTTGTTGCTGTGGCCACACTCCAATTAAATTCACTTTTTAACCAATTACCAAATTTACCGTGGCCAAGGATGCGTTTGACTTCATTAAGTTTTTCCCCAATTTCAATAATGTTATGAGCAGTACGACGAATGAGATGATGAATTTCATCAGTGCGTTTTTGAAGTACAACTTGAATATCAGAATAATCTGATTTCATGAGTTGGGGAGCAAAGTTAGGAGAAAGATTTGGTGGAGGAGATTGAACCATTTTTCTAAGTAAACTTTTTGACTGTTTTCCAGGTGAAGGAGGGGATTTTCCTTTATCCCCAGTGTAACTTAAGATTGAGCCTGAGTTATTGTGTATTCCTTAGATGTTTAAATTTACGAACAAAAATTGATGATTTTTTGAGGACATAACTGTTTAAATATTAAAAAAACTTTTCATATCTTGTTTTTTTTCCATCTCTCCATTAGACTTATTTTCGTAGATGTAATAATGGTTACTCTAGTTTAAGTTGGTTGCAGAAAGTCATATTAAAAACTTTATAAAGTAAATTTAAAGTTTTTATAAACTTAGCTATTAATTCCTCCTTTAGCTTGAATACTTGAGGAGTAATTTTTTAGTTTATTTTTAATCTATTGATTTGAAATTGATTGTAAGTAGCCCGCAATTATGTAGTAATTAATATTGAGGTAACAGTAATGCCAAACAGTAATAATCCTTTAGCTCCTATTATTGAAACCCTTGATTGGGTGGATTTAAATGGGGATGGAATTTTTACTCCTTTTGAACTAATAGAAAAGACAGATTTTGCTCCAGGAGAAACCGTTTATTTCCAGGTCAGTAATGTTGAAGTCGGTTCAACCTTTGAGTTTCAGGTTGAAGATGATCCTAATGCTCCTGGCGATGATGGGGAGGCCGACGTTTATGGTTCCTTTATAGTCCAGGACGGAGGTGTAGGCGATCTCGATGGAGTTGCTAATGGAAGAATTGTAGCGACTTGGGTTGTGCCAACGGATAATAACGGTACAGGTAGTGGTACACCAGATGCCCTTAATGCCACCTTGAATGTGACGGCTACGGGGAATGGTGCAGATGGGATTTTTAACACGGCGGACGACCAGGTGGCAACAGGAACCTTTACTGATGCTCTCCCTCTGACACCACCAGTACAAACTTATTATGTATCTTTAAGAGAAGACGATTTATTTAAGTCCTTCGATACTATCAACACCAATGCTGCCGGCGATCTCATCACAATCATTTCCGTAGCGATCGCGGCTGATAATACAATTATCTACTACGATCACTGGGAAGATGGTTATGAAGTGGATGTCACTAATCCCTCTTCCCCAGGAAGCGGCATAGAAATTTGGGGTGATATGGATCTCTCCAACGGTGCGCGTCCAGGAGCCACTTCTGCTGCTGAGGATGTTCTCAATGCAGGGGATTCCATTGTGCTGCAAAACGTAGTGCCAATCACCCGAAAAAATCCAGACGGCACTATTAATGGTGGTGATTTATTTGATGCCAGTGATCGTATCCAATCCACTTTGCCCATTGCTGTCACGAGAGCAGGTTTCCCCACTACCGCCGGTAGTCGTAGTCCTGGGACAGTCCTAGCTGGTGCAGTAGAGCTCTTCGACACCGATAGCTGGGGGACTCGTTTTGTTGCTCCCGTCGGTGAGGATATCCCAGGAACTGCTGAAACCGCAGGATTTGAGTACACAGCCCTCTATATTATGGCTGGAGAAGATGGCACTGTAGTAACCCTTCCTACTGGGACTACACAGTACACGCAGGATGGAGTTGACATTACTCTTCCTTCTGGAGTAACAACGGTAACTCTTGACCAAGGAGAAAATCTCTTTATCAGAGTTGATCAAGGGGATGTGGTGACTTCTAGTTCACCAGTGCAAGCAAATTTAGTGACGGGAGACATTAACTCATCTTGGGAAACTCGTTCCTATTCCCTGGCCCCTGAAGAAGATTGGTCAAATGATTATTACACTCCTGTTGGGGATGGAGTTGAAGGGGGTAATGGGAATGACGGGCCCACCAAAGTATGGTTGTATAACCCCCACAATCGTGATATTACCGTCACTTTTCAACGATTGGTAAATGGCACCCTAACTTCCACCGCAATTCCTGTAGCTGCCGGAAGTTCGGCTTTAAGTCCAGCAATTCCCGATAATTCAGGTGGTCGTTTCTTCACTACTGCATCAGAAGACACATTTTTCGCCCTGACTCAAACAGATGCTTCTGGGGGAACCGATGGTAGTGGCAGAACCTTTGACTGGGGACATCCTTTAATTCCTGCTAATCAGCTTACCTCTCAGGCATTGATCGGTTTGGGATATGGTAATTTTGACACAAGTATCCCACCCGCACCTGGTGCGCCCAATCCCTCAAGAGATAACTTCAGCATAGTCTGGGCGACACCAGTGGCAGATGCTGATATCTTCGTGGATTTGGATGGTGATGGTATCGTTGACCAGACTTTTGACAATGTCGGTGCTTTAGAATCGATCAAAATTACTGATCCCATCGATAAGGATATGACCGGTGCGATCATTTTTGCCACCGATATTGACGGGGATCTTGGCAAGCCTGTAGATATTGCGGTAGCTTGGGGTCAAGATCCAGCTAGTACAGCGGGTCCAGGTACTGATGATCAACGTTTTTCTCTTGATTTAGGGACAGTAGTACCAGCCCTGCCGATTTTGGAAGCAGGAAAAATCTCCACACTAGACACTGATGCCGATGGCGACGGAGAGATTAGCCCTGGGGATACGCTCCTCTATTCGATCAATATTGTCAATATTGGACAAGTCGATTTACCTGCAAATTCTTTTAACATCCTCGACTTTTTCTCACCAGTGTTTGATAACGCTACTTATGTCCTTGACTCTACGGAGTATGACATTAATGGTGATGGCACTCCCGATCAAGTAATTCCAGACAGTGGAGTTACCGCTTTTCCTTTGGATGAGAGTGGGTTTAATAACACGGCTCCTTTAGTCAAAAGTGGGAACCAAATTATCACCTTCAAAGTGGTGATTGATGAGTTTAGCGACTTAACTCCAGGCACAGATCGCATCGTCAATCAGGGTATTTTAAGGTTGCCATCAGATACTGGCACAGATAATCCCGTTGATGAATTTGAAACGGAAGATCCCCTCAATTTCCGAGCCGAAATTGATATTGAGAAAAAAACCAATGGCGTTGATGCCGATACTCCAACAGGACCAGAGATTGCTGAAGGAGATACGGTCACTTGGACTTATGAGGTTACTAACACTGGGAATGTCTGGCTGAACAATATCACCGTTACAGACGATCAAGGTGTTATTCCTGTGGGTATTGATGCTGATGGTGATGGCAGTATCTTAGGGGATGATCCCGATGATAATGACAATACTGTAGTTGGTGATAACATTCTTCAACCTGGAGAAACTTGGGTTTACGAAGCAAGTGATATAGCTCAATTAGGTCAATATGTCAATGAAGGTACAGCTACAGGTAATCCAGTTTATGCAGATGGGACAACTCCAGTGTCGGGAGTTACAGATCCAACTGATAGTGATCTGAGTCATTATTTGGGTGTTCCTAGTGGTTCCATTGGTGATGAAATCTTCGAGGATGTTAATGGCAATAACGAATTAGATCCAGGAGAAGGCATTGAGGGTGTTGTTGTTGAGTTAGATCGGGATGGAGATGGCATCGCCGATGAGACCACTA
>JBFRWO010000472.1:0-10277 GCA_051439625.1 Crocosphaera sp. | reverse complement strand
AACATTGGGTTATGGTGACATTCTTCCTAAAAATCCTTTTGCCATGACTTTAGCTAATGCAGAAGCTTTAGTGGGGCAAATTTATCCCGCAGTTGTTATTGCTAAATTAGTTAGTCTTTATGAACATAAATAATCTTTCTTTTTTGAACTATGAAATTATCTAAAATTTAACCATGAGAACAATCAAAGAATCACCAAAAATATATTCTTTAACTACTGGTTACAGTAGATTATTTATTGATCTAATAATCGTCTTTTTCTTGGTTCCTTTTGCTTCTTTTAACCGTAATCTTAATTTATTGGTAAGTCTAGTTTTTCTGATTACTTTATTATTGGGTTTAAATACCTTAGCTTTACCGAAAAGGATAATTTTATCATTGCGATTTTTGGCTGCATTTGGCTTTATTGCTGATGTTATTGTTTTTCCTAACTCTGATTATTTAACTGAGGTAAGTTCTTTGATATCTCACAGTCTTTATAGTGTTTTTCTTTTGATAGTCATTGTTGCTATTAGTTCGAGAATTTATAACGAAAAAAGAGTTAATTTAGATGTGATTCGTGGTGGTATTTGTATCTATTTATTGTTAGGAATTCTCTGGTTTTTCTTCTACCAAATTATTATGTTTTTTGACCCTAATGCTTTATCTATTCCAGAAGGAGTTAGTCATTCATCCCTATTTTATTTTAGCTTTACCACCCTAACAACATTAGGCTATGGTGATATTATTCCCAATAATGCTTTTGCTATGATTTTAACCAACGCAGAAGCATTAGTCGGACAGATTTATCCAGCAGTTGTTATTGCTAAATTGGTCAGTCTTTATAAAGTTGAATCAAAGTAAATTGAGTAAACAAATGTCAAAATTAAGTCTAGGAACTCGGTTATTTTTATCCCATTTATTAGTTATGTTCGTGGGGTTAGGAAGTTTTATTAGTATTGCCAAAATTTCCTCACCTAGAATGTTTGTTGTTCGCTTAGAAAAGTTAGAACAACAAGGATTTTTTACTGTTCGTTCTGCTCGAACTTATTTAGTTAGAGGATTTGAAACTGCCTGGAATAATAGCGCATTTTGGTCGGTTATTTTTGGTGTTAGTGCTGCTGGAGGTGTTAGTTATATTGTCTCCCGTCGTACTATGAAACCCCTTAATCAAATGAAAAAAATTACCCAAAAATTAGCCGAAGGACATCTACAAGAAAGAATGCCAGATAGCGATATTCCTGAATGGAATCAATTAGGAAAAAGTTTCAATATTATGGCCAGTAGTTTACAAGATGTAGAGAAAAGAAGACGAGAATTAATTAGTGATATGACCCATGAATTACGCACTCCTTTAACTATTATGAGAGGATATTTAGAAGAACTGGCCAACGGTTCTTTAGAAGGTTCTCCCGAACTCTATTTAAACTTAGTAAAAGAGACCAGAAGACTAGAAAGATTAATCCATGATTTGCAAGAACTTTCTAAAGCAGAAGCAGGTTATCTTTCTATTAGCTTATATCCGATTAATATTCTTCCTTTACTAACTTCTTTAGCAGAAAGATTCGCAGATCAAATTATGGATGATGGACCAACTATTCAATTAGACTGTCCCCAAGAATTACCACCAGTTTTAGCAGATAGCGATCGCACAGAACAAATATTAGTTAATTTAATTGGTAACGCTATTCGTTATACAGAAAAAGGAACTATTACTATTAAAGCATGGTCAGAAAATAAACAAGTTTGGATCGAAATTATTGACACAGGAATAGGAATTAAACCAGAAGATTTACCCTATATATTTGAAAGATTTTGGCGTGCAGATAAGTCCCGTTCACGGTATTCTGGAGGAACCGGTATCGGACTAGCTATTACCCGTCGTTTGGTAGAATTACAAGGAGGAAAAATTGAAGTAGAAAGCGAAGTTAATAAAGGGACTACCTTTCGCTTTAATTTAGCTATTGGTTGACCTTAGTTATAAACTTGATGTTAAGCTAAGATAGGAACTATTAAATTATGAATATAAACTGGAAATATCCTCCTCAAAATCTCAGAATCAACGCTCAAAATATTCATGTTTGGAAAACATATCTAGAACAATCAGCTATCAATATTAAAGATAGTTTCAAAATTTTAAACGAAGAAGAAAAAAATAAAGCCCAAAGATTTCGCTTTGAAAAACATCAACAAAGATTTATTATAGCTAGGAGTAGTTTAAAACAAATTTTAAGTATTTACTTATCGATTCCTCCCCAAACAATAAACTTTCAATATAATAATTATGGTAAACCAAAACTCTTAGAAAATATCAATAAAATTAATTTACAATTTAATATATCCCATTCAGAAAACATCGCTATTTATGGCATAACTTGTCAAAATTTGATTGGGGTTGATATAGAATATATGCGTCCTATGTCAGAAGCAGAAAATTTAGCTAAACGTTTTTTTACCCAGAAAGAATTTGTAGCAATGAGCAAATTATCATCCGCAGAAAAAAACAGAGAATTTTTTAAACTTTGGACAGGAAAAGAAGCTTATTTAAAAGCTATTGGCAAAGGAATAAGTGGAGGATTAGATAAAGTAGAAATATCTACCCATGAACCGAGAAAATTTATCAGACTACCAGAATCAAATCAAACCAATTATAATCTATTTTATCTCACTCCTGAACATAATTATTTAGCTGCAATAGCCATTGAAAATAAACAACAAACCTATCATTATTGGCAACTTAATTAATGATGCTTCACTTTTTGACCTTAACCTTGTAGAATTAGACATAGTTTCTCACCCCAGAAAAATAATGCACAAAATCTTGTTAACTGGCAGTGATGGACAAGTCGGCCAAGACTTACAACAAACCTTAGTCACTATAGGAGAAGTCATTGCCACTAACCGTCAGCAACTTGATTTAACCTCTCCCGAAAATATCAGAAAAGTTATCCAAGAAACCAAACCTGATATTATTGTTAATTCAGCAGCTTATACAGCAGTTGACAAAGCCGAAAGTGAAGCAGATGTAGCTTTTGCTGTTAATAGTATCGCACCAGCAATAATGGCGGAAGAAGCTAAAAAAATAGGTGCATTTTTACTTCATATTTCCACAGATTATGTTTTTGATGGCACAAAAAATACCCCTTATTTAGAAACAGATGTTACTCATCCTCTGGGGGTTTATGGACAAACTAAATTAGCAGGAGAAGAAGGAATCGAAAAAAATGGCGATCACTATCTTATTTTAAGAACAGCTTGGGTTTATGGGACAAAAGGTAAAGGCAACTTTGTCAAAACTATGTTACGTTTAGGTCAGGAAAAAGAAGAACTTGGTATAGTCTCTGATCAGGTTGGCAGTCCCACTTGGTCCTATGACATTGCTCATACCATAACCCAAATATTAACTAACCTTAACCTAGCAGAAACTCGAGAGGTTTATCATTTTACTAATAGTGGTGTAGCAAGCTGGTATGATTTAGCTGTGGCTATTTTTGAAGAAGGAAAAAACATTGGTTTTCCCTTAAATATCAAGCAAGTTAACCCCATTACAACTGAGGAATATCCAACACCAGCAAAACGACCTCACTATTCAGTATTATCGGGTAAAAAAATAGCCAACTTATTAGGATATAATGCACCTTATTGGCGTGACTCTCTTAAAGAAATGCTAATCAAACTATATAAAAACTAACCTAAAACTATGAAAGCATTAATTCTTTCCGGCGGAAAAGGAACCAGACTCAGACCTCTTACCCATACAGGTGCAAAACAATTAGTTCCTGTTGCCAATAAACCCATTTTATGGTATGGGATCGAATCAATTGTCAAAGCAGGAATAACCGAAATTGGTATTATTATTAGTCCCGAAACGGGGGAAGAAATACGGAGAAAAACTGGCTCAGGTGAAAAGTTTGGAGCCAATATTACATATATATTACAGGATGAACCTTTAGGGTTAGCCCATGCAGTAAAAGTCGCTCGACCCTTTTTAGGAGATTCTCCCTTTATTATGTATTTGGGAGATAACTTAATTCAAGATGATATCAATATCTTTTTAGATAAGTTTAAAAATCAGCATCTAGACGAATTAATTTTATTACGTTCTGTTTCTAATCCCACTGCTTTTGGTGTAGCTGTGGTAGACGAAAAAGGAAGAGTATTAAAGCTAGTTGAAAAGCCCAAAAATCCCCCCTCAAATTTGGCATTAGTTGGGGTTTATTTTTTCTCTCCTGCTGTTCATCAAGCTATTGATAATATTCAACCATCAGCTAGGGGAGAATTAGAAATTACTGATGCTATTCAAGAACTAATTAATACCGATAAAATTGTTGAATCGGTACAACTACAAGGTTGGTGGTTAGATACAGGGAAAAAAGACGATTTACTAGAGGCAAATCGCATTATCTTAGATACGAATTTAACTATTGATAAAGCAGGAAACATTGATAAAAAGAGTAAAATAAGTGGTCGAGTCAATATTAAGGAGAGTGCAACCATTATTAATAGTACCATTCGCGGTCCTGTTATTATTGGAGAAAATTGTCACATTGAAAATTGTTTTATTGGTCCTTACACCAGCATTGGTGATCGATGCACTTTAATGGATGCAGATATTGAACACAGTGTCTTATTAGAAGGCGCACAAATTTTAGAAATTGATCAAAGAATTGTTGATAGTTTAATTGGAGAACGGGCTAAACTAGAAATGGCCCCTCAACGACCAAAAGCTTTAAGATTTATGGTAGGGGATGATTCTCATGTTGAATTAGTTTAAACATAGCGGAATATTGCTGTCTGCTTGTTTTTCGCATTTTGGTATATTATTACTATCCAGAAAACCCTTATAACTAGCAAAATTATTCCCCCATTCCATCATTGGGGGTATAATTTTGACATAAGTTCGGATTAGACAGATACCCCTCAAAGATAAATCCTAACGCTGGTACTCTACAATCAAGGGAACCTCATCAAGATTGACAGCACGATGATGTCCCATGATTTCTTGAAATACCTCCCACGCTGGTGCATTTCTAATAAGGACACAGCCGGCACTACCTGGGGTATGAGCATCAAAATTTATGTTCACATCTTGCACCAAGAAAAGTTGAGATGAGAAGTGATGCCTGAAATCCTTATTTGATAGAGGTTGGCATAATAGTAATTTTCATTTGGATAGATTACAAACTCAAAGAAAGGCGTTGCATTATCCAGGGATGATTTACAGAAACAGACAAAAAATTTTTCCTTTAGGTTAGGGGTTTCAGAAGATGCAAAATTAACAATTATCCCGCAATGGTGCAACGCCATATTTTTAAGACTGGTTCTCAATTAATTACTAATCTACTAACAACAACCATAGGACAACCAGCTAATACTATTATTCAGATTTTGACCTTTGATGATGAATATGCGATCGCTTTCATTATTGAACTTCAAACTGCTTATTCTAATGCTGCTATTTATTTAACAGGAAATTTAACAATTGATTTTCCTGAAGAGGTTAAAATAAAGATAGAACCAGAAGAATATACGGTGATTGAATTGACGCGGAGTAGTCTTAAGTTGAGTTGGTGTCCTATTGAGGAGGTATTAAGTTATTTAAAAGACCAGTATGCGATCGGTACATTAACAGCTAAGATTATTACTCCGAAACCTTAAAGCTTAATTATTGATCATATTTGTTAAATAGAGAACTTATAAACTTTATGTCTTTACGATTATAATAACTGAAATCAATACCAGACCACTGAGCAATAAATTTTCCAAGCCAATAACTTTTTTTATAAGGCTGCCTGTAGATTAAAGTGATCTTATCATGGGCAATGATTTCTAAACCCCAACTAGTGAAAGTATCCCCATCTTCACCACCGTCTTTAACTTGATAAATTCCTTTGATAGATTTTTTTAGAATAATATCTTGCCATTGAATCCCTAAAATATTGGTTTTAATTATAAGCTGATTTTGATTAAAGTAAAATGTTTTGTGGCAAAATAAAAATCTTATAAGTTCTAGAAAAAAAATGATTTCAACACTCCATATTACTAATATCGGAAGTAAAGATTTTAAGTATTCTAGTGAAATTGATATGGATGTATATAAGAAACCCCAAGTAAAAAAAATACAAAAAAACAGCCAAAAGATTAAGAAAAAGATTAGAAAGATATTCATACATCCCATTCCAGTTCTTTTGTATTTTATAATATAGTCGTGGTGATCAGAAATAATTAGTTTAAACCCTTTTGGTATTGGTTCATTAAAAAGATTATTAGAGAAACTCATGGTTTTTATTTATTATCTACGAAACAATTTAAAGTAGAAGTATAATAACATAAAATCTAGAGTATTCAATTTTTGAGTATTTGCCCAAATATCGTTTTATAGATAAATAACTACACAGTAATTATATACCTCTATATACAATGTTTAGTCAGAAAAATTGTTCCATCAGAATTCTATCTTTCACGTACCAGATAACAAACTTGAATTTGTCTAGATAAATATCTATATAAATAAACAACGTGCATATAATTATATAGATATTAACAAAAATTAACTAGACTGAGGCTGAGTTTTAAGTAACATATACATTCATGAATCACTAGCAAGAGAAAATTAACTGATAGGAAAAAATTAAGTACACAATTCATATAAAGAGTCTGTTTGAGTTTTCTCGCCGTGTATAGGTTTGTCTATATTACTATCTAGTTTTTTATTTTGTTCAACCCTTTTTATAGCTTCTTTTAACTTATAATCATTTTCCGCCATTTCTTGTAATAGCTTTTTAATATGTTGTTCGTTAGCAAAAATACGTTCTTGTGGATACATGATAGTTAACCTAATTTGGGAAATTATTAATGTAAATTGATAGTTTCAACTATTTCTAGGAGAAAATTATTCTTGATTTTCGGTATAATCAACTAAAACTAATCTTACTTCTAACTAATGAATTATGACTGTGATTATAGTTCTATATTTATATTGATCTTAGTCACAATTATTATTTACAGAGGATTTCTTCCCATCCCCCCTTGATACCGTCTTGGTGTCTACTTTGCTTATCAGGTATCCCCAATTCCTTGGGTCATAGTCTTCTCCTATTATCTTTTCAAGAAGTGTCAATAATCCAAATTTTGGGAATTCCACTTATTAGTTTGACATCCCAAATTTTTGGAGACTAATGGTGCGGAGACTGTCTCTTAATTTCTTATTTTAGCGGATTCTCTCCTAATGACCTCGTTTTATCAATCCTTCATATATATCCGTCTTCTGTCACTTTCCTAAATTCTGACGAATTTCCTTCATTACAGACAACGACACTCAACGAAAGAATCAGGGTTTGAACCTCATTTTTCTGAGTCTGACAGAAGAGGAATAGCATAGGTTCTGCGCTATTAAAAAGTTTTGTAAATCTCTCCTTTATCTAAGCTGACTGGTCAAGATTTGATAGAAAAGTTTTGGGTGGTTACGATAGAATACCCAGAAGCAGCAGCCCAAACATGGTCAATCAATGATCATGGAATGACTCCTATCATTAAGGATAATATCTGCTTTTAGTACAAAATCTTCACCCCACCATATCATGATGGTGGGTATATTTTTGACACAGGTTTAATCTAGAGAGATAATAAAGCTAATTTTGAGCAAAAAGTATGATAGTTTGATCACTGTGTTCACTATCAATTAATCTTTTTTTAGGAGAACTTCAGGAAAAATCTACATTATGTCTATTATCTTCCAACTTGTCTTATCCGCCCTTGTTTTCTTTTCCTTTGTAATGGTAGTTGCCGTTCCCGTCGCTTATGCGTCCCCCCAAAACTGGGATCAATCTAAGCCTTTATTATATATTGGCTCTGCCATTTGGACTGTTTTAGTGTTACTCGTAGCTGGTTTAAACTTCCTCGTTGTTTAATATTCCATGAGGTTTTCAGACCTCACCGAGTAGAATAGCCCCATCTTTAGCTATGCTTAAAGGTGGGGCTTAAGTTTTCAGGCTGAGATGAACAATTGCCGATACAATGAAATGTGGTTGCCATAAAAACACCAAGTACAAACCCATGAATGCACCCTTTACCCCCGAAGAAATAGCAGCAGAAGGCATCAAACCCTCTGAATATGAGGAAATTGTCCAACGGTTAGGAAGACACCCCAACCAAGCAGAATTAGGTATGTTTGGGGTCATGTGGTCCGAACATTGTTGTTATAAAAATTCTCGTCCTCTACTGAAAAATTTTCCCACAGAAGGCGATCGCATTTTAGTGGGGCCGGGGGAAAACGCTGGCGTGGTTGACTTAGGAAAAGGTTTAAGATTAGCCTTTAAAATTGAATCCCATAACCATCCTTCGGCAGTGGAACCGTTTCAAGGTGCAGCTACTGGAGTTGGAGGAATTTTAAGGGATATTTTTACTATGGGGGCCAGGCCCATTGCTTGTTTAAATTCTCTGCGCTTTGGAGACTTGGAAAATGCTAAAACTAGACGCATTTTTTCAGGAGTTGTTGAAGGTATATCCCATTATGGTAATTGTGTTGGTGTGCCAACAGTTGGGGGGGAAATTTATTTTAATTCTGCTTACAATGGCAACCCTTTAGTGAATGCGATGGCCTTGGGTTTAATGGAGACAAAAGATATCGTTAAATCTGGGGCTTCAGGAATAGGTAATCCTGTATTATATGTAGGCTCAACTACGGGAAGAGATGGCATGGGTGGGGCGAGTTTTGCCAGTGCAGAATTAACGGATCAATCGATGGATGATCGTCCGGCGGTACAAGTGGGAGATCCTTTCTTAGAAAAGTCTTTAATTGAAGCCTGTTTGGAGGCATTTAAAACCGGTGCAGTGGTGGCAGCGCAAGATATGGGAGCAGCAGGAATTACCTGTTCCACGTCTGAAATGGCTGCTAATGGAGGGGTTGGCATAGAATTAGACTTAGATAAAATACCAGTCCGAGAAACAGGAATGGTTCCCTACGAATATCTTTTATCTGAGTCCCAAGAAAGAATGTTATTTGTGGCGGAAAAGGGCAGAGAACAGGAGTTAATTGATATTTTTCAGCGTTGGGAACTGCAAGCGGTGGTAGCAGGAGAAGTGATAGAAGAACCGATAGTTAGAATATTATTTCAACGAGAAATTGCAGCAGAAATTCCTGCTAATGCTTTAGCAGATAATACGCCTATTTATCATCGAGAGTTGTTAGAAACTCCTCCCGAATACGCCCAAAAAGCATGGCAATGGACAGAAGATAGTTTACCTAGTTGTACAGTAGAAGGTATTGAAATTAAGGGAGAATTGAAAAGTTGGAATGATATTTTATTAACTCTTTTAGATACTCCTTCTATTGCCTCTAAAAAATGGGTGTATCGTCAATACGATCATCAGGTACAAAATAACACGGTTATTTTACCAGGAGGAGCAGACGCTGCGGTGATTCGTGTCCGTCCTATTGATGCTCAACCAGATACTTGTAAAATAGGTGTTGCTGCTACTACTGATTGTAATTCCCGTTATGTTTATTTAGACCCCTTAGAAGGGGCAAAAGCTGCTGTGGCAGAAGCGGCAAGAAACATTAGTTGTGTCGGGGCTAAACCCATAGCTATTACTGATAATTTGAATTTTGGTAGTCCTGAAAATTCTATTGGTTATTGGCAATTGGCCTTAGCTTGTCAAGGTATTTCGCAAGCTTGTCAGGAACTGAATACTCCTGTTACTGGGGGCAATGTTTCTCTTTATAATGAGACAGTTGATAGTGACGGCAAACCTCAGCCAATTTATCCCACACCCGTCATAGGAATGGTTGGTTTAATAGAAGATATTACCAAGGTTTGTGGACAAGGTTGGCAAGATGAAGGGGATATTATTTATTTATTAGGTGTTGATAATAAGCCCGGTTTAGGTGCATCAGAATATTTAGCAACTATTCATGACATTGTAGCAGGAAAACCGCCTAAAGTTGATTTTGCTCAGGAACGTTTAG
The DNA here is from genome assembly GCA_051439625.1 of Crocosphaera sp. Lineage (GTDB taxonomy): Bacteria > Cyanobacteriota > Cyanobacteriia > Cyanobacteriales > Microcystaceae > Crocosphaera. The sequence goes on along the minus strand of JBFRWO010000472.1, from coordinate 332 downwards.
TACAGAAAATTTGCCAAGAAGGGATTAGTCAAGGTTGGATAAAATCGGCGCATGATTGTGCCGAAGGTGGCTTAATTTTGGCTTTAGCTGAATGTTGTATTAGCGGAAACTTGGGGGCAGAAATTAAACTGAATAATTATGAAAAAAATCGTTTAGATACTATTTTATTTGGTGAAGTTTGCGGACAAATTATTGTTTCTGTTAGTACCGAAAATCAGCAGGAATGGGAAAGTTATCTACAGGAAAATTTAGGAAATAATTGGCAAAAGTTAGGTCAAGTAAAATCTAATCAACTGGATATTATCTTGTCTGATAATGATTCAATTATTAGT
>JBFRWO010000471.1:0-15613 GCA_051439625.1 Crocosphaera sp. | reverse complement strand
GGCAATAAGGCGTTGGGCCTCCACCTTTTAATTGCATTTCCCAGCGCTGGCCATTGATTATTCCTTCAAATACAGATATCGCCCGACCATCGCCATAACCATTACCAGTACCAAATGGACATTGTTGGGTATATTCGGTGCCATAAATCGACAGTGCATAACCAGTTGCCCAGCCAAGCTGACGCATAGGCTCACGCGCAGCAGAGATATCACCAGAAAATACCTGGCGAAATTTTTCATTAATCGCCAGCTCGTCGCTCAATCCAAGTTCATTAAAAAAAGTGCTGCTGTGGGTTACATATTCTGCTTCTGCGAGAGGCGTGGGTGTCACAGGTACGAAATGACCAGAAAATACCTGGCGAGCATGGTGATCGTCCCCATCGACCATGGCATCAGGATCGGCATTTAAGGTATCCATCAGAGAATAATCCGCCAGTCGCACAAACTCATCGAAGGTATTTACACAGGGGTGAGCAGATGGTCTAGATTTATAGGACATTGTTGTTAACTTATGACTATATAGTATTTGGTGTATAACTATCTTAAATAGTTTTTTCTAAATTGGTTAGAAACAGAAAAAAGATTAGGGTATTCTGGCGACATCAGGATAAAATAAAATATTATCAATTCCTAACCCTTAAATCTAACAATACCAGCAAAAATATCAATAAAATTAATCATATTAAATGAATAAGTTAGCAGATAAATTAAAATAATCAGCTAATGCTTTAGCTTGAGCTTTACTAATAGATCGTTTACCATTAACTACTTCAGAAACTACTCCACTTGAGCCGAGTATCCCTATCAAATCGGCTTGACGAGTGCCACTAACTTCCATTAAATGTTGTAATATTTCATAAGGTTCACAATCTTCTATGGGATAGTTTTCTGTTTCGTAAGCTTCAATTAATGTAACTAATAATCGATAAATTTTAGTTTCTTCTACTGTTCTATTTTTCTTAAAAGTTAATCTTTCAGTAATGGTTAATAATTGTTTATATTCTGCTTCTGATTCAATTACTTTTGGAGCAATTTCAACCAGAAGATTACGATAAGCTTCTTCATTAAAAGTAGGGGTCATTTTTCCAGTTGTTTTTGTCATATTCGCTATGGGTTAAGAAGTATTTGTAATAGATAACTTGGGATTCATAATCAATGCCAACAATCAAACGGTAATTATTTCCTTTGAGATTAAAAACAGTAAAGTTTCCAACTGCTTCGGCAGTCTTATATATTTTCTTGACTTCTTCTAAGTTATTCCATTTAGCATTTTTAACAACTTTGTACCAATTTTCAACTTGTTTTTTAACGCCAGGATAACGGTTTGCATCTTGACGTAAGCGAGAAATTGCAATAAGTTTCATTTAGATAATTAATAATTTTTCTAGTTTGACAAAGATTAGTGTTCATCATGATTACAATTTGATTGACATCGTTATATTCTCTCAAAATGAGAGTATGTTGTCAAGTAAAATTCCACATTGTAAAATAATGGTCAAGATGACTAACTAGAAAAATGACTAAATGGTTAAAATTAATTCTAAATTCCTTCTAAATTACTAACCCTTAAATCTAATTAAATACCCACAATTATGTTCCCCTTCATTAATCCAGTGGGTTCGTTCTATAATACAATCAGGTAAAACATCGGCAAACATTTCTAACTCATGACCGCACACCGTCGGATAAGATTCAGCCACATCAGAAATGGCACAATTATGCTCAGCCAAGAGATAACCCTCTTCTTGACTTTTTAAGCCATTTTTTCCATTTGCCCTATGTATTTCAGCCATATAACCCTCTTCCTGGCGTAGTTTAACCAAGCGATTCATCCTTTCGTTTAAAGAACCCTGGCCAATACGTCGCCGATATTCCTGGGCTTTGCGTTGCCATTGTTTGCGTAGAACCTCTTTAACCTGAGTTTCTCCCACTGTCTCCATTAAAGTCTCCAAAAAAGACACCGCAAACTCCCCATATTGATTGGGAAAGCGATCGCGACCCTGTTTACTGAGAGAATAGACATATTGGGGTCGTCCTAACCCTTCCTGTAGGGGATGGTGTTCCAGCAACCCTTCTGCTTCTAGGTCTTTCAAATGACGGCGAGTAGCTTGAGGAGTGATATCGAGAGTTTCAGCGAGTTCATGGGCGGTTGCTTCACCTTGTTTGAGTAAATGCTGTAAAATGTCGTCTTTTGTGGAAGGGGGCTGTATAGTAGTCATTTTTTAAACTTAAAAATTAGATATATTAAAAATGCCGCGATCGCACTTGAGAAAAAGTTACAGAAAATCTTAGGGTAATGTGACTTTGACAACAATTGAGTTGTTAATCTATTGTAGGATATAATAAGGAAACAAAAATGTTGTTTTATTAACGCGATCCGAGAAACACGGGTTTTGTGGGGTTAACGACTCCTTACCTGTCAAAATGCCACCTTGAAATCACTTAACTCTCCCTCTATTGGGGACACATCTTGAACTGAAACGGAGAACACAAAATCTAATGAGTGCAACCACCGTCAAAAACCTAGTCAACCAACCTTATAAATATGGCTTTGTTACTGACATTGAAGCTGATACCATTCCTCGTGGTTTAAATGAAGATGTCATTCGTCTTATTTCTGCTAAAAAGAACGAACCAGAGTTTATGTTAGAGTTTCGTCTCAAAGCTTATAAACAATGGTTAAAAATGACGGAACCTACCTGGCCTCATGTTAACTATCCCCAAATTGATTATCAAGATATTATTTACTATTCTGCCCCCAAACAGAAGAAAGAAAAACTCAACAATTTAGACGAAGTTGACCCTGCTTTATTAGAAACTTTTGAAAAGTTGGGCATTCCTTTATCGGAACAAAAACGCCTCAGTAATGTAGCAGTAGACGCTATTTTTGATAGTGTTTCGGTAGCCACAACTTTCAAAGAAAAATTAGCCGAAGATGGTGTTATTTTTTGTTCTATTTCTGAAGCATTAGAAGAACATCCCGAGTTAGTTAAAAAGTATCTGGGGAGTGTGGTTCCCGTTGCTGATAATTTCTTTGCGGCCTTAAATTCTGCTGTGTTTAGTGATGGTTCTTTTGTGTTTATTCCTAAAGGGGTAAAATGTCCTATGGAACTATCAACTTATTTCCGTATTAATAGTGGAGATACGGGACAGTTTGAGCGCACATTAATTGTAGCAGAAGAAGGGGCATCGGTCAGCTATTTAGAAGGTTGTACTGCCCCCATGTATGATAGTAATCAACTTCATGCTGCGGTGGTGGAATTAGTCGCATTAGATAATGCCGACATTAAATATTCTACGGTGCAAAATTGGTACGCCGGCGATGAAAAAGGAAAGGGCGGAATTTACAATTTTGTCACCAAAAGAGGACTCTGTAAAGGAGTTAATTCTAAGATTTCTTGGACCCAGGTAGAAACTGGTTCTGCTATTACTTGGAAATATCCCAGTTGTGTCTTAGTAGGGGATAATTCTGTAGGAGAGTTTTACTCCATTGCTTTAACCAATAATATGCAGCAAGCTGACACCGGAACCAAGATGATTCATATTGGGGAAAATACCCGTAGCACCATTATTTCTAAGGGTATTTCTGCTGGTAACTCTAAAAATAGTTATCGCGGTTTAGTGCAAATGGGACCCAAAGCAAAAGGAGCAAGAAATTACTCCCAATGTGATTCAATGTTAATTGGAGATAATGCGGAAGCTAACACATTTCCTTACATTCAAGTTGATAATAATTCAGCAAAAGTTGAACACGAAGCTTCTACTTCTAAAATTGGAGAAGATCAACTATTTTACTTTGCTCAACGGGGTATTTCTGAAGAAGATGCTGTCTCAATGTTAGTTAGTGGTTTCTGTAAAGATGTCTTGAGTGAGTTACCGATGGAATTTGCTTCTGAAGCAGATAAATTATTGAGTTTGAAGTTAGAAGGAACAGTCGGTTAGACAGTTATCAGTGACCAGTTATCAGTTATCAGTTTTACAAGATGATGACTGATATTATCAACAATTAACAATCAAGAAAAAAACATGAGTGACGTTATCTTATCCGTTAAAAATTTGACTGCGAATGTAGAAGGAACTCCTATTTTAAAAGGAGTTAACTTAGAAATAAAAGCAGGTGAAATTCATGCTATCATGGGCAGAAATGGCTCAGGAAAAAGCACTTTATCCAAGGTTTTAGCAGGACATCCTGACTACGAAATAACCGGTGGTGAGGTACTTTATAAAGGAGAAGATATCTTAAATAAAAGCCCAGATGAAAGAGCATTAGAAGGAATATTTTTAGCCTTTCAATACCCTTTAGAAATTCCTGGTGTCAGTAACTTAGACTTCTTAAGAGTAGCCTATAATGCACGTCGTAAACATTTAGGTTTAGAGGAAATAGACACTTTTGATTTTGAAGATTTAGTGGAGGAAAAATTAGATGTTGTTAAAATGGACTCTGCTTTCTTAGAAAGAAGCTTAAACGAGGGATTTTCTGGGGGTGAAAAAAAGCGTAATGAAATCCTACAAATGGCCTTATTAGAACCAACATTAGGCATTTTAGATGAAATTGATTCTGGGTTAGATATTGATGCTTTAAGGATTGTTTCTAACGGGGTTAACCAGTTAGCAACTCCTGATAATTCTTTCTTATTAATCACTCATTATCAACGGTTATTAAACTATATTGAACCCCATCATATTCATGTTATGTATGATGGTCAAATTGTTACCAGTGGTGGCAAAGAATTAGCCCTAGAATTAGAAGAATCAGGTTATGATTTCATCGAGGAGAAATTACTCGCAAAAGCGTAAATTATAAGATGTTTCTAGGGGTAAGTTATATCTTTCCCCTAGATATTTTGTAGATAAAAATGGAAGTAAAAATAAAAAAATAAGTGAAAACAGATAGTATATTTTATCAACTATTTCAAACCTTTCCCCGTTGTTTTTTTGACTTACTAAATCTTCCTGCTGAGGCAGTTAATGATTATAAATTTTCTTCTGTAGAAGTCAAACAACTAGCTTTCCGTCTTGATGGGGTATTTCTTCCTAATAATCAAGATAAACCCATCTATTTCGTAGAAGTACAATTTCAAAAAGATGATAAATTTTACTCTCGTTTTTTTAGTGAAATATTCCTCTATCTTCATCAAAGCGAATTAAACAATAATTGGCGAGGTGTCGTTATTTATCCTAACCGTAGAGTAGAAAATAGAGAAGTCTCTCGTTATCAAGAATTATTAAACTCAGAGAGAGTATGCTGTTTTTATTTAGATGAATTAGCTACAATAGAGACAGTCGGAATAAAAACCCTAAAATTAATTGTTTCCTCAGAAAAAGAAGCTATTTCCCAAGGAAAAGCATTAATTCAAAAAGTTAAGGAAGAATTTAAAGATACTAAACAACAGGAAAATATTTTACAATTAATAGAGACAATCTTAGTGTATAAACTGCCCTTAGTTAATCGTCAGGAGATAGAAAAGATGTTTAGTTTAAGTGATTTAAGAGAAACCAAAGTTTATCAAGAAGCTTTAGAAGAAGGAAGAGAAGAGGGAAAATTAGTTGCTAAACAAAACTTAATTCTCCGTCAACTTAATCTAAAAATAGGCAATATCTCTGCTTCAATGGTAGCAGAAGTTAACCAGCTAAGTTTGACAGAATTAGATGATTTAGCCCTCGCTTTATTCGATTTTTCCAATGTAAAAGATTTACAACGATGGTTAAAGAAAAGGAAAAATTATTTATAAAATTTACTTGTCTAAAGATTTATTCCAAAATAGGTTTAAAGTCTATAGTTAAATTAACTGAATGTAAAATAAATAAAAGATTTTCTACAGTTAAAGTTTCTTTTTCTAAAGAAATATTTACACTCTTCTCTTGTAAGTCATTCATATCTTTTGCTATATTATTAATAGTTTTTTTTGCTTCCATGATATTCTTTAAAGCAACTAAAAAGGCTTCTTGATTTCCATCTTTTAGGGTTTCGTCTAATGCTGCTTTTAAATATTGAGATGAATAGTGAGGATCACATAGTCTCTTTAAAAGATCGTCTCGATAATTTTTAACTGGCATTTAATTATATACCTCCCTGTTCATTTTGATAAATTTTCCAGAATTTTTTTGCTATTTTAATGTCTTTATTTTGGGTCTTTTTTGCCCCTCCTATTAAAAGAAGTATAATCCTTTTACCTATTATACCGTAGTAAATTCGATATCCTGCGCCAAAAAATAATCTTAACTCATAAACTCCTTCCCCTATGCTTTTATAGTCTCCAAAATTTCCTAAACTAACCCGATCAAGACGTACATCAACTCTAACTTGAGTTTGAATATCCAGTTTTTCAAACCATTGATCGAAAGGACATATTTCCGTGTCGGTAACATATTTTTGTATTTCCCATTTATTTTCATTCATATTTAAGGTATTATCTGGGCATAATAATATTATGACCCTACGGTGAATATTTACTACTTCAATCTATCCATTGTGTTTTTTCTGTTATTAATATAACTTTGTTCATCTGGTTTAATTTTTAAAGCTTTGTCATAAGATGCGATCGCCTCTTCATATCTTCCTAAGTTATCTAACGCATTCCCTCGGTTATTCCAAGCTTCATCTTTATCAGGTTTAATTGTTAAAGCTTTATCATGGGAAACGATCGCTTCTTGAAACCTTCCTAAACTATATAAGGATAACCCTCGGTTATACCAAGCTTGATGAAAATCAGGTTTCAATTCTAATGCTTTGTTGTATGATGCTATCACGTCTTCATGTCTTCCTATCTCACCTAACACATACCCTCTAGAAAACCAAGCATCAACATAATCAGGTTTCAATTCTAATGCTTTGTCGTAGGATGCGATCGCTTCTTCATGTTTTCCCGACTGTCTTAAATTTTCCCCCTTATTATATTCAGATATTGCTAACTTCTCCATTGTTTTTTTTCTGTTGTTGATATACATTTGTACATCTGGTTTAATTTCTAATGCTTTGTTGTATGATTCGATCGCCTCTTCATACTTTCCTAACTTATCTAACGCATTCCCTCGGTTATTCCAAGCTTCATAATCATCAGGTTTAATTTCTATTGCTTTGTCGTAGTCTGGGATTGACTCTTCATATCTTCCTAAGTCATATAAAGCAATCCCTCGGTTATACCAAGCTGTATGAAAATCAGGTTTAATTTCTATTACTTTGTTGTATGATAATATTGTCTCATCTAACTTTCCTAAATTAGATAAAGCTAACCCTCGGTTATTCCAAGCTTCATGATAATCAGGTTTAATTTCTATTGCTTTGTTGTATGATGATATTGCTTCTTCATACCTTTCTAAGTCGCGTAAAACATCTCCTCGATACTTCCAAGCTTCATGAAAATCAGGGTTAATTTTTAATGCTTTGTCGTAGTCTGCGATCGCTTCTTCAAACTTTCCTAACTGTCTTAATTTTTCGGCTTTATCATATTCAGATACTGCTAATTTATTTATTACTTCTTGTCGCTTATTAATAGCTAAATGATAATCAGGTTTAAATTGTAAAGCTTTGTCATAGCAGTAAATAGCCAATTCTAATCTTCCTGATCGTTTTAAAGCATTTCCTTTATTATACCAATAACCATAATTATCTGGTTTAATTTCTATTGCCTTATCAAAACAGATAATTGCTTCTTTGTTCTTTTCTAAGTTAAGTAATACTATCCCTTTTCTATTCCAAGCTTGATGATAATCAGGTTTGATTTCTAATGCTTTGTTGTATGATGATATTGCCTCATCAAACCTTCCTAAGTTACGTAAAGCTATCCCTTGGTTATACCCAGTTTCATGATCATCAGGTTTAAATTCTAATGCTTTGTCGTAGGATAATATCGCCTCTTCATATCTTCCTAACTTACGTAAAGCTATCCCTCGGCCATACCAAGCTTCATGATAATCAGGTTTAATTTCTATTGCTTTGTCGTAGGATGATATCGCCTCTTCATATCTTCCTAACTTACGTAAAGCTATCCCTCGATTTTTCCAAGCTAGATGATAATCAGGTTTAATTTCTAATGCTTTGTTGTATGATGCGATACCCTCATATAACCTTCCTAACTTCCTTAAGGTACTCCCTCGGTTATGCCAAGCTAGATGATAATCAGGTTTAATTTCTAATGCTTTGTCGTATGATGATATCGCCTCTTCATATTTTCCTAAGTAATCTAACTCATTCCCTCGGTTACTCCAACTATCATGTAGATCAGGTTTAAATTCTAATGCTTTATCATGGGAAGTGATCGCCTCTTCATATCTTCCTAAGTTACCTAAAACATTTCCTCGGTTATTCCAAGCATAATAATGATCAGGTTTAAATTCTAATGCTTTGTCGTATGATGATATCGCCTCTTCATATTTTCCTAAATCACTTAAAGCTATCCCTCGGTTATTCCAAGCATAATCAAAATCAGGTTCAATTTCTAAAGCTTTATCATAAGAAGCGATCGCTGCCTCATATTTTTTAGAATTGAATAACTGATCATTTCCTTGATTATACCAACCTTGATGAGTTCCAGATTCAGGTCTTATAATAAATATTTTATAGTATGATTTAATTGTATTTTTTAATTTACCTAAGCGTTTTAAAGCTATTGTTTTATTATCCACAGCTTTCTGTTGATCTGGTTTAATTTCTAACACCTTATCCCAACAAGAGATCGCCTCTTCATATCTTTCTAAATAATCTAAAGTTAACCCTAATTTATTCCAAATTTCATGATCATCAGACTTAATTTTTAATGCTTTCTGCCAAGATTGGATCGCTGCTTCATATCTTCCTAAACTTCTTAAGCCATTTCCTCTACTATTCCAAGTCTCATATTTATTAGGTTGAATATTTAAAGCTTTATCCCAAGACAGAATCGCCTCATCTAGTTTTCCTAAATTTTTCAATGTATTTCCCTTATTATTCCAAGCATAATAATCATCTGGATTAATCTTTAAAGCTTTATCATAAGAAGCGATCGCTTGTTCATATTTGCGTAAACTGTTTAACCCATTTCCTCGTCTATACCAAATTTCCGATTGATTAGGGGTCAATTCTAATGCTTTCTCATAACTAGCGATCGCCTCTTCATATTTCCCCAAATCAGCTAATTTAAAACCTTGATTATACAAGTCAATAGCCTTAAAAATATCCAAGGGTTTTAATAAGCGATTTAATAAACCTTTCTTAGGTTTAGATTCGATTTCAAATTCACTTTGGATTCGAGTATTTCTAGGTTTATCCGCTATTAATTTAGTTGAAATAGATACGTATGTATTATACTTAATCTCGTCTAAAACTTCTGTTGCTGATATATATCTTTGTCGATAATCATAACGAATCATTCTATGTAAAATATCACCTAAATCATCACTAACATCAGCTAAATGTCGCCAATCAATTTCTCCTGTATCATCATTTTCATATTTTTCTTTTAATACCCCTGGCAAAATTCCTGTTAATGCTTGAATTCCTATCATTCCTACCGCATAAATATCACTACTAAAGCGAGGTTTTCCTATCCCTTGTTCACTTGGCATATATTCAGGTGTTCCAATAATAACTGTTTTAATTGTTTTACCAGTCTCTTTAACAATTGTTCCTACCTGTTTAACTGCCCCAAAATCAATTAATACTAACTCACCGCTTTGACGACGCATAATATTACCGGGTTTAATGTCACGGTGAATAACGTTATTTGCATGAACATGAGTTAATATTTCCAGAACATCTATTAATAACTTTTTAACATCAGACTCACTATATTTTTTTCCTGAGTTTAACTCATTATCTAAATTTTCTCCATCAATAAACTCTTGAACCAAATAAAATTCTTTGTCTTCTTCAAAATAAGCAAACAATTTAGGAATTTGGGGATGTTTCCCTAATTTATCGAGAATTTTTGCTTCTTTATAAAATAAACCTTTAGCAATCTCTAGATGAGCTTCATCATCAGGTTTTAACTGTTTTACCACACAGCTAGGTTCATCAGGAAGATGAGTATCTTTAGCTAAAAATGTTTCTCCAAAGCTACCACTTCCTAAAGGTTCAATGATTTGATAACGTTCCCCTATTTGTTGTCCCATCACTTCTGAAATTAAGCCAGTATTCTGTAATTTTAATTCAGCTTTTTTTCTTTTACAAGATTATATGACAGTTGTTAAATTGTCCCTATGCTAACCTAATTAAAAAGTTTAAGATATTCGCAGTCCCTCAAAATTACAATTATCAATTATCCATTGCCCATTATCCAGTAAACTATATAATTGGAACAATCGGAAGGAGTTAGCGAGTGGAACGCACATTTATCATGATTAAACCCGATGGGGTACAACGGGGACTGGTGGGTGAAGTCATCGGTCGTTTTGAAACTAAAGGGTTTACCCTAGTGGGACTAAAATTTATGTCAGTGTCCCGAGAATTAGCGGAAGAACATTACGATGTCCATAAAGAACGTCCTTTCTTTGGCAGTTTAGTTGATTTTATCTGTTCTTCTCCTGTTGTCGCTATGGTATGGGAAGGAGAAGGAGTTGTCGCCTCTGCACGGACATTGATTGGTGCAACTAACCCCTTATCTGCTAATCCTGGAACCATTCGCGGTGATTTTGGTGTTAGTGTCGGACGGAACTTAATTCATGGTTCTGATGCGATTGAAACCGCTCAAAAAGAGATTGCTCTTTGGTTTACCGAAAAAGAGTTAGTCTCTTGGGAACCCACCGTTAACACCTGGTTATACGAATAAATATTAATCTAACACTTTTATTTAGGTGCGTCAAAAACGCACCTTTTTTGCTCCCAATTAAACCCTGTCGTTAACCACGGGGTTTTATCCCATTAAAATAACATTATCAATGACATGAATGACCCCATTATCTGCTTCCACATCAGCAGCAATAACGGTGGCATTTTTAACTTCAAAACCGTCAGAACAATCAATAGAAATGGGAGAACCTTCTAAAGAAATAACAGAATTAACTTTAGCTAAATCTGCTTTCATTAATTTACCTGCGACCACATGATAGGTTAAAATACGAGCTAGTTGAGGTACATTTTGTACTAATGTTTGAATGGTTCCAGGGGGCAGTTTAGCAAAGGCAGCATCATTGGGTGCAAAAACTGTAAAAGGGCCTTCTCCTTTTAAAGCATCTACTAAATTAGCTGTTTTTACCGCAGTAACTAAAGTTTCAAACCCTTCTGTATTTACGGCAATATCAACAATATCAGGCATCTTTTTAAGCTCACTTTTGATCATCCTTTTTATTGATTATAAACTAAGATTGACCTAAAATTATTATTCTTTTCTAATTTGTCAATTTTATAATATTTAATCGCTTAAACAGATTCCTCGTTTCCTCGGAATGACACTTTAAAAGACAAATTTTTCTAGTATTTCTACGATCGCAGTTTCTAAAAGTATTCAAGATAATCTAGATATGCTAAACTAAAGGGTGTTCTATATTAGCTAATTTGAAATGTTTTCTAAAGACAATCTTTTTGCAGTTTCTTTATTTCCCTACTTGGGGTTTTTATGGTTTCTCTCTCGTTCTCCAGAAACTCCTCGTTTAGCCTTAATTGGTTTCTATGTTTTATTAGTATTTGTTGCTGTGACTATTCCTGCTGGAATTTATGCTAGAGTCCACTATGGTGCAGAATTAGCTAATGTTGATTGGTTACATGGTAGCGCAGAATCTTTCTTAACTTTATCTAATATTTTAGTTGCTTTGGGGTTCCGTCAAGGGGTTATAGAATATCAAAAGAAACAACAAGAAACACAAGCAAATGATTAACTAAGACTGATGATTTTTGTAACAGGGATAACTACATTTGTAAAAACTCTATGATTCACAGGTAAAAAGTTGATCTCTTCTGTTAGTAAAAGTAGTTAAAAAGCGGTTGAGGAACTCGCAATTATATTCACCAACTAATGATTATTTTCTTCTCTTTCTTCTTAATAAATGAAGAGTATTTGAACCCAAATTTTGAGCCAATTTGGTACTTTTGTTTTTTGCCTTTTTACTTTTTACTTTGCTCGAAAGGGCGCAGTAACACTCCTCTTCATATTTTACACTAAATAAGCATAATAAAAAACATGAAATCTTTACCAATACCTTCTTTTTTTGATCCTAAAAAAGTCAATCAATTTTGGCGAGTTCCTTATCAAAAACGAGCAGAAGAAGCTAACCAATGGCGAGAAAAATATCAAATATCGTCATCACAAGAAGATAAAACGAAAATTATATTGTTATTAATCGATGTCCAAAATACTTTTTGTTTACCTGATTTTGAATTATTTGTTACTGGAAAATCTGGTAATGGTGCAGTAGAAGATAACATACGTTTGTGTCAATTTATCTATAGAAATTTAGCTAATATTACTAACATCGTAGCGACAATGGATACCCATACAGCGATGCAAATTTTTCACCCTATTTTTTGGGTAGATAAAAAGGGAAATCATCCTCAAGCCGGTATTACTATGATTTCCTATGAAGATGTTAAACAAGGACGATGGCAAGTAAATCAAAATATTGCTAATAATTTAAACATTTCTTTGCAAAAACTAGAAAAATATGCCTTACATTACGTTGAAAAATTAACAGAAAATACTAAGTATCCTCTGACTATTTGGCCTTATCATTCTATGTTAGGAGGAATTGGTCATGCTTTAGTTTCTTCCGTTGAAGAAGTCTTATTTTTCCATAGTATTGTTCGCAGCAGTCAAATACAATTTGAAATCAAAGGTAATAACCCTTTAACAGAAAATTATTCTGTTTTAAGTCCCGAAGTATTAGAAGATAATCAAGGAAAAAAAATAGCATCAAAAAACACTCAATTTCTCAATAAATTACTATCTTTTGATAAAATTATTATCGCAGGGCAAGCTAAAAGCCATTGTGTTGCTTGGACTATAGAAGATTTATTAACAGAAATTAAGCAAAAAGATCCTAATTTAGCTAAAAAAGTTTATCTCTTAGAAGACTGTACTTCTCCTGTTGTCATCCCTGATGTTATAGATTTTTCAGCCCAAGCAGATGCAGCTTTTCAACGTTTTTCTGATGCAGGAATGCAGCGAGTTAGTTCTACTGATGATATCATCTTATTTTAGACCACAGACATTCCATAAAAAGGTATAATTTCTGACCAATGGGGGCGTTTTCCTTGTTGCCATTGATAATAAGCTAATTCTAAAAGAGAACTCGCTGTCATGCCTAATTTTGAAGGAGTAATTAATGGTTGACAAGACAGGTTTAAATCTTGCAAAGTTTTCTCCCAATCTTCAGGTTTCATTACCGTATCATTCAAAACAATATCTAAACTATTTTCTTGTTTATTTTTACAATAAATAGCTCCATAAAACTGTCCTCTAGAAGCTTTCATCTGTACAAAAATAGGCTGATTAATTTCATATTTTTCCTGGTTAAACCAAGCAAAAGCTGCTAAACTAGAAATCCCAAATAAGGGAATATTTAACTGTTGGGCTAAAGTACGGGCAGCTACCATACCAATGCGATTACTGGTAAAACTTCCGGGTCCTTTTGCCACTGTAATAAACTGAAAATTTTGCCAAGTTTTCGGTTTAATGAATTCTTGTAAATATTGGTGTAAATAATTAGATAATTGTCTGTCTAAATCCCAAGTTTTAGTATAATTTTCTGTTGAAAAATCACTTAAACTTAGTCCTAATTGTGAACTGGTGGTATGTAAACCTAAACCATAAACAGGAGAATTGAAGGGTGTCATACTAGATTAGCTTGGATTAAAAATTTTTAAATTGTTTTAATATGCTCACTATGGTACAATAATTACCAAGATAAGACTAGACCAGTGAGAATAACCTGGAAAAACATTTGTTTTACCCTTAAGGAAAATAGAGGTGGTGTTTAATGATTAGGAATGGTGAAAATATTAATATTTGTTTAACTACCCTAGCTATAGGATCTGAATACCGACAATTAGCTCAACTACTAGCTCAAGATGCTTTAGAAATATGTGGAGATACGACCTTTGTTATTCTTACAGATAAACCAAAAGATTTTGTCAAATATAAAAATGTTTTAGCAATTAAACATCAAGTAAAATCTGTTGGTGTTTATCACGATAAACTCTTTGCTTTAAAAGAAAGTTTAAAGGATTTTGAATGTAGTATCTTTTTAGATTCAGATTGTAGATTGTTTAAGAATGTAGTTGAATCTAGACCTTGGAAAAAAGGGTTAACTGTTAAAAGTTGTCATAACCTGTTAAATTTTGTAACAAGATATCAAAGAAAAAATGAAATTGATTTTAATAAAAATAAGCAGTATCGGATTATTTCATATGTTGCTGATAAGTATCTTATTAATCCAGAAAATTGTAAATTTGTACAGGAAATTTTATTTGTTTTAAGAAAAGACGAACTAAAAGCTTATGAAAACTTTTTAAATGTGTGGGATGAAATCAGAGTGTTATTTGAAGGAAATGAAGTGTTTAATGCAGAAGGAATAACAATTGGGTTAGCAGCACACATATCAAAGTTAAATATATATCATTATAACAGTGGCTATTTGGATGTAGAATGTCGTCAGAATATTGATTATATTTATAAAGATCGATTATTTAAACGAAGAAAAGATATTAGTCCAGAAATTGCTAAAAAAGAGCAAGAATTTACAAAACAAAGACAGGGCATAGCCAAAAAATTTTATTGGTTCAACAAGTTGAATAAACCACTTAAAAAGTTTAAAATGGAAAGACGGATGAAAAAATTAAACCAACAATTTAGTATAGTAAAACTCTGAAAATATATTACTACAAAGAACAAAATTTCGGAGATCAGCTAGATCCCTGGTTTTAGAGATTTTTTCAGACAATTAAAAGCAGCCCAAAAATTAAATACAATTACTCAAAGCAATAAACCAGTTTTCAGTACAGAAAAAAAAGGCTGATGAATGTTGTGAAAAACTTTAAGGCAAGCTGGAATCTTTTAAGGAAGATTTGGATAACGGATTATTTAACAACTGACAACAAAAAAAATATGGCAAGATTAAAGACAACCAAATATCTATAGTTGGGGGAGTTCAATAGTAGAAATCTGGGAAAAATATAAACAAAATCTAACTTTGCTACCCAAATTGATTACAATTGCCTGTAGAGCGTAACGCGACTTTTTCAGGAGCCAATCGTGACCCATACTACCGTACCAGAAAACCCTACTCAATCCTTTGATCCGCAACAGTTTGATACCTATGTGATGCACACTTATGGACGGTTCCCCATCGCCATCGAAAAGGGGGAAGGGTGTCGTCTCTGGGATACCAACGGCAAGGAATATCTTGACTTTGTGGCCGGTATTGCCACTTGTACCCTTGGCCATGGCCATCCTGCGTTAGTTAAAAGCGTCAGCGAACAAATTCAATCCCTCCATCATGTCTCCAACTTATACTATATTCCCCAACAAGGAGAACTAGCACAGTGGATGATTGAGCATTCTTGTGCTGATAAAGTATTTTTCTGTAATTCTGGGGCAGAAGCCAACGAAGCAGCTATTAAACTCATTCGTAAATACGCCCACACCGTTCTCGACTTTTTAGAACAACCCGTTATTTTAACCGCTAAAGCCAGTTTTCACGGACG
>JBFRWO010000470.1:0-9832 GCA_051439625.1 Crocosphaera sp. | reverse complement strand
TAGAAAATGAATACCATTGATTTAGTGACACAAAAAATCCATTTATTACCCCCTGATAAACAAGAAGAGGTTTTAGATTTTATTGAGTTTTTAATGATAAAATATCAACCAGAAACCTCTCGAAAATATGCTGAAGAATTAGCCATTGAACGTATGAAGGATCTTGATGATCCAGATAACCCTGATAAATGGGAAACTGTGGTCAATATCGATGATGAAATTGATGAAAATGCTTTAAATGAATGGTTAGAAAAACGTGGTTACAAAAAAACGGTATCAAATCAAACTACATAAGTTATTCTCTCAAGAGGATTTATTAATTTTACCTGTTGAATTACAAGAAGATTTTTCTAAGTATCAACAAGTTTTATCCCTTGATCCTTATGAAACTAGAGGAGTACCCAGTCATAGTTTAACAGGTACATTAAGGGGATATCGCGCCTTAGAAATTGATGAAAATGGGGTTAGTTATCGTTTAGTTTATCGTATTTATGAAAAACCTGCACCTAAACGAGTGTTTATTTTAAGTTTTGCAGAACATGATCTTGCTTATGAAAAAGCTAAGGAGAGAAAGTAAGGAATAGTAATAACAGATATTCTAATTTGTAATATTATCTTTGAGTATTGTAAAATTAGACTTAATATTTAAAGAACCCTTTTTATTATCTCTTAAGTCACTATTTTTAATAGTTCCTTTTCCTGTAGTATCTATCTTAACTGCATATCTACTATTGTTATAAATTCGGCAATTATTGATAGTAGGATTTCCGTTTCTTTTGATGAATATTCCTGAAAGTTTATTACTATATATCTCACAATTTTCAACAAGTCCCTGCCCCTCTTCATAAACAAAAATACCGCTTTGATTTCCATCATATATTTGACAGTTACGGATGGTAGGATTTCCTTTTTCACTTATTTGTATTCCTGAATATCTATTACTATAAATCTCACAATATTCAATAATTCCTTGCCCCTCTTTATGAACCAAAATTCCGCTTTTATTTCTATGTATTTTACAGTTACCGATAGTAGGATTTCCTTTTTCCCTTATTTCTATTCCTGAATATTCATTACGATAAATATCACAAAATTCAATAATTCCTTGACCCTCTTTATGAACAAAAATTCCGACTTTATTTTCATATATTTTACAGTTCTGGATAGTAGGATTTACTTTTTCTCTTATTTCTATTCCTGCAGATCCATTATTATAAATCTCACAATTTTCAATAAGTCCCTGTCCCTCTTTATAAACCAAAATTCCGCTTTGATTTCCATGATATATTTTACAGTTACGAATAATGGGATTAGTTCCAGAATTATGTATGCTGATGCAAGCGAGGGATCTAGAAGTAACACCACAATTATCTAAAATTAATTGTCCTTGTGGAATATCAACACAAAAATTTTTACTTTTTCCCGCCAAACATATTAATGTTAAGCCTCGCACTGATGCTGAGTTAGTTTTCATCAAAATGCAACCATTATGCTCAATGATAACTTCTTCTCTGTCTCCATCCCCGATAATTTTAAGTGGTTTATCTATAATTAAACGTTCTCGATAAGTCCCTGGAGAAATTTTAATAGTGCTATTGGGTTCAGCCATGTCAATAGCTTCACTAATGGTACTATAAAATTCAGTTGTATTATCAGAAGAAATAACCCTTATTTTGGGCTTCTCCATTTGACCCAAAATTACAAAAAATAAAATATAAATTCCTAAGTTTCCCAACAGCTTTAGAAACTCTCTGCGGCTCCGAGAATATGAAGAAACAGGTTGTTTTGATTTCCTTTTATTTGCTGTTTTAATAGTAGCTGACTTCACTATTTTTTTTGAAGGGGAAGAAGATTTTTTAATATTCGTTGAAACGTTGCTTTTCTTGCTTTTAGATGACTTATTTGTAGTAGACGATGAAGAAACAGGTTGTTTTGATTTCCTTTTATTTGCTGTTTTAATAGTAGCTGAATTGACTATTTTGGGATAGTAATAATATTTTGTAATATTCGTTGGAACGTTGCTTTTCTTGCTTTTAGATGACTTATTTGTAGTAACTGTAGGAGGAGGGGCAGGATTTTTTATTTCATTTCCTGGGAAAATATCCGTACCCAAAAGTTTTGCCCTTTCACACCAATAACATTTACCATAGAGAGAATTATAACGATGTCTGTCTATTTTTCCACAGTGCTGTAATTTATTAATAGCTAATTCTAATGCCTTAACCCAATCTTCTGCCGTTGGACGAGCATAAGGGTTTGTATGTCCTTCATTGAAACATCTGAGAAACATTTTTTGTACTTCAGGATGAACAATTTCTAACGGAATAGTTTGAGGAGAAATAGTCATTAATGTTTTAGGAGCATAAGGCCAAAAACCCTGTCTAATTAATTCATTAGGATCTGGACATTCTTCTGTTCCTTCCCATTTTCCCTTAAAGGGATGATGACCAAATAACAAATAATAAACAACAACCCCTAAACGAAATCTATCATGAACTTCGTTTTGCTCAATCTGTGAAAAATCTTTTCCTAATAATTCTACAGGAGTAAACCCTTCTGAACCCACCAAACAACGATAAATATTGCCATTATAAGGATGTTTGACTTGAAAAGAATCTATGTCAATGATAGACGCTAAAGCTCGATTATTAACCAATATATTTTCAAGTTTAATATCTCCTAAAACATAATTTTTTTGATGAATTGCTTGAATTAATGCAGCCACATTTCGAGCCGTAACATGAAGAAATTCCCAATTAACCTCAAGGTTTTTTCTTTTCCGCAGACTGGGATTACAAACCCGTAATAAATTCTCACTATTCTTAATTTCAGGCATCAAAAATCCGACAATTTTCCCTTGTTCATTCTCTAGCAGAGATTGAGGCCAAGCATAGGAAATATGATTTTTATGACTATTAGGATCTTGAGGCGCGTCTTTAATCATTAATTCCAATTTAGAAATACGATTATCAGTAGCATCATGATAAATTTTGGCTAAAACCCCTTGCTGACTACAAGACCATACTTTTCCTTCCCCACTACTAGCTATCTGGTCAGTTAAAGTTATCTGTTTTCGTGTTTTAGTACAGGTTAAGTCCATCTTTATATGTCTGAGAGATAAGATTAAAGTTTATCTATTATTATCCAGATTTGTCCTTTTAATTTCACAGTTTCTTGACCTTCCGAAAAAAAGGACATTATTGACTGTCATCTCAACTATATCTCAATATTTTGTAGGGCAGTATCCTCAGCTTATTGTTATAATGACAAACTATAGCACTAAACATTATGGTTAGGATCTTACTGAGATTCCTCCTTCCTCGGAATGACAGCTAAAGATCCAACAAATATCCTAACCAACTTTTGTACTGCTATATGTTCAAATTTCATGATTATTAAAAATAAATGCCTAGACTGCTGCCCGAATTTATCGATAATCCTGAAAATCGTTGTCCCGTCATTTTGTTACTGGATACATCTGCTTCTATGTCGGGAAAACCTATCCAAGAGTTAAATCGAGGCCTTTCTTGTTTTAAAGAAGATGTATTAAGGGATGATCAAGCTTGTCTCAGTGTGGAAGTTGCCATCATTACTTTTGGAGAAACAGTAAACCTTGTTCAAGATTTTGTGACTATTGACGAATTTTCGCCCCCTCTACTGAATACGGGCGGAAGAACACCAATGGGACAAGGGATTGAATATGGTTTAGACTTACTCGAAAAACGTAAATTAGTTTATAAAGAAGGAAACATTCAATATTATCGTCCTTGGGTTTTTCTCATTACAGATGGCCAACCAACAGATCAATGGCTCAATGCAGCCCAAAGGGTAAAAGAGGCAGAAGAACAAAATCGTCTCTTGTTCTTTACTGTAGGTGTAGAAGGTGCCAATTTTCAGAGGTTAGCCCAAATAGCCCCTAAAGATCGTCTTCCTGTTAAACTTAATGGCTTAGACTTTCGTTCCCTATTCCTATGGTTGAGTAGTTCCATGAAACGAATTTCTCAAGGAAAAATAGGAGAATCAATGGAACTTCCCCCTGTTGGTTGGGGAAAAATAACCACTTAAGGGAATAATTAACATGAATTGGAAAGCTGTTGCTCATTCTTCCATTGGAGTTAATCATCAAAAATTAGGATTACCTTGCCAAGATTTTGCAAATTTTTGCTTAGTGGAACCTAATGTTATTGTTGGTGCAATATCTG
Source organism: Crocosphaera sp. (assembly GCA_051439625.1). Lineage (GTDB taxonomy): Bacteria > Cyanobacteriota > Cyanobacteriia > Cyanobacteriales > Microcystaceae > Crocosphaera. The sequence goes on along the minus strand of JBFRWO010000470.1, from coordinate 5,630 downwards.
ATGGTTCTGGAAGTGCTAAACATTCAGAGATCGGTGCTAGAATAGCTGTGGAAGAATCCCTTAAATTTTTTCAGAACATTGACGAATCTTTTAAGGATGAAAAGTGTTCTTGGGAACAATTATTTAAAAAGATTCCGATAAAAGAGGTACAATCTTTATTTAAGGAAATGTTGATAGAATCTGTATTGCCTTGTCTTGAAGAGCAAGCTAAAAATACTGATTACTCTATTCAAGATTTGGCCTGTACTTTATCAGTATTTGTTGCAACGCCAAAAGCGATAATGGCAATGCAGATTGGAGATGGTTTTATGGTGGTACGTTCTCCTAATCAAGACTATCAATTATTGTTTAAACCTGATAAGGGAGAATATGCGAATCAAACAACCTTTGTGACTTCCCATAATGTTTTTGAAGAGATGCAGGTGAACATTTTTAAGTGTCAACCTCTATTTATTTGTTTAGCTACCGATGGATTAGAAAAAGTTGCAATCAGATTAAGTGATCTGACTCCTTTTCCCCCGTTTTTTAGTCCTTTAGAAGAATATTTAAAAGAGATAACTAATATTGAGAATGACAAACAGGATTTAATTTCTTTTCTAGACTCAGATCGTTTGAATAGTCGAACAACTGATGATAAAACTCTTTTATTATGTTCTTTATACTAGACTTTTTAGTATAAATTTTAGTCTAAACTCATCATCAGTAATAATATTATTAATTCCTTCCTTACTTGAACTACTTCTAGTCTCTTCTATTTTCTATAAACTTGATCATGACGACCAATATCAATTAACAAAATTATTATTTCTAAAGATTCCCCATCCTCGGAAAAACTAAAAATAATTCGGCAATCATAATTCACAGAACAAGACCATAACTCTTCTAAATTACCACTTAACTTATGAGATTTCAAAGATGATGTAAATGGATCTTCAGCTAACTGTCTGAGTACATCGAAAATTTTAGGTTTTAACTGAGGATTTTTCTTAATTAGCTTTTTAAACGAACGCTTAAACCCTTCACTCCAGATAACATCCATTGTTAATCCTCATTCAAATCAGCAATTAAATCGTCTACAGTTCCCCTTTTAGCTGTGCCTGTAGCTATTGCTTGTTTTAATTCCTCAACATTAGCCAAAATTTCTTTTTCTCTAGTTTCAGCCCTATATTTATGGAACATTTCTAGCAATAAATCTTGTTCATCCTCTGATAAACTCTCAAAAGATTTGATAATTTCCTGCAAAGTCATTATTTTACCTCCAAAAACATTTAAAAGTCCATAATTTTACATAGAATTATAACAAAAAAATTCACTTCAATCATTTAACTATTCTCAAAATTGATCTGATTATAAATATGGGCAATCGCTAACTCACCTAAGTTAAAATTAAGCCTTTCCAACCTTCCCAAACCGTCTTTCTCGCTGCTGATAATTTAATAAAGCATCGTGCAGGGTATGACGATCAAAATCAGGCCAAAGGGTTTGTGTCACATAAATTTCTGCATAGGCCAACTGCCATAAAAGAAAATTACTGATCCGCATTTCTCCACTGGTACGAATTAAAAGATCAGGATCAGGAATACCTTTCGTATATAAGAAATTTTCAAATAAACCTTCATTAATATCATCTAACTTCAACAATCCCTGTTGTACCTGTTGTGCGATCGCCCGACAACTTTGGACAATTTCTTGACGGCCACCATAATTAGTAGCTACCGTAAATTGAACCCCAGTATTATTTTCCGTATCTTCCATAGAACGAGCAATTTCTGCCTGTAGGGAAGGACTCAACCTATCTAAATCTCCCACAAAACGAATTCTGACATTCTCAGCCATCATTTCTTCTAATTCACGGCGCAGGACCCTTTCAAACAAAGTCATCAAAAAATCCACTTCTTCCAGGGGTCGTCCCCAATTTTCCGTAGAAAAAGCATAAGCTGTCAAAGCCGAAATCCCCCAATCTCGACAACAACGGAGTAAATCTTTGAGAGTATCTACTCCTCGTTGATGTCCCATAATACGAGGTAGGCCACGACGTTTTGCCCAACGGCCATTACCGTCCATAATGACGGCGATATGTTGGGGAAGACGGTTCAAATCGAGATCGTTTGGTAAGTCCTTTAACACAATAGGCTGCTTAACAGTCATTTCTTCTCTTCTGATGAGTTCGATGACAATGTACGAACGGTATTTTGTAGGAAGCGTCTTCCCTCTGGGCCGATAATACGACTGAGAAGACCCCATCCTGGAGCTACAGACTCTCCCTTAACAAGTAAAGCAAATTTTTTGTCTAGTAGCTCTTTTAGTTTACTGCTAGTTAGGGGTCGATCCAAAACTCCTTTTTCAGCAAGGGAAATAGAACCAGTTTCTTCGGAGACAATAATACACATACATTGATCGACGCTTTCCGTTATACCCATGGCCGCCCGATGTCGCGTCCCCAGTTGACGGGAGAAGGTTTTATCCGAGAGAGGTAAAATTACTCCAGCAGAAATAATGCGAGTTCCCCTAATAAAAACAGCCCCATCGTGGAGTAGGGTTTTAGGCTGAAAAATTGTCTGTAAAAGGGCTTTAGAAATTTCTCCATCAATAGAGACACCTTGATCGACAAACACTCTCATATCGATTGAACCAGACGTTTCAATGACAATCAAAGCACCTGTCCTGTTTTGAGAAAGTTCTCTAACAGCATCTACTAATTCATCCACCACATTATTCGTTTTGATGGTGCTAGGTTTTCGTGTGAAAAATTGTAGGATTTTACCTTGTCCCAACAATTCCAGGAAACGCCGAAACTCTCCTTGGAAAATAACCGCCATAGCGACGGCCGCCCCCAAGACTAATTTTTCCAGAACAAATTGCAGCAGTGATAATTGGAGCTTTTCGCTGATCACTGCTGCTAACATGAGAATAATAAGCCCCCGAACCATATACAGGGTACGACGCTCACCAATAGCAAGAAGCATCAAATAGGTTAGTAGCAGCACTAAACCGATATCAATGCCGTTATGAATTAGCTCTTGAATTACGTCTGGGCGCGCCCAGTGTTGCTCAGAAGGCTGACTTGACAGGAAGTAAAATGACAAGATGGATGCTCAATGAGAACAATTTGCGGTTGAAACTAGGAGAATTAGGGGATTAGCTTTTCGGGTAAACAATCTTGTCGAATGAGATCGTCATAGGTCTCCCGTCTTAAGATTAAGTTAGCCTCTCCATTGTTAACTAAAACGGCTGCCGGACGGGGCAAACGGTTATAGTTGGATGCCATACTATAATTATATGCTCCTGTCCCCATGATTACTAGAATATCTCCTGGATGGGTTTGAGGCAACCGAGCGTCTTTAATTACGATATCTCCTGATTCGCAGTGTTTGCCGGCAACGGTTACAGTTTCGTTGATCTCGGCTGACATTTTATTACCGAGAACTACACTATAAGCTGATTCGTAGGTAATGGGACGGGGATTATCGGACATTCCCCCATCAACTGCGATGTAGGTACGTAGTTCGGGAATTTCTTTACGACTTCCTACTTTATAAGCAGTGACACAAGCGGAACCAATTAGCGATCGCCCGGGTTCGGCAATCAGTTTGGGCAAGGGAATGTTAGAGCGTTGACAAGCTTTCATCACTGCTTCACTGACGGCTTTAACCCATTCTTCAATACTCGGGGGATCGTCGTCTTCTGTGTAGCGAATACCCAAACCACCACCGATGTTTAATTCTGGTAGGGTGAGTCCGTATTCTTGCCCGATTTTTAGCCATTCCACTAATACCCCAGCTAAGTCTTGATGGGGTTGTCTCTCGAAGATTTGGGAGCCAATATGGGCGTGTAGTCCCCGACAATTGAGGGATTTTTGTTCAGCGATATAGGCAAAAACGGTTTCGAGTTGATGGGGGTCAAAGCCAAATTTACTATCTAGGTGGCCGGTGCGAATATATTCATGGGTATGACATTCAATTCCTGGGGTTAGTCTGATGAGGATGGGAATACTTTGATCAGCCATACTCTGTCCGAGTTGGGCGAGGGTTTGCAGTTCCAGCCAGTTATCGACGATGATGCTACAACCCACTTCTAGAGCTTGTTTCAGTTCGGCAACGGATTTATTGTTGCCATGAAAGTAAATTTTTTGAGCAATATCTTGACAAGAATAGCCTAGTTGTGTTAAAGAATTTTCTGTTGTGTAAAGTTCGCCCCCAGACACCACATCAAAGCCTAAATCTTCTGTGGCGATGACACCAACAACGGCGAGAGAACTCCAAGCTTTTGAGGCGTAAATGACCTGAGACTCCCCTTGATAGTAGGTTTTGAATCCATCTCTATACTGACGGCAAGCGGTTCTCAAGGTCGTTTCATCGAGGATGTAGAGAGGGGAACCAAATTGTTCAACCAGAGTCTCAAGATCACAACCACCAATTTCTAAGTGATCATGGTCATTAATTGTAGCGGTTAGGGGTAATAGAGATTGGTTAGGAGATAATTCGCTTGTATCTATAACATTTTTTGGCAGGTAATCTTGTCCTGTGTGGGGCTTTTTTGTTGGTGTCGCTATCATAATTTCCTGGTCTAGTGGGTAACTTTGTTGAGTAGTTTCTAAACTTGTAGCATTGAACTACTCTCGAATTCTATCCGTGGGATTATCCTTTCATTATATGACTATATTTTTCATCCTCACCTAAATCTAGTTTGTTTTTAGCTGTAGAGATTTTAGGTGGGGACTTCTGCAAACATTCTGTTAAATTAACCATAACATCTACTAAGTAGATCAAAGTTACTATTAAGATTTTTCTGATGATCAAGATTTGTTAAAACATCGTTAAGCAATGTATCCTTTCTTTTCCCATTGTGTCATTATATGAAGTAACCATTTTGATCTCCGCGGGTAGTCCCGTCGGAGTTTTTGCTTTATAGAACCCATTTGGGATTGGGATCTATATTTTGGTCGAGCATTCATCCCTAACTTATAGAGGATAAGGGAATTCTGCTCGAAATCAGGTTAAAAGTTTTTCCCCATAGAACAATATTCAGTCTCCCAAACAAATGCCTAAACCCTTAGCTGTTTTAACTAAAGTTTCTTCTGGATCAACAGTACGATAAGTTTGAATCGCCTCGGCAATGGGAACACTGACAATCTGTCGGTTTTGCCAGGCAACCATCTGATCAAATTTGCCTTCAGCAATTAAATCCACCGCAGCTACGCCAAAAGCCGACCCCAAAAGCCGATCTACGGGAGAAGGCATCCCCCCTCTCTGAATGTGGCCAAGGACGGTTACACGGGTTTCTGCCCCGGTTTTAGCCCCAATTTGTTCGGCGATGTGCTTGCCAATTCCTCCTAAACGATCTTCCCCAAATTGTTTTAATTGGCTGACTTGATCCCCAATTTCGGTGCGAACCGCTTCCGATACCATCACTAAACAAAAATGCTTTCCTCTTTCCTGTCTTTGACGGATTTTTTGGCAAACTTTCTCTATTTTATAAGGAATTTCAGGAATTAGGATCACATCCGCACCTCCTGCAATACCGGCCGCTAAGGCAATATGGCCTGCATCCCTTCCCATCACTTCTAAAATCATGACACGGTTATGGCTGGCTGCGGTAAAATGAAGGCGATCGAGGGCTTCTGTGGCAAT
>JBFRWO010000469.1:0-21785 GCA_051439625.1 Crocosphaera sp. | reverse complement strand
TGACTCAAGTTTTGGAGGAATGTATTGATAAGTTAAGAATAGATACGGGGGGTTAAAACCCCAGTTCGCTCCACTGCCAGCCGTTAAAACGGCTGGCTATCTCTCGCTCACAGTTTTCTGGGTATATCTAGATGGTTTAGAATCAAGCTCTTTCTTTATCTGTGGCATAGCAGCAACAGCTTTCCATTGCGCTGGAGTGATGGGGTAACGTCCCATAAAAAACATCGGCACTGTTACTTGATGCTGTGGTATTTCATCCTCATAACTGTCTTCTTCATCCGATGGCGAACCCATCAAGAAGCTTCCAGAGGGAATGAGTATCATATCCAAGGGGACACCATTTAACTTTTCTACAAACCCTTGAACTCGTTTTGCTTCTCTTTTTACCCTCAGTTGAGGCATTTCTTCACTCAAAATAACTCATAAACTTCCTTGATTATTCTATCCCCTAACATAAATTTATGGTCACCGGGCTTCATTAATTTGGGAGAACACACACAACACGAAAACCGTAGCCGCTATCGCGCGCGATGTAGAAGGTGCGATACGCAGACCGGCAATGGCGCGGACTATCGTAGTACGAACCGCCGCGTAATATATGATTGCGGCCATCTGTCAATAGTTGTTTAATATTATTAACAATGTGGTCATAGTAATCTTTCTGCTGATTTTCTTCATCCCAGACGCTGCCATCATCAGGTGCGCGCGTATAATCCTCATACCAGGGGTCTAAGCACCATTCCCACACATTACCGTGCATATCACTTAGTCCAAAATCATTAGCCACACCGAAGAAATCGACATCTGTGGTTTCTTCTCGATACACCCCTTTTTCTCCTCTCCCATAAGCCCCATATTGCTTTGATGAGCTATTATAATTAGCTAAGTCGGTTGATATGGTTTCCCCAAAGTGAAAGGGGGTTGTAGTCCCTGCACGACAGGCATATTCCCATTCTGCTTCTGATGGTAAACGATATTTTTTTCCAGTATGGTTAGATAAACGAGCGCAGAATTCTATGGCATCATGCCAAGTAATATTAGTGACAGGTCGCTTATCTCCTTTATATCTAGATGGGTTAGAATCAAGCTCTTTTCCTACCTGTGGCATAGCAACAACCGCTTCCCATTGTGCTTGAGTAATGGGATAGCGTCCCATAGAGAAAGATTGCACAGTAACTTGATGTTGAGGGGATTCTTTTCTATGCCAATCACTATCATATTCTTTACAAAGCCTTTCAATTTCCTCATCCTCTGTCCCCATCTCAAACGTACCACTAGGGATATTAATCATTTCTAAGGAGACATCATTGCCCAACGCTTCAAAATAGTGTTCAGCTTGTTTTGTTTCATATTTAATAACAAGTCCTGATAAGTTCATCAACTGATAGATTCGTTGCGACTCTTCTGGTGTCACCCTAGTTCGAGGCGTAGTAGGATTACGAATTACTAACAAGTCTTTTAGTAGTTTATCTTGCTTTAATTCTTCTTTGAGTATGGGTTTGTCTAATAATTTTTTTATAAAACGAAGACGAACTTTTCGGTAATTTATTCCACTGTCAAGAAGCTTTGTATCGAGCCAATAATCAATATCATTGGGAACAACATCTTGTGATTCATCAAAAAGCTCAACAATTTCTGTGAGGACATAAATTCCAGCTTCTTTTCCAGATACCCAGACAATTGCTCTATCTTCAAGGTTCATCCCCTTAAAAGGACTAATATAAGGATAAGGGGTGATTGTGACTGGCCAAATAACTTCGTCTAAATCTCGAATGGCATCTAATACTCTGTAACGTTTAGGACTACGCTGAAATAACCATTTAATATTTTTCTCTGTGTTTATAGAGTTCAATTTATATTCAATGGTAGGGACTGAAAAAGAGAAAACTTCTGGCTCAGGAAAGGGGGGGTTATCGGGAATACGCTTATCTTCTTCACAAATAATAGTAGCGACTTTTACTTCAAATTCACGGAAATCTAAAGTTTCTAAGTAAGGAATAGCATGAGCAGGAATAGCTAATTGATGTAATAAACAAACTTTGACATACTGAGAATATAAATATCGCTTTAGGGTCGATAATTTATTATGTTTTTTAGATTGGAATAAATTAGGATTTAAGGTTTCAAATTTACGATAAATATTAGTTAAACGACTACTAATTGCCGAAGGAGAAATAAAAAGCTGTTTGGCTACTTCACGAATAGAATAATATTTGTTTGGAGTTGGCAAAAGATTGATTAAGGTTTCTGTTTCAATATCTGTTAAATGATATCGTCGGGCGATACTTTCTAGAAAATCTATCCAATTAAAACCGAGGCCATCTCCTTCAACAGTAGAAACCAGATTTAACCGCGCACGACTTTTATCTAATTTTTTAATATAAGGAGCGTATTCTGCACCATATTGTCTTAGGGTTGAGACAGAAATAGTAGCAAACGCTTGAATTAATTCTAGATCATCATCTCCTGTTAATTGTAAGGGACGATTTATTAAAGTTGCTTCAAATTCACGAATAGTTTGATAACCAAAATGACTAGCAATTTTTTCCGTTAAACTACCAATAACACCCAGACAAAAATCTTTTTTGTCAAGACCATTTTCTATCTCTAAATGCTCTAATAAACTTTCTCTAATTCCTGGTTTAAACTCAAATTGAATATCATGAGGAGATTGATAATACGCCGTCGTTAACGAGGGGGTTTGATTAATAGGTTTTGTCGGGCTTAATAATCCTCCCATAACTACTTCTGCTACATTAACTTGAGTAGATTCTGGTAATAGGGTTCTTTGGACTAAACGAATTGTTGACAAACTAACGGGAATAGCAGACAACCACTGAATTAATTTCCAAGCGATTTGAGAAGAAGTAGCATAAAAATTATTAATTTGTTGAAGAGGTTTCATGGTTTCATGTTCATCATCTTCCTCTTCTTCTTCATACATAAAGTTAGACCCTAACCAAACCCCTGAACACCAACTAATTCCCTTTCCCATGATTACATTAACCCAAGATTCCATCGATGTAGATTCTAGGTTAATAATGGGCAGTTTAACTAAGTTAATTAAAACTTGTTCTGATAATCCTTTTACTTGCCAAGAAGCAAGAGGAATAGCTTGCCAATTTTGGCTAGGAAGTCCCTTTTTTTGATTGCCTAATCGCAGTTTTATACCATAGTCAAGATTAGTGCGTTCCCACATTGTTTCGGGAAAAGGATTCAATAAGGTTAAGAGTCCTTTGCTTGACCATTGTTGCAGAATTTTGATAAATTCTTGACTGTTCCAAGCGTTTGAAATACAATCACTTATTATCAAAACTAAACGCCGACCACTGGGGTCATTTAATTGTTGGGGAGAGAGGAATTGACACAGAGATTCAAAAGAAGTAATGTGTAATGTTTCTGTAGATTCATTCCAGTTCATTCCATAGGTTTTTATATCTCGAAAAGCCCCTAAATGTTCGAGAAATTCTTTTACTTCTTTTAGTAAAGATTGCCAAAGTATCATAGATTCACTCTTTTCTATAATCAAAGCAATATCTAACCAGCGTTCTTTTTTGGGAGTAACAACGGGAAAGTAAAGAGGACTTTTTGGGGTACTAAGTTCAGCACTTTTTTTAACTGTTTCTTTGACGTTTAATTCCTGAATAGTTCGAGAATTAACTTTCTTTTTTAAAGGTTTAAATAAGCGTCCTAATTCTAAAGTATTGGTAACAATTCCTGTGTCTGGCAATTTAATTGGTAATTCGTCTAGAGGTGATGATGTATTTTCAGTCTTAGGAATAGAGGAAGATTCATTTGATGATTGAGTTATAGGAAAATTGGGTTCTGGTTCTATTTTTTCTAAGTTAACAAGCTTATTATCAGAATATTTTTTATTGTCTGGTTTGTTATTATCTTCTCTTACTTCTCCAAGTTCCGATGTTTTTTCTGGGTGTTTGCTTTCTTCTATTTCTGGAATTAAGTCACTGACTTTTTCCATAAACCATAAAGCTTCTGCGATTTGCATCGCATCTAAATCCCATTTTTCTTCATGAATAAAAGATACAATTTCTGTTAACATAACACTTACTTATCTCCTGTTGTGTTGAGATAAGCCATTAAACGCTCTTTAATCGCTTGTTTTTCTTCATCGTCTAAGTTGGGGTTATTAAGAAACATAAAAACAACATTGAGTAATTGATCTGTTGCTAATGTTCCTTGTTGTTTGTCTCTTTTGTCTCTAAATTCTGTAATGGTTTTTTCGATATCGTTGGTCAAATCATCTCCTAAATGAGCTTTTACAATATTAGTCAATTCTTCTAATGTAGGTCGTTTAATCTCTAATTGAATACAACGACGTTTAAAAGGTAAAGGAAACTCTCTTTCTCCATTACTGGTCATAATAATAATAGGAAAATGCTGACAAATAATCTTTCCATCTACCACTTCATGGGTACTGTCATCATCAGTTTGAACGGTTACAGTATGATATTCTGTATACTTTTTCAATCTTTGTAATTCTTCGATAATAAAATAGCCTTCTTCAAAAATATTTAAGAGATCGTTGGGTAAATCAATATCACTTTTATCAATTTCATCAATTAGTAAAACTCTGGGTTGTTTCTGTGAACACATAGCTGTTCCCAATGGACCGAGACGAATATAATCACCGATATCAAATTTACCTTCTGGTGCTGGTTCTTGATTTAGTTGAACATCTTGTAAACGAGCGATCGCATCATAATAGTATAATCCTTCTTGTAATGTGCTACGAGTATTAATAGGCCAATGTAAGATATTTCCTAATTCTAATTCTGAGGCAATGGCCCTAGCTAAACTAGATTTTCCTGTTCCTGGTTCTCCTGTCACTAATAGAGGACGACGCAAATAAATAGCCATATTCACAGCGTTAATTACTTTCTCGTTCGCTTGAAAGGTTTCGTGGGGTGGTTTTTGGGGTTTTTGTTGGTTAAAATTCCGCCAAGGAGGGGGTTCTGGCCATTTTTTAATAGAATGGGGTTCTTTGGTTCCTTGAAAAATTTGCCAATCACTCATAATGTTCTTTCCTTTGTACTTGATATGTTTAAAACAAAATTGATGAGTAGAATTTATTTTAACTTTAATTGTTTTTTGAGAGGATAGTTATAAGGATTTTCCCATAAAAAACAAAGATGATAACCTAAATGATTAGAATTATCCTGATTTGATGTTCTGGCTGCTAGTCTCATGTTTTTGATAGATTGAGGTAAGTTTTGAAGGTTTAAAATATTGTTCTCATGAGGATTAATTAAGTTATCTAAGTCTGTGGAATGATTGATAGTAGAATCTTCACATCTAGACCACAATATTAAAGGAATTCCCATTTCTATAAAATGCTCATAATTCAGATTGTCTAGACTTTCTAATTTCACAGGAAGGTTAATACCAAGAATCCGATTTTCTTGATTATCAAGAAGTTGTAAATCTTGCTGATTTTTATCATTACATTCACAAGCTAAAATATACTGACTTAAATTAATTGGTTGAGAATTATAATGAAGTTCATCCCATTTCTTCTTCCATAATTTACGGCAATGTTTATACATGAGATGGAGACGCTTTGATGAACGAATATGAACAGAGAAAAAGTTACCACAGCCTATTGTTTGATTCTCTCTATACTCCCAACAATCAAAAGATGACGATAACAAATTATCAGAAATAATCCATTCTATCGCTATTTCAAAATCTTGCTCAGGTTTTATTTCCTCTAATTGTTGATTACATTCTTCAATCAAGCTAGATAATTTTTCTTCAATCTCTACTTGAGTATAAGTTCGATCAATTCTAAAAGTTTCTAATAATTGTTTGTGCTTATAAATCTTAGTATATTCAGGAAAAGCTAACCAAGTTTTAATTTGAAATTTATCAGGATCGTGCAAATTAACTTTTGAGGTCTCTAATTTTAGTTCAATTAACAAGTATACAAAATTTTCATCAATATTCAACCCATTCTTATTAAGAGAGTCAGAAATAACTGAATTTGAATTGAGCATAGATAAAACTCCACCATCCTCTATCTTTTTTTTTTCTCTTCCTCTAAAACAGCTTCATAAAACCGTTGAAATTCCTTATTAGTTTCTCTATTTTTGTAGGTAGTCTCCAATAGGTCTCTAAGTTGATCATTTCTTTCAAAGTATTCAATCAAATTAAAAACTCTCTCTTCATAAGTATTACCTTGAACAATATTATCATACTTAATATCTAAATTAATTCTTAGAAGTATTTTAAATTCTGCTTCACTATACGCTTGACAAATAACATCTTGAAACTGACCTATTTGGGGTCCAGTAAGTTTAAGTGGATCAACTGAATTAATTTGAGGAATATTTGGCTGATTCATTTCTATTCTCTCATTTGATGAAACGCTATTTTGATGTTGTAAATATTGGTTAGGTTCGATATTAGTTAACTTTGGAATCAATTTATTTAACTGTTCACTAAACTTATATTTAAGGTCTTCAATACTATTATATTTTGTATAAAAGTGTTTCAACTTCTTCAGCTTCTCTTTGAAATCATTTAAACTTTGCAAGTGTTCTAAATTCACTTGACTTACATTAATTTGTGCTTCCTTAAAATAAGTATAAATTAGGGGTTTATTATTCTCTTTAAAAGTTTCATAAGCTGTCATTACTTCTTCTTCTGTATATTGGCCAACCTTCGTTTTAAAAAGACTAACAACTATATCACATTTCCTAATAGCATTATTATATTCATCTTGTAAACGAGTTGCTGACATAGCATCGATGAATTTTTCCCACAAAATTAACTTCAGATATATACCCTGTTCTATATATTTGTCGTTCTCGTCACTAATAAAAATCTCAAATTGTTCTCGATCTTCTTTCAATTCTGACGAAGAAGCTAAAAAGATTTTAATAGTTTTAATAATTTGATTACTCATTTGATTAATAACAAAAATTTCCCTAGTTAGTTCCTACTTTTTTTGTGGCTTCCAATAATGCAACCCTGCTTTCTAACTCTTTGATAACCTAAGTTTAGAGATTTATCACAACAAAATGATCAGATTTAAGGATATTTTTAGAAAAGAATGGGGCTTCTACCCTTATCATTGTAGAAGCCCTTATCAAAAAAGAAATTTTCAGGAGAAATATCAAAAAGGACAATCATCCTCATCATCTAACTGCATATCCCATTTGGCCGCTAAAACTTGAGTAACCATTGCTTCTAAAGTAGCTGGGTCCATATTAGAATTACTCTCAGGAATAGGTGAAGAGTAAGTAACAGGAATTAAACGTAAGCAACGACGATCTTGTATCAAATCGAAATAAGCTTCTTGTTTTTGCGATCGCTGAAGTTGTAAATAATCGAAACTTTGAACATTAATATACAAAGAACGATTAACTACAATAGTTGCTTGAGCGGGATCATTAAACACTTCAACTATCCATCCCTCCCCTTCGCTTTCTAGTTGTCCATCGAGGGTGTGAATATAACGAACCCTTCCGAGATCGTTGAGAATACGTTTCATGTCCTCAGCATTAATAATAATCCCAAAATCAATAATACACGGGGCAGGGAATGGGTGTGAGGGGTTATGGTGACTCATAAGAAATTGCCTGAAAGCATAACAATTGGTAATCAGTCTAAAGACTGTAGGAGTGGAAAGATAAAGCAAAATTTGCGTTTGTCTTTCTTGGGAGGAGAGAAACAATGTTGCTGACGACGTTTAATCAAGGGGATGGGACATTTTTGGTGTGTTGTCCTTAGCCATGATTTCTATTAGATCGAATTAGCCATTTAGGGCTAGTTGAGGCGAAACTTAGTCCGCGCTGTCCACTTTACCCAAAGGCTAAGTGCCATCTAACATAATGTTACCGCAATATTCTCTGGCCATTCCTTAAACCCTGAAGACATAGCAGTTAATTTGAGTATCTTAAATTTTCTACATATATCTAGTTAAATGTTCAATGTTTGATAGAATTTATCATTAAATTCATTATCTTTTGATTCTTCTCACCCTCATCCGCAATATTAATACACCCAATTGAAAAACGCGATCCAATCCCTATTAGGGGCTATCATCTTCTATACAATTATTCCTTTACCTGAGCATTGGCCGAAAAGTTTTCAAGCGATCGCCCGTTGGTCTCCCATCATTGGTCTCAGTATAGGCGGATTATTAGCAATAATCGATATACTACTCAACTGGATAGGATTTCCCATAACCGTACGCAGTGCTTTAATTATCGCTTTAGGGATTTATCTGACCGGCGGTTTACATTTAGATGGAGTCATGGATAGTGCCGATGGTTTAGCCGTTACTGACAAGGAAAAACGCCTAGAAGTAATGCAGGATAGCGTTACAGGAGCCTTTGGAGTGATGGCCGGGGTGGTAGTAATTGTCCTCAAAATTGTCGCTTTGAGTGCCATTATTGACCATCGTGGTTGGGTTTTAATGGTTGCCTATGGTTGGGGAAGATGGGGCCAGGTGAATGCAATCGCCTTTTATCCCTATCTCAAACCTACCGGAAAAGGGGCTTTTCATAAACAATATTTACAGATTCCCCAAGATTTATGTTTGGGGTTAATCGGTTTATGGGGAACAACAGGGGTATTTATCGCTCTCTACCCTGAGTTATGGCAGTTAGGGTTAATGGGAACAGGGATAGGGATGGCGATCGCTTTAGGGGTGGCAGCGTGGTTTAATCGTCGGTTTGGGGGTCATACAGGAGACACTTACGGGGCCGTGGTGGAATGGACAGAAACCTTAATTTTGTGTCTATTATCAATTCACGGGGCGTAAACGAGTGACATTGAGGCGAAAATTACCCCCTCCGGTTTCCCCAAACGCACGTACACGGATGATATAGCGACCGGTTTCGGTGATGCGAGAAAATAACAAAGAGTTGGTACTACCATCGGGACCATCATCATTTTCAGCAATGGTCGCACCATCAGCACCTAACAATAAGACCACACTATCAAACTCATCGGAATTCAGGTCGATGGCGACTTGATCCCCTTTTTGCAGTTGTATTGTATAATCCTTTGCAAACCCACCTTCCCCTGTAGGAATATCTTGATCCGAGAGACGATCCGAGATGGGTCCATCGGATTTAATAGGAATGGGAGTATATATCCGTTGTTGTCCTCGCACTGGTATTGGGGTCAGTCCCAACATTAGAGAAAATAAAGCGATCATTAAGGAACGAGAGCAGTTTTTAGCAGACAAATAGCTCATATTATCAATAATACTTACACACACTTCCGTATAGTTTATCGAATGTCTAGGGATTGGGGTCATACTTAATCTAAAATTAGCCAAAAATTTAGAAATTTTTTATTATTAACAATCGTGATAATCTAATTGAAAGATTTGGAGTTAGATAAATGTCAGATTTTCCCAATTATAGCGATCGCATGAAAGAAGACTTAGAAAAAATTAGACAACAGGAACAACAAAAACAGTCCAAAAGACAACAGGAAATGGAACGCGATCGCCGTATAGTTCAGCGAGAAGAGGATTATAAATTACTGCTGAAAAAACAACGAGAATTAGAACGAGAAAAGACTAAGTTACGGGCAGAAATTAGACGTAAAAAAGCTCTTAAGGAACAACAAGAAATTATCAAAAAAGAAGAATTTAATAGAGAAGAGAAACGAAGAAAGCAACTTGAATATGATCGAGAAAAACTGAGACAACAAGAATCATCACAAACAAAATATAATCCTCCTTCTTATACTTCTAGTTATTCTCCCTCTCCTAAGTCTAATATTGAAGAACAATTAAAGGAATTAGATAAACTAATTGGACTGAATCATTTAAAAGATGAAGTTCGTCAATATATTAACTTTCTCAAGGTACAAAAATTACGCGAGAAACAAGGTTTACAACCGGTTCCTATTACTTTACATTCTGTTTTTTGTGGTTCTCCAGGGACAGGAAAAACAACCGTTGCGAGATTAATGGGACAAATTTATCAACATTTAGGAATTCTTAAAAAAGGCCACTTAATTGAAACAGATAGATCGGGAATGGTGGCCGGATATGTGGGACAAACAGCACAAAGAGTGGATGAATTAGTTAATTCTGCTTTAGATGGGGTATTATTTATTGATGAAGCTTATGCTTTAAAACCTGTCGATCCTGGTAATGATTTCGGTCAAGAAGCTATTAATATGTTATTAAAAAGAATGGAAGATTACAGAGATAGATTAGTAGTTATTGTGGCAGGTTATGGCAATGAAATGAACCGTTTTATTAATTCAAATCCTGGCTTAAAATCTCGTTTTAGTCGTTATTTTTATTTTGAAGATTATACCCCCCAGGAATTAGTAGAAATTTTTGATACTTTTTGTAAGCAACATCGTTACACTTTAACAGAAGCAGCAAAGGATGTATTGTTAACACGATTTAAGGAATTATATAACCATCGTGATAAAAGTTTTGGTAACGGTAGATTAGTAAGAAATATGTTTGAAAAAGCCATTGAAAAACAAGCTAATCGTTTAGTTAATATTTCTGATATTAACCCTGATACTATGCAGCAAATATTACCTGAAGATGTTGAACAATTAATAATTAACAATTAACAATTAACAATTAACAATTATTATCCTACAATTTTTTTGTATTTTCAAATAAAATAATTCAACCTTGTAGGGGTCAACGGCCGTTAACCCCTACCTAAATATTTTTTCTGATACTGTTAATTTTCTAAGATGCTATGGGAATACTAATATTATGTCATTAAGTATGTAACACAATCTTCTAGATTATGAGAAATGCTTATTTTGACATTAACTTATTAACTATTTATTCTCTAGATGAGGTTTCTGATATGTCTTTTGATAAAGATTACCGTGCTATAGTTGAAGAAGAAAGAAAAAAATTATCTAACTATCATGCACATCCTGACTTAATCGATTATAGTGCTATAGTCGAAGAAGAGAGAAAAAAATTATCTAACTATCATGCACATCCTGACTCAATAGATAATGAGTTAGAAAGATTAAAAAAAGAAAATGGTCAAAATACTATCAATAATACTCCTAATTCAAGTAATAATATAAATAATAATCTAGATAATAATAAAAATGAAATAGAAACTATTTTAAAAGATTTAAACGAATTAATTGGACTAAAAACTCTTAAAGATGAAGTTCAAGAATATGTTAACTTTATCAAAATTCAGAACTTAAGAAAACAACAAGGATTATCAGGTATTCCTATCACCTTACATTCCGTTTTTTGTGGTTCACCAGGTACAGGAAAAACAACCGTTGCTAGATTAATGGGTAAAATTTATAAAGAATTAGGTATCCTTAGAAAAGGACATTTAATTGAAACAGATAGATCAGGAATGGTTGCAGGATATATCGGACAAACAGCAAAAAAAGTAGATGAAATAGTAGAATCTGCCTTAGATGGGGTATTATTTATTGATGAAGCTTATACCCTAAAACCCATAGATTCTGGGAGAGATTTTGGTCAAGAGGCGATTGATACATTACTAAAAAGAATGGAAGATTATCGAGATAGATTAGTGGTTATTGTGGCAGGATATGGGGAAGAAATGAACCGCTTTATTGAATCTAACCCCGGACTACAATCTCGTTTTACTCGTTATTTCAACTTTGAAGATTATACCCCAAAAGAATTATTATTGATTTTCCAAAGTATTTCTCAAAACCATGATTATCATTTAAGTAAAAAAGCAGAAGAAAAACTCTTACTACAATTCAAAGAATTATATAATAATCGTAATAAAAGCTTTGGAAATGGTCGATTAGTGAGAAATATTTTTGAGAAAACTATTGCTAAACAAGGGAACAGATTAGCCAAACTATCTAATCTTGATAATAAGATGATGCAAGAAATATTACCGGAAGATGTTGAGCGACTAATTGTTAACAATTAGTAATTAATCTCTATGTTGACCGTGATGTGTAATTTATCTTCATTAACTTATTTAAAGTATGATTATGAATTGTTAAATTGAGAACATTTCCTAGAAACTTTTTATAGGATTGAAGTAGCTTAAGTTTAAGAAAAAGTTAACTATATTGTATTTTGAGGAATAAATGAAATGTCGAACCCTCAACCAATAGCAAGACGACCTTTTGATTTTTTCACCCCCGAGTTATCAGCCCCAGAAGA
Source organism: Crocosphaera sp. (assembly GCA_051439625.1). Classification (GTDB taxonomy): domain Bacteria; phylum Cyanobacteriota; class Cyanobacteriia; order Cyanobacteriales; family Microcystaceae; genus Crocosphaera. The sequence continues at coordinate 9,640 of JBFRWO010000469.1, read as the reverse complement.
TTATACAACATCAGAACCTAATTTTGAAAATGCTTACATCTGCGCCAATATTTCTGAACTCTGTTATTTAAGTTCTGTTAATGCAAGACACATGAATGTAGGGTATGAAGAAGCTGTGCGCTTAACTCTAAAAGCTTGGGGATGCAGTCATGAGGACATCAAAAAAACCATATTTATTGATAGCCAAGAGATTAGAGATGAAGAGGGTAATTATATTGGTGGTACCCAAGGATTAATTGTTTTTCATAAGAACACTGTTATTATTGGATTTCGTGGTTCTGAAAAAAAAGTCAATGATTGGCGAACGAATTTTAAAATGCGTTCCCGTAAACTTATATATTTTCCTGGGGAACAACAAGAGGAAGGTCCTTTATCAGTTTTATTCAGCGATGAACCACGAGTTCATAGAGGCTTTTTATTAGCTTTTAACGCAATTTTGCAGGATGAAAAAAAAGTCAACTCGGTGATCAAAAAACTTCAATCCGAAAATAATAACAACGAACCTAAAATGAATGTCTGGTTGACGGGGCATAGTTTAGGTGGAGCTATTGCTATTCTTGCTGCCAACTATTTACGGGAGAAAGGAATTGATGTATCTGGGGTTTATACCTTTGGTGCGCCTCGTGTTGGCAATAAACATTATCGAAATCTTATTAATAAGAGATTGAAGTATCAATACTGGCGATTTATGAACGAAAATGATCCTGTACCGGATCTTCCTTTCCCTGAACTAATCTATCGTTATTCTCGTGAAGGATGTATGTTGCGTCTCAACAAGAACAATGACTACGATATTTTACGTAGGATTGATCAAGAAGGGAAGAGAATAAGACTAGGAGCGTATCATGGTAACCTTAAATCTGTAGGAGATCATAGTTTAAGCGAGTATTCTAAAAAACTCCTTTACTTTGCCCGTAAAAAGCAAGCAGATTTTCCTGAAATGGAGTTTGAAAAATTGAGCTATGATGGCAAATTAAAAGGTGTTCCTGTGGAGAATTCCGACTTTACAGTTATTTGTTCTTTTTTAGAAGCAGGAGTATCTAAAAACTTAATCGCTAAAGCTCTAGAAATCGATACCGATAGTGTAGAAAAGGTTGTCAATTGTTATTGTGCATAACTTTAAAGCTTAACAGATAGCGTTCAATAAGTGGATTTATTAGTTGCCATTTACCCTTAATGTTCTATAACTTAGACATAAATGGCAACATTGGGAACTTTAGACATTATGACATTTTTGCCAGAGCAGCCACTTTTGCTTTTGTCGAAGGAGTTAAACCATTTAATTCGTCGAGGCTTAACCATTCTTCTTTGACTAATTGAGCCAATACAAAAACGGATGTAGACTCTTGAAAGTCATACTTCCCGTCAATATTGTAGCGTTGACTGTTCAAATAGTCACTTAAAGCCCAAATCTCCTCAATATCAGTGATGCAATTGGCTTTTCGATTGATTTGAGCCACCAGTGCTTCTGTTTCTCGAGCATAAGCTTTTCTCAATGCTTCTTGGGCAATTTTTTGATCTGTGTTTGATGATTGTTCAGTGTTCGTTGTCATATCGGAGTTTTCATAGAATACGCCCTAACCAGTAGAGCGCATCTATCGTATCAATTGTGGTTTTACTATCTCTAAGAATATAGCTAATTAACGAGCTAAGTTCAACAGTTCTTTAGGAGAAGCAAGTAAATCAATAGCCACAAAGAAAATTTTATTTTCGGGATTGAGTAAAAATCGCCAAGCGATATTCATACCAACACCACCACCAAACCAAGGAGTTTCACATTTACCTGTGACTTTAATTTGAGTGAAACCATCTTCAGCCGCTTCACTTACACCTTGTTCGGGAATGAGTTTGAGATTTTGGCATTCTTCACGGAAGAAACGTAGCACGCTTTCTTTACCCACAATAGGTCTACGGAACGGAGGTTGTAAGGCTCCATCTTCGGCAAATAATTCAATTAAAGCATCGAAATCATTAGCATTCAAATTATTCATGTAGTTAAGGATAGTTGAATTATCAACCCCTTCAATCTTCACCTGAGTCCGTTGAGATATTTCTTTGGGGGGAACAACGGGTTCAGTAATTGTTTGGAAATTGTCCATTTTACTGGAATCATAACCCATATCCACCACACAATTGCGGAGAACAGTAATTTGTTGACCAGATTCTAGGCCAGTAATGGTCAAGAGGATAGCACTAGCATTGGCTGAGAGCTTATAACCTTCGGGGATAGGAGCAATTTTTCCTTCTTCCATTAATCTTCCGAGTTCATACCAAAAACCAAGTTTGATATTAGGACTCCAAGTTGCATAAGTCCGACTAATAGGTGTATCCGCACGGTTAGCTAAGTCACACATGGCTTGACTTTGCGCTAAAGGAGTCATGGCAAGCATATCTCTAATGGTGCCTTCAGCAAACTGCATATTGGCTGCACCAGGAGCGGCAACAGTAATATTTTTACCCATCTCTAGGTAAGCAAACCAAATCAATGCTAATTGGTCTTCAGCACTAAGTTGCTCGAATCTAGCTATAGTTGCAGGAACAGCATCAGCAGCCAAGGTATTCGGAAAAATGTTCCGAGCCGAATCTAGAGTAAAAGGCATATTTATCCTTCCGTTTGTGAGGGTTTTTTACAGACTAAAGTTTAGTTTAGTCAGTTATATTTTGCTAATGTATCATGAATATCAGGGTTTATTATTTTTTTTATCCCCCCCTGGGGGAAGGAGCTAGTTTAGAGAGGGAACAGGCAACAGGGAACGGGGAACAGGATTTATTTTGACTGTAACTACTTGAGAATTGATGAAAGTTTCTTTTGTTATTTAGTTTTCCTATACTGCTGCAAGATATCAGTTAAAATATTGATGATGTGGCCACATTATGAGTAGCATTGTTTATGTATTACTAATTATGTAGAAGTGCGGTAGATTTATCTAGATTTTAACGAGGCAGAATATCATCTAACCGAAGTGATAAAGTAGATATTAAAGGAGAAAATATATCTTCTCCTAACCGATAAAGTTTTTGCTCATACTCATCTCCATTAAGTTTACAAACAGTGAAAGTAGGTTGTTTAGGTTTACCAATGAAAGCAGTCCCTCCTAAACCAAGATAATCAATAATCCAATATTCAGATATATTAAGAAGTGCATATTCTTCAACTTTCCGTGCATAATCATCTTGCCAGTTAGTGCTGATAACTTCAACAACTAACTTGATGGTGTTGCTATTAGTAATAATTGGTTCTCGCTGCCAAAGAGGTTTATTTCTCAATTCATTTTCATCAAGTACAATCACATCAGGATGCAAGGCCGTCGCTTCAGCAGCAGGAGGTTTAATTAAGAAGTTTTGGGGAATAAACCAGGTTAAATTAGAACGAAAAATCTCCGCCCAAATTTTACCAGCGATCTTACCTGCTACTTCTTCATGTGGGCCTGTTGGTTCCATATCCCTTAATTGTCCATCAATTAATTCATAACGAGGATCATCTCCGTATCTGGCAATAAATTCATCAAAAGTGAAAGTTTTAATAGGGGAGTAAGTCATCGCTTAGTAATTCTTTTAAAGTGTAGGGACATTCTTTAGGTAAACTGATTTCGTATTCAGTTTCTACAATTTTAGAAGCTACTTTATATATCTTTTCAAACTCCTTTTCTAGTTTAGGTTTCATACTGGGAGCAAACTTACGCAGCATCCCATCTCTAAAAGCAATTATTTCAGCTTTCCACTTATTACGACATTCTGGCAAGGAAACGTAATCAATCTTTAACCGATGTTCAATTTGTCTCATTAACAAATTGACAACAGTATTATATTCACTACGTCCCAAAGCTTCAATTTCTTCAATAATATTTTCCCAGTCCAAACTATTAAAATTACGCCCTTTTAAAGCTTGAACTTGTTCCATTGTCCATTGATAGTAATCAGTATCGTACAATTTTAAGCTAGTTATTTGATTCATCGGTTAAACTCCTATTTTAGTTCTTGGAATCTGAGGATCTTCTAGGGACTTCATAAGTCATGAAATCACGGGCTAAAATAGTATTAGGAAAAATTGCCCTTGCTTCGTTCAATAAATCGTCCAACTGGAGGGCATTTCCAGGGGCATAACGGGGGCTAAAATGGGTCATGATTAATTGTTTAACCTGTGCTGCTAAAGCCACTTGTGCAGCCATTGTAGAGGTGGAATGGAGACGTTCAAAAGCCAGTTGAGCATCTTGGTGGGCAAAAGTCGCCTCATGGATCAAGACATCAGCATCTTCCGATAATGCGATCGCCCCTTCACAGAATACCGTATCCGTGCAGTAAATGACCTTACGACCGGTTTCTGTCTCACCGCATAAGTCTTGTCCGCGAATACGACGGCCATCGTCTAAAGTAATGGTTTTCCCTTGTTTAAGTTCCCCATAAACTGGCCCTGGAGGAATACCTAATTTTTTGGCTTTTTCCACATTAAAACGCCCCGGACGGTCTTTTTCTGCGATACGATAACCGTGGGCTGGAATGCGATGTTTTAAGAGGCCACAACTAACAGTAAATTCTTTATCTTCGTAGAGGATACCGGAATGGATAGGGTGGAAGCGAATATGATGAGGTAGCTTAAAATGGGAGTATTTGGCGCAAGCGTGCAAATAATCTTTTAATTCGGGTGGTCCATAAATTTCGATGGGTTGGCCGCTTCCTGCTAAACCACAACTGGCCAATAACCCCGTCAACCCATAAACGTGATCACCGTGCATATGGGTGACGAAAATGCGAGTAATTTGGGATATTTTAACGTCGCTGCGTAATAATTGGTGTTGGGTTCCTTCTCCGCAGTCAAATAACCACACTTCCCCCCGTTGAGGCAGTCTTAAGGCTACACTGGACACATTACGGGATCTAGTTGGCACTCCGGAACTGGTTCCTAAAAAGGTAATCTCCACAATTTATCTATCATATTGAACATTCGTTTATTTATTGTATCTATTTTAGTTGTTATACCAATTTAAAAAAGTAGGGGTTAACGGCCGTTAACCCCTACAACATGAACATCTGTAGTCTAAGTTGATGTAAATAGTGTTAAATTTTCAAACATCAAGAATTTATGCTATTGAGTAGAGATAATTAGGAAATTGTGAGAATAGGAATAATCATCAGCACATTGGGAATAATATAAGTCAAGACATCAACCAGAATGGGCTAGTAAAAACTATGACAGAAATTGAAATTAAGGGCGCAGGACATCCTGTTAAAGATATTTTTAGTGATCAATTTTCTTTTAATATTCCGAACTATCAACGTCCCTATTCTTGGACGACAGAGGAAACGGAAATATTATTAAATGATCTTATTGATGCAATGGGTGATAATTCAAAGGATATTAGTGATATTCCTCCTTATTTTTTAGGCAATATTGTTCTTATTATACCTGATGGAGAATCAGAATCAAAAGTTGTAGATGGACAACAAAGATTAACAACTTTGACTATTCTTTTGTCTGTTTTAAGAAAACTAAGACATAATGAGAACTTAACCAAATATATATGCCAGCCAAAAGATGAAGATGCAGGAATTCCTGCACGTCCTCGGTTATATTTAAGAGAACGAGATCGCAACTTTTTTGAAAAATATATTCAAACTTCAGAAGGATTAGAAGATATCGAGATAATGGCAGGTCAAAATCTTTCTGATCCTCAAAAAAAAATTGTTGAAAATACTCAAATTTTAATTAAACAAATTAACAAGTATTTACCAGAAGAATATCAAAAGAAACGGTTGACTCAATTTCTACTACAGCGATGTTATTTAGTTGCTGTTTCTACTCCTAATTTGGAGTCTGCTTATCGTATTTTTTCAGTGCTTAATGATCGGGGTTTAGATTTATCTATTACTGATATTTTAAAAGCAGATTTAATTGGTAAAATTTCAAAGGAAGAATCTCTTGAGAGTAAATATACAAAAAAATGGGAAGATATAGAAGTTAAACTAGGTCGAGAGAATTTTAAAGAATTATTTTCTCATATACGCATGATTTACCGAAAGAAGAGATTAAGCCGCAAAGTAATTGAGGAATTTCGTGAGCATGTTTTAACTAATTTTGAAAATAATCCCTGTGGTTTTATTGATGAAGTATTAGAGCCTTTTAGTAAAGCTTTTTACGATATAAAAAATTGTGATTTTATTCATGATCAGTATGCTAAGGAAATCAACGAACTATTGGAATGGTTACAGCGTATTGATCATTCTGAGTGGATACCTCCTACTATTTTTTATGTCACAAAACATAAAAATAAACCAGAGAAAATCTTAACTTTTTTAACCAAGTTAGAACGATTAGCTGTAGGATTAATGATTCTCAGAACTAATATTTATCAAAGAAATAAACGCTATGCAGATATTTTACAAGATATTGAAGATGATGTAGATTTATATGGACTAGAATCTTCTTTACAATTATCAGCGTCAGAACAAGAAGAAATTATGAAGCTATTAGACGGAAATCTTTATGACATGAAAAAAATAAATCTTTATGTTTTACTTCGTCTTGATAGTTTAATTAGTGACGGAGTTCCTAACTATGATGGTTATAGAGTTATTACCATTGAACATATTTTACCTCAAAATCCTCAAAAAAATAGTCAGTGGACTCAGTGGTTTCCTTCTCAAGAAGAAAGAAAAAAATATGTTCATCGTCTCGGTAATTTAGTTTTGCTTTCCCGTCAAAAAAATGCCAGAGCAAGTAATTATGAATTTGAAGTAAAAAAGGAGAAATATTTTAATAATCCTACTGCTATTTTTGCTTTAACTATACAAATAATGCAAGAACAAGAATGGACACCAGAAATCATTGAAAAACGACAACAAGATTTACTGTCAAAATTACAAAATTTATGGAGTTTAAACCTATCTAATCAATAAAAGACCATTAAAAATATTCAAACAGACTACCACACAGAGAAGAAAATGAGTTACAATCTAATGATTTAAGAAAAGTATTGCTACTATAGCACTAGGCATTATGTTTAGGACGTTCTAGAGATTCAGAGTACCTCAGAATGACAGTTAAAGATCGAAACAATGTCCTAATCAATTTTTGTACTGCTATAGAGGTTATTCTACCCAAGCAATTAACTATCTTCATCCATTAGGTTTGCTTATTTTTTCTCTGATGAACAATCAAAAATTAGAACATTTAGAATCTAGCTTTGAAAAACTGTGTCACATTCTTCTTAAGCAGCTACAAAGCGAAGAATATTTAACCATTGAATTGAATGGAGAACAAACCCAATTTATCCGTTTTAATGGGGCAAAAGTACGACAAACAGGTATAGTTAAAGATGGAAGCATTAAACTAACTTTAATAGCTAATCAAAGAACTGCTTTTGCTACCTTTCCCTTTACAGGAGATGAATTAATAGATAGTCAAATAGCTGTAGAAAATTTAAACTATTTACGTCAAGAATTACCCCAATTACCAGAAGATAGTTATATTGTTTTACCTGAAAATAATGGAACTAGCAAAGAAGTTTATCCAGGTAGTTTATTGCCTGTAGAAAAATCTGTTAATGAGGTTCTTTCTCCTGTATCTGACTTGGATATGACAGGACTTTATACCGCAGGTTCTATCATTCGTGGTAATGCTAATTCTCTGGGTCAATTTCATTGGTTTGCTACAGAAAATTTTATTGTTGATTACTCTTTAATCACCCCATCAGAAAAAGCAGTAAAAGGAATATTCTCGGGACAAAATTGGGAGCATAATAAATATTTAGAGCAAATAAAAACAGATAAAAAGCAATTCTTAGCTTTAGAAAAAACAGCAAAAACCCTTCAAGCTGGAGGTTATCGTACCTATTTTGCACCTGCTGCCGTTGCTGATTTAATTAGTATGTTATCTTGGGGAGGTATTAGCGAATCATCCTTGAGACGGGGCGATAGTTCCTTATTAAAAATGCAACAAGGAGAAACATTATCACCTCAATTTTCTCTACAAGAAAACTTTAGCAAAGGAACAGTTCCCAGATTCAATGAATTAGGAGAAATTGCTGCTGAAATTTTACCCATTATTAGCGAAGGAAAATTAATTAATACGTTAATTAGTTCTCGTACTGCATCAGAATATAATTTAACCCCCAATGCTGCTAATAATTTTGAAACATTGCGATCGCCTGAATTATTACCAGGAAATTTAGCTCAAGAAGAGATTTTATCTACTTTAAATACAGGATTATATGTATCTAATTTACACTATTTAAACTGGAGCGATCGCACAGGAGGACGTATTACAGGAATGACTCGTTATGCTTGTTTTTGGGTGGAAAATGGAGAAATTGTTGCACCCATTGAAAACTTAAGATTTGATGAAAGTTTGTATCGTTTTTGGGGAGAAAATTTAGTCACCTTAACTAATTTTCGGGAGTTTATTCCCAGAACAGGAACCTATGGACAAAGAAGTTTAGGAGGTATTTTAACACCAGGAATAATTGTTGATGATTTCCAATTTACCTTGTAGAAATTGATGGATAATGTGATTTTATGGACAGAGAATTATTGACTTAAAAGGGATATTTGTTCAACTATAGAATCATCTAACCTTTCCCGTTCAAAAATTTCTTTTAATGCTTCTTCTCCTGCAATTTCTCCATCACTAATAAATTTTTCAACCTCGATGTCACCATTCTCTAAAAATTCAATTTCCCAACGTTCCCCCACAATAGAAACCGTTATCATCACTGCTTCATCTCGATGATGATGGATCTGATAGTTGATTTTTTGCTGCTCTAATTGATTCAAAAAAGTCAGAAACTTATTAAATAAATCTGTTTTCATTTATCAAATCTCCGGTCACTTAGTAGTTTACGAATAGCTTTAAATCCTGTTAGATTAGCATTTGCATTGGCTTCGATTTCTTCCCAAAGCATCTGATTAATATCATCCCAACTTGGAGACCCTTCAGGTAATTGTGCTTGTTTGATACTCCCTTTTTTTAGCTTGAGAATATCAATTACTCTTTTTCCAGAAAAACGATGAACAATAAGAATGTCCTCCTTGACTAAACATTATTATACTATTTCTACTATTTTGAAAAATTACTGCATCCGATCAATTGTTCGGTATTGTATCGCCTCAGCAACATGATAACTTTTAACCTGATCATCATCAGCGAGATCGGCAATAGTGCGAGATACCTTTAACACTCGATCCATCGCCCTTGCAGATAAACCCAACTTACGGATCGCCCCTTCTAATAAGTTACGACTAGAATCATCCAACACACAAAAACGCCGTAAATGAGAGCTTTGCATCTGTGCATTACAAGACACCGACGCATCTTCCTTAAACCGATCTTGGGCGCGATCGCGGGCTAATTTTACCCTCTCTCTAACAGTATCCGATCCCTCTCCTGTAGCTTGTTGGGTCATTTCTTCGGGTTTGAGACGGTTAACAGCTACCTGTAAATCAATTCTATCCATCAAAGGTCCCGACAGTTTAGCCCAATATTGTTCCCGTTGACGGGGGGAACAAGTGCAGCGTTGAATGGGATCGCCGAAATACCCACAGGGACAAGGGTTGGTACTTGCTACCAGGGTAAACTTTGCAGGGAATGTCACCGACTGACGAGTACGACTGATAGAAACGGAACCATCCTCCAACGGTTGACGGA
>JBFRWO010000468.1:0-3104 GCA_051439625.1 Crocosphaera sp. | reverse complement strand
GATTTTTTCCACCGGTGATCCAGACATAAATAGCAAATACAAACATTTAGGAAAAGCTGGTAGTCCTGCTTATTTGGATGCCGTAGCATCGGTTCTCCGTCGCGCCCAAATCGAAGGATTAGAAAGGGCTATCCAAACTTTGAAATCGGGACTCATTGATCTAGCTGATGAAATGGAAAGAAACCAGAAAAAGTAGTCATTTGGTTCTCGAATGTCGTTCGCGAATCAAAGATCCCGTGAAAAGTAAGAGTTACAACAGGCTTTTAACTGTGTTAGACAGCGTTTGGCTGCATTAAGAGTTAATTTTGCCAGCAAGTGGTCACGAATGGTGGAAGCATCATCAAGCGATCGTGTGGGAAACTTCGCAATATGATTACGATGTCTCGTGAAATCTTTAGCGTAGGTACTTGGACTGACTTGAGGCTTTTTGAACTGAGAATACTTATCCCATATTTCATCTAGTTCCGGCTTAGTCCGAATTGGTGTAATTGGTGTAACGGTACTTAAAGAAGATTTGGGTTTGTACTTCTCTAACGTTGGGTCAAATCTTTCAAATAGAATATCTTGCTCAATTTCAGCAGCCTTCAACTTGGCTAGTTTTCTGTTTGCTGGTAAATCAGGTAATCCAGTAGAAAGATAATGTCTTTTACCACCATAGCTAAATCTAAGCTGTAAACGGTTATTTGAGCTAATGATTGATACAGATCCTTTTGAGGCACGTCCTGTGGGGGTTTTTGAGAACATTTGTATTTATGGTGTAATACTCCTCTAGGCTACACCATTTACACCATAAATACACCAGTTTTTCAGCTAAATGTGTCTAAAAAAACCCAAAAATTTAAGGACTCAAAGAGAAACGCTCCTCTCTTGAGTCCCTAGAACCCTTATGAATCGTGGGTTATACTGATTATAGCTAGATGCCAGGAGGCGGACTTGAACCGCCGGCACGAGGATTTTCAGTCCTCTGCTCTACCAACTGAGCTATCCCGGCTAAAACACTGTTTTATTGAGTGCTTAACAAGCATAACAAATATTTGTGAGTAATGCAAGGGGTTGTCTAAAATTTTTTGCTCTTATCCCAGACGGTAGGAGGCAACCTACCCCTAACTCCTCCCAGGAGGGGAAGGTAGGAGGGAAAAACCTTGCTGCTATTAGGTTTGATATTAGCAGAAAGACTTAAGACATGGCCTTGATTCTGTTTCGTTATAATGATTAATAGCTTCAAATACTTTGATTCCTAAGTAGAGGCTTTAGTTAAAATTACGTCAGGATCTTCAAGGCATTAGCTTAACGTCGAAATTACTTAATAAATCTAGCAAACTCTTCTAAAAAAGAACAATTTCAATGACTTTATATTCTTTTGAAGAAAAATATCGACGTTTACGACAAGAATTACTCGGTGGGGCGATCGCATTAGCTGGCGTTTTTTGTTTAGGAACCTTTTGGTATTATGTGATCGAAAAATGGTCATTTACCGAAGCGGCCTATATGACCATGATCACCCTGTCTACTGTTGGGTTTTCAGAAGTCAAGCCCCTCGATGATGACTCGCGACTGTTCACCATTGTTTTAATTTTGTTAGGAGTTATTACAATTGGTTATATCGTCAATCGCTTAACCGAGGCTTTAATTCAAGGTTATTTTCAAGAGGGAATTAGACAACGACAGGAGAGACGCTTGATAGACACTCTAGAACATCATTGTATCGTCTGTGGCTACGGACGCACTGCCAGACAGGTGGCTTTAGAATTTACGGCTGAGGACGTTCCTTTTGTGATTATTGACTCTCGACCCCAACAAGTGGAAGAGGCCAAGCAGTTAGGCTATATCGTTATCCAGGGAGACGCAACCCTAGATGAATGTTTGATCAATGCCAAAATTGATAAGGCGGTGTGTTTAGTTTCTGCTTTAACCTCCGATGCAGAAAACCTTTATACTGTTCTCTCGGCCAAAACACTTAACCCGAAAGTTCGAGCGATCGCCCGTGCGAGTACAGAGGAAGCGGTATTAAAGCTACAACGGGCAGGGGCCGATGCGGTGGTATCTCCCTATATTACTGGGGGAAAACGTTTGGCTGCTGCTGCTTTAAGACCCCAGGTGATGGATTTTGTGGATGGTATCTTGACGGGAAGCGATCGCACTTTTTATATGGAGGAATTTCTGCTTGATCCTAAGTTTTGTCCTTGTGTGGGGCAAACCCTCAGCGAAGCTAGATTAAGATTACAGTCAGGGGCGTTGGTTTTGGCTATTCGTCGGTCTGATGGCACTTTATTAGCGGGGCCAACGGGAGAAACGGAATTGATGGCCGGAGATTTGTTAATTTGTATGGGAACCCCTGAACAGTTACGACAACTCAATCAAATTTTAGGTCCTATTACCCCTTCTCCTGCTTTGCGACCTCCTCGACATTAAGTTCGGAGTTCGGAGTTCAGAGTTCGGAGTTTTTATTTTGTCAGAACTCAGGTGACTAAATGATGATCGAAAGCAAAACGAACTAATTCGGCACGGTTGTTAGTATCTGTTTTCCGCAGTAAACTACTCACGTATTTTTCAATAGTACGGGGACTTAAATGGAGTCTTTGACCAATTTCTCCATTTGAGAGTCCCATAGTTAACAAGTCGAGGACTTCGCTTTCTCGTTGGGTTAATTGAAAGAACTCCATTTCTTCTTGAATAGAGATTTTAGCCGCTTGTTGTTGTTGTTTAGGGGTGTCTTGCTGAGAAGACTTCTCCTGAGAAAAACGCCATTCTGATTGAATAATTTGCGATCGCTCTAATAAGTTGCGGATAACTGCTTTTAACTCGTCCATTTCAAAGGGTTTGGGCAAATAGACATCACAACCAACTTGATACCCTAAAATGCGACTTTCTGTATTACCACACTCGGTTAGAAATACCACGGGAAGTAAACGAAATTCGGGCAGTTGACGAAGTTCTTTTACTAAAGTATAGCCGTCCTTTTGAGGCATTTTAATATCTGAGACTAATAAATGGGGACGATAAGTTTGAACTAAGGAAAAGGCATCTTCTCCGTTTTGGGCGGTTATGACTCCATAACCGTGCATTTCTAAATAATCTTTAACGGCGACACGGATTCCTAGATC
>JBFRWO010000467.1:0-4926 GCA_051439625.1 Crocosphaera sp. | reverse complement strand
TCAACCAGTCTATCCTTGATTCTCAAGGCCGTGTAATCGGAACCTGGGCTGATGTATTAAACCGTGCAGGAATCGGAATGGAAGTAATGCACGAGCGTAACGCTCACAACTTCCCCTTAGACTTAGCTTCTGCTGAGCCTGTATCTGCTCCTGTAATCAATGGTTAATTGGTTGATTGCCATTAATTAACTGAATAATACCAAAAAAGCACTCCCTAGCTAGGGGGTGCTTTTTTGCTGTTTATTTTTTTGATATGTAATGACTCACGAATGGGAAGACTCTTGATAGATGACAACAAGTCAACTTCATTTAAGACTTGCGGTTTTAAAACTTTTTTAATAATCAAAATTTATTGTTATTGGCCCTCTTTCGTCTCTATATTTCTCGTACTGTGTCCTCAGTTTGACAAACTATCGGGGCTATTTTTGAGTGCCGATTTTTGCCGACTTTGAGCGACTTCACAAGAGCGTTCTTTATGGTATTTTTGAACTACTAAAAACAAAAATAGAATTTATTGAATGATTTAAGTTATATCAGTTTAATATAGCTTATTTTTACCCTATTTTTTCTTTTATACTTTGAATAGCAACGGTTTTTATTCTTGAAAACCGACGAATTACTCCTTCGTTTTTCGGCGTTTTCCTGTGGCATTGATAATGATTACGCTGAAACCCTTGTTAATTGGGACTTTGAGAGATTTAATGGGGATATGATGGTTGAAATATATAGAAAAGTTGAAGGAATACTCTTGATAGATTAAAACAAGTCAGTTTCATCTTTGACTTGCGGTTTCAAAACTTTTTTAACAATAAACGAATGGAGCTTATGCCATTTCTAAACCACATCTAATGGCAAATCCTACTCACCCTCAGTTAATGATGGTTTTTAAATTTTTATCTACATTGATTCATTATTTACTCAGATCAACATAACACTTTGGGATCTCTCATTGACGTACTTATTTTATACTCGTAAATTTCGCCTTTTTCATTCTCCAAGTCGTCATAATTGAGTCAATTATCGTATTTTTACGTTGATTGCTCTTAATTAGTTCTTTTAAGGCCCTGGCTTGACTTGGCTTGAGAACTTGATTTTGAGTGATTTTACGACAAATAAACTAATTTTGACTTATAAAATTATCAAGACTCTGTTTAAATCCTTGTTGATTTTTAATAAAGCAGAATACTCTCCTAAATGAGTTTTTATCTGAAAAGTTTAATCACGCTTACTCCAGCCACTTTCAAGCCAAAACACCGATATTTTGGGAATTTTTCAGCACTACATTTCATACGATGGATGTGTTGAAAATCCTCGGTGGAGTCCCAGAGCCAGCAGGCTCTATGTCATACAGTTGCTATTTACCCAATAACTGGACTTGCTGCTGGTCGGGGGGAATTTCCCCCCAAGCCCCCCTATTTTACCATTTAATGTTCTCTTTATCTTGTTGGATGGGGACTTTCTCCTAGAGACGCATGACATTAGAGTTAGAAAAAAAAATCAAGACTCAATCAAATCGTTAATAGTCGATAACGGTAAAAATAATAGTAGGGGATTTTCTTCTGTCCCCTCAAACCCAAACCGTTGATAATATTTTTTGACCTCAAAACTTTTCGCATCGACAAACAACCCTATGACCCCGGCATTGTCAGCAATTACTTTTGCTCGTTTCATGGACTCAACCAACAAAATCGACCCAATCCCTTGTTTTTGAAACTCCTTTGATACGGCTAATCTTGCTAACTTTACCCCAGGTACAACATTCGGATATTTCTTCGCCCAACGAGGGGGAAGATTATCAACTTGTACCTCACACAAGGTCAAGGTAAAAAAGCCTATAATAACCGATGGTTGCTCAGTATCGACTAAAACAAAGGTACGAGATAACCCTTTCTGGATGTGCTGTCGTGCGGTGCGTTGTAAGAACTGATTTAGGGCATTCTCTCCACAGTCAAATCCTTTCCTATCATGATGCTTACTGAGGAGTTCAATCTGTTTCACGCCAAATAAGCCCGATGTCTAGCAATAGCGTCCTTTAAATGGTCATTAGGGACGGGGGGATTTTCAATGAGACTAAAAATTTTATCGGCATCGACATCAGATAAGTGAATTACCTGCTCGTCTTTTATGACTTCTTGGGCTTCTTTGACGGCTGCTGCTACCATAAATTGGTTTAAGGTGGCCCCTGTCAAATCAGCAGCTTTTTGTAATGTCTCTTTTACGGATGCTGGCACTCTAGCTGTTACACGGGCATCGTTTGGGGAGTTCTTAGCCATCCTCTGCGTCCCTTATTTTTCTTCATTTTAACATCGTTGGTGACATTTTGTCACCATATCAACGGCTTTTCTAGAATTATTATCCATAAAAATAAGTTGATACTAACACGATATCCGTGATATCATGTTAATATGATCCACTCCTTTAAAAATCAGGGAACATCAGACATTTTTAATGGTAAGGCTACTCGTAAGGCTATGAAAACTTGTCCTCAAAGTCTTTGGAATGTAGCAGTCAGAAAATTGGATCTACTTGATTCGGTTACATCTCTTGATGAACTTCGTATCCCTCCAGGTAATCGCCTTGAAGCTCTTAAAGGGGAACGCCAGGGACTGTTTGCAGTATCCGCATCAATGAACAATATCGTATCTGCTTTATTTGGACTGAAATGGGTCCTACTGAAGTGGATATCGTTGATTATCACTGATATATAAATAAGAGTGTTATATGGTTCGTATTCCTACAGATAGAATTCCTACTCATCCAGGAGAAATGCTCCTCAAGGAGTTTTTGGAGCCAATGGAACTAACTCAAAGTCAATTAGCCAGTTCACTCCATGTCCCTTATCAACGGATTAATGAACTGATTAATGGCCGTCGTGGTGTTACTCCTAGTACCGCCCTTCGTTTGTCTAAGTTTTTTGGCACATCTGCTGATTTTTGGATGAATTTACAGCAACGTTGGGATCTTTATCATGCCCAATTATCTGAAGCATCGGAACTTGAAAAAATTGAGCCGATTCAATGTTAATTATACTTATATGGTTGATTTTTTCTCTCTTGAACGTTAATTTCTTACTTTCTTCTCCCTTTTCTCTTTATGAATTGATTATTTTTCTGTTCTAGTTCTCTAAGTGCGTCTTTCATCTTAGAACCGGTAAATCTTTCTACATCTTTTTGAGTTAAACCAGGACTATTTTGAGGTAAGTTAATACACTGCCATTGCTGGAAATTCTGTTCATCACCCCCAACTGATTGAGCCATCATTTTATAGTTTCCTTCTCCATCTTTTATGGTTAATCTTCCTTGACTATATTCTATTAAGTTATCTTTGGCTGAATATCTGACGGTTTGGTTAGCTTTTAACCATCGGTAAGCAATAGGTGCTATGGTTAGAGTGTATCCTTGTTGCTTTTGTAT
The DNA here is from genome assembly GCA_051439625.1 of Crocosphaera sp. Lineage (GTDB taxonomy): Bacteria > Cyanobacteriota > Cyanobacteriia > Cyanobacteriales > Microcystaceae > Crocosphaera. Next base: position 1,513 of record JBFRWO010000467.1, on the reverse strand, counting down.
AACATCAGGAGAAAACTCAGGGGTCAAGGGTAGGGGATTCGTTAAGGCTTTTTGTTTGTCTAAGTTCTCTGATGATGTCTTGATATCGTTTAGTTTAGACTGATTTATTAAGGCTTTTTCTTGGTCTAATTTCTCTGATGATGTATTAATAGTATTTAATTTAGACTGATTAATTAAAGCTTCTTCTTGGTTATCTGATGATTCCTGGATATGATTTATGTTAAGTAATAGGTTCTTTCTGATTTCATTCTCTTCATGGGTTAAATATTCTGTTGGTTTTTCATTAATTAATGTTCTAATATGTTGATTATTTTTCCAATTTTCAGTATCATTAAATAAAGAGTCTTTGTTTTTCTTCTGCTTCTCTTTTTCTAATCCTTCTGTATCTAATTCTTTGGGTAAATAAAGACTTAAATTAATCTCTGACCAGTTAATTAATTGTTCTGAGGGAATAATAACTTGTTGATGATTAACAGCATATTCCATTGCTTTTCTATCCCGTTGAGGGTCACAGTTTACCCCTCGCTGACTGATTAATTTAGGGAAGCTACCATTATGCAGTTTACTCCCCCTGAAGGGTTTGGCCCCCTCCATTTGGTAACTTATTCTTTTTCTACCAGTGGCTGTGATGATGGGTTTTACGTCGATGCCTAAATGTTGCAGTCTTCCTATAAATAGGGTCATGGTGGGTTGGTCAAAGGTGGCTGCATCGATGGCTGCTTGTAATTTAATGGAAATAGGGATATCTGGGGGGTGTGGCTGTTTTCGGGTCTGATAATCCCTCAGTTGTCGTTTATATTTTTGCACTTGGCCATGGGTGAGGGCTTTCTGTTTTCTCTGTCGACTAGGGGCAACTTGGGTTAATTGGTGTTCTTGTTCTAATTCTCTGATAATGGCTTCAAATCTTCGTTTATCTTGCCAATCATCCACTCTTTGCCCTTCTAGGGTAATCATATTCACGGCAATATGGATATGGTCGTGGTCATGGTTCCAATCATGGCCGGGGTCTTGTCGCTGATGTTCAATGACTACATATTGATTATCAATATAGCCTAATCTTTGAATGGCTTGTGTGGCAATGGTTTGTTTGAGGTCATCTTCTACTTCCCCGTCTTCTGGGGCAAAACTGAGAATAAAGTGTTTGACCGGTTTGGTGGTGGTTCGTCTAAGGTCTGCACAATTATTGAATTCTTGGGTTAGTTGTTCAATGGTGTCCCCGGCTGCATTACCCCCAATAATTCTGGCCCCCTTATCGGTAGCCAATAAATAACGAAATAATCCCCCAAAGTTACTGCCATGTTCAATGTGTCCTATCATTTTGGGATCTCCTCTACCCTAATGCGGTTAGCAGCGCAAAGCAATTTCAAGATTAAAAAGTTAAGTAGTGGCGTTTGAGGAGTATCTGTGACAAAAGTGCCGTTAAGGGATTTGCGATCGCTGTACCAGTTGAACCTTTCTGAAATAACAAGGCTGAAACCCTTAATTTACCGTACTAATTTACTGTACCAAATAG
>JBFRWO010000466.1:0-5971 GCA_051439625.1 Crocosphaera sp. | reverse complement strand
TCTCTGGCCACCAGTTCGTCCATTCCTGTGTCTGTATCTTCCACATCCAAAGAATAAACCCCCGGCAAGTCTACCAGGGTCATTTCTTGGTTTTCATAGCGAAACTTGCCTTCTTTACGATCTACAGTGACTCCAGGCCAGTTTCCGGTGCGTTGGTTAGCACCAGTCAGGGCATTAAAAAGGGTTGTTTTGCCACAATTGGGATTACCAATGAGGGCAATAATCGGTTTTAGCATTTTTCTTAATCATTAAACGTGAAAACTGTAATTTTTCGACGCATTTAGAGTTTTTCTACTACTAAAGCGTCTGCTTCTTCTTTACGAAGACTGAGATGAAAGTCTCTAACGAGAATTTCTACGGGATCGCCTAAAGGTGCAACCCGAATGATGCTAAACTCAACACCAGGGGTTAAGCCCATAGATAAGAGTTTTTTCTTGTAACCGCGCACGACTTGGTTATAGCCAACCACTTTGCCTTTCGTGCCTTCGGGCATTTCTCGTAACAAGGTTTGGGTTTGAGTGTTCATGGTGTTTCTTTGCTTAATAGGTTCATTGCTGACTAAAATTTTCTGCGCCATCCCTGCACCCACTCCGATACGATTATCTTGAATGGCTACAAGTACCGAACCACTGGGTTGCGCGCTAATAACTTTAACTTGGATACCAGGGGTAAGTCCCATGCCTAATAGTCGATTTATGCCCCCATTCCCCACAAAACCGACGATCCAGACCGATTGTCCCACATGAGTTTGTGCAAGGGGATAATTTTCACTATTATTCAAGTTTTTTGTCAGTTGCTCGTTTTCTGTTTGAGTCTCATTAGAATCGCTGAAAAAGTCAAAACTCCATCCTTTTCTCCGACGACGGGGAGGATCAGCATTGTCATCAACTTTCCAATCCATATTGACCTCCTTTGCAATAAGACTTTAGAAACATTTTTGTTTTTTAACTCGCTCTTAATTTAAGTTTTCGAGAAAAAGAAGGATTTTCCTAAATAAATCAAGAATTTGCTAGTTAATTAACTAAAGGTTATGGAGAGTAATTGAGAAGTATTTCTAATTAATCTACCTTTATTTTAGAGCGATTGGTTCAGATGGAAATCAGCCTTGAGTTAAGAAAATATTAAAAACTAAGGCTTATGGAGTGCATAAGCAAGAGTTATGTCATTAATAATCCTCTATCTTCTTGCTATAGATTAGCAGTAATGTTTCAAGATTTCCCTAAAGAAAACTTTAAAGGAACTTGAGTTCGATGTTAGGACTGCTGAGTTCACAATTTCACGGCATAATAACCGTTTAAGTCTGATAAATAAGGTTAATTTGTCTATATATAAGTTTATAGCGACATCAAAGGCATTTAGGGCATTTTTTCAATCTAAAACCTAATATAAGCAAGGTTTTTACTTCCTAAATTCCCATCCTGGAAGGGATTAGAGGTGTGTTTACCCTTGCCTTCTCCTATAAATAACCAGCAAAAGATCAGTAAAATCGAGAACCAACCCTTGACACTTATTGAAAATTATTCTAAATTATATTTCAAGGATTTACTGCGAGTAGTTTTCAATAAGGCAGGAAAAAACATGAGTAAGATCGGTTTATTTTACGGGACAGAAACGGGTAAAACCGAAACCGCAGCAGAGATGATTCAATCTGAACTGGGAGGAGATGATGTAGCGGCACTCATCGATATTTCTGATTGCGAGGCCACGGACTTGGAGAAGTACGATTGTCTAATCATCGGTTGTCCTACCTGGAATATGGGAGACTTACAAAGTGACTGGGAAGGCATTTTTGATGATTTAGACAGCATTGATTTTAGTGGCAAAAAAGTAGCTTATTTTGGCACAGGAGATCAAATCGGTTATGCTGATAATTTCCAGGATGCGATGGGTATGCTGGAAGAAAAAATTAGTGGCCAGGGAGGCAAAACTATCGGTCATTGGCCTGCTGATGGTTACGAACATAACGAGTCGAAAGCTATCAAAGATGGTAAGTTTGTTGGGTTAGCTCTCGATGAAGACAATGAGTCAGACTTAAGCGAAGAGCGCATTAAAACCTGGGTCGCTCAAATCAAAACAGAATTCGGCATTTAATTGTTCAATATTTAAGTAATTTCCCTCTTTTTTCTGAAATCCAATCCACTTGCTCGATAATTCCCCAGTTAAGCTGCAACTTGAGCCATAACAGGGGAATTTTTTTTACTTAACTCAGAACTCAGAACTCCGAAGCCCGAACTCCGAACTCACTTTTACTGATATCTTTGATGAAATTGATTCAGCAAACTTTGGGTTGAGGGTAAAAATGGGTCTAATGCCTTGATTTTGACCGCTTCAACTTTTTTTGAAGCAATTTTCTGCAATATTTCCCGTTCTGTTTGGGAAACACAGTATGTTGCCAAAAAATAGTGAAAGTCATCAGCATCAGTGAATCTGGGCAAAATAGGTATTTTTCTATCAATATCCTCAATTATTACCTGGGTATGATGGTAAGTTCTGAAGATTTCTCTGATGACGGGAAATGTTTCTAGTCTCATTGAATCACCCCAACTTTGAACAAATTTGGATTTATAACACTTTTTTTAAACTATACGTTCTAGTATAAATTAATTAATATAAATTTTCAATAAGCTATTAAAAAATTTCCCTATTAACTACCCGTTAGGTTCTTAAGCAATAAGCGTTCACGAAATCAGAAGTTACAAGTCAATCCACTCCTAATCCCTACTAGAAGGGAAAAAGAAGAGGAGTTTGTTTTTTATAAAAGGGTTTAACCATCGTATAAAAGACTTTTTCGGTTAAAAAACTTATTTTAACCACTATTATCCCCGTAAAAACTAAAATATACCCAAAAAACAGATTTTAGATCCCTCGTTATAACAAATAAAAGCTTAAATTTTTGTCTGGGGTGATAAAAGTATGCTTCAATATTATTGAAAAAGATTTTTATTAAGCTAGGTTTTGATGTCATGGCAGTCTCCTCTTTTCCTTTCCTCGCGGACAGTTCCCACAGCAAAAAACCCCGTAAAATACCGATGTGGTGTCGTCCCACATTTGCCCCGGAACAGGGTGTATTATTAGTGTTGTTTGGTTCTTTTTTGACCGGTGCGGCCTTAGCGCAACAATGGACTCAATGGACGAATATCGCTTTACTTTGTGCCTTTTTTACGCTACAAATGGAGCATCCTTACGTTGTGCAACTGAAACAAAGGAAAAGCTGGAAACCCCGTTTTTTAATTTGGGGAAGCATATATGGTATCTGTGCGCTCAGTTTAGCAATATTGCTGTGGTTTCATTCCCCAGTTTTGTTACCCATTTATGCTTTAGTAGTGGTGATATTTATTGCTGATGGAGTCGCTGTACTTAAGCAAAAACATAAGTCTATTAGCAACGAAATAATAAGTTTTGCAGCTATTTGTCTGGCCTCACCTTTAGCTTATGGTGCAACTACTGGAAATCTTTCTTTTGAAGCGGTGGGGATGTGGATATTAAACACTTTATTTTATAGTAGTGCCATTTATACTATTAAGTTGAGGAAGAAAAAAACACAATCATTGAAACCTGGGATTATCTATCATATTGTGTCTGTGCTAATTTTGATTGTACTGTACGGTTTAGATTCTTTATCCTTAATTACAGCCTTATCTTTTACTATTGCCTTAATTAAATTTGGTATAGTTAATTGTGTCTTAAAATGGTATCGTCAAGCAAGGTTTCAGGCGATCGCTATTTTTGAAACCAGATTTGCTCTAGTTTATATTGCTATTGCTTCTATTAGTGTTCTTCCTGCACATTTACCTCCGAGATAAACATGAGAATATGTCATATTTGACTATATTTTTCTGATAATTTGTGATATACTGAGGGCGAATATCACTGATTATATAACTATAAAGGTAGGCAAGGTAAGAACAAAAATAAGTTTTATTAGCAGCCTAAGTAATCTCCAATCGGTGGTAAGTAAAGCAAAAAAATCTTAAAGTAATTATTATGGCATTACCGATTGTGGCGATTATTGGACGGCCGAATGTAGGCAAGTCCACCCTTGTCAACCGTTTAGCTAAGGATAGACAAGCAATAGTACACGATGAACCCGGAATTACTCGCGATCGCACCTATAGACCTGCATTTTGGGGCGATCGTGACTTTCAAGTGGTAGATACAGGGGGTCTAGTATTCGACGATGAGACAGAATTTTTACCCCTGATCCGAGAACAGGCAATGGCAGCCTTAACAGAGTCCAGTGTAGCCATTTTTGTGGTAGATGGTCAACTGGGTTTAACCGCCGGCGATAGTGAGATTGCAGACTGGTTAAGACAGCAAGAAGTACCCGTTTTATTAGCAGTCAATAAATGTGAGTCACCGGATCAAGGACTTATTCAAGCTGCCGAATTTTGGGAATTAGGACTAGGAGAACCTTACCCGGTTTCTGGTATTCATGGTAATGGTACAGGAGAACTGTTAGAGCAATTAATTACTTATTTACCTTCCCCCGATGAATTACCGGATCGAGACGAGATTAATGTTTCGATTATTGGTCGTCCTAACGTGGGAAAATCTAGTTTATTGAACGCATTTTTAGGGGAAAAAAGAGCAATTGTCAGTCCTATTTCTGGCACTACTAGAGATGCTATTGATACCATAGTTGAACGGGGAGAAAACACCTATCGGTTAATCGATACTGCTGGTATTCGTCGCAAAAAAAATGTTAATTATGGGGCGGAATTTTTCAGTATTAATCGAGCCTTTAAAGCCATTCGTCGCGCCGATGTAGTTTTGTTAGTTATTGATGCTATTGAGGGCGTTACCGACCAAGATATTAAGTTAGCAGATCGCATTATTGATGAAGGAAGGGCTGCTATTATTGTCGTTAATAAATGGGATGCTATAGACAAAGATTCTTATACCATTTATGAGTACAAAAAAAAGGTCATGGCTCGACTTTATTTTATGGAATGGGCGGATCTGATTTTTGTTAGTGCCATGTCAGGAAAAAGAGTGGAAAAAATCTTTAAATTAGTAGATGTAGCAGTAGAAGAACATCGTCGTCGGGTAACTACATCGGTGGTTAATGAAGTGTTAGAAGAAGCAGCAAAATGGCACTCACCTCCAACTACTAGACAAGGAAAACAGGGAAGAATTTATTACGGAACCCAGGTATCAAGTCAACCCCCAACTATTGCCTTATTTGTTAATGATCCCAAACGATTTAATGATAATTATCGACGTTATATTGAGCGACAGTTTCGCGAACAAATTGGTTTTCTTGGTACTCCTATTCGTCTATTATGGAGAGGTAAGAAAATGCGAGATATTGAACCTAGTTTGAACAGAGCAACCAAAGTTTAGATAAACATATTTGTAGGGTGGGCAATGTCCACCTTAAAATATTATTGAGATTAGGAGAAATAATCAAATGGAAGAATTATTTGAGTTAAAAGATTTGTTACTAGCAGGGAATATTGATGATGCTTTATTATTGGTCGAGGAACTAACAGAAATGAGCAAAGATGATAAGCTCAATAAAATTTTTAGTTTCAGTATTATCCTATTATTACATCTCATTAAACAACAGGCAGAAAAACGTAGCACAAGATCCTGGGAAGTATCTATCGCTAACTCTGTTAGACAAATTCAACGTACAAATAAAAGACGCAAAACTGGAGGAAATTATCTGAAACCAGCAGAGTTAAGAGACACTTTGGAAGACGCTTATTCTTCAGCTTTAAGACAAGCATCATTAGAAGCTTTTGAAGGTAAATACGAAGCAGAAGAACTAGAAAAAATGGTTAATAAAACCGCTATTATTGAGCAGGGAATAGAATTAATTTTAGAAAAATAAAAGTTAAGGCGATTAATTTGCTAGAATGTAGTTTTGTAGGGTGGGTAAAGTTTTCTACTGGATAGGTAGTATAAACAAAACTCTAATTTGCGCACCTACAACCTTAATATTTTGTTGATAAATAGTCTTTAAAGC
>JBFRWO010000465.1:0-3497 GCA_051439625.1 Crocosphaera sp. | reverse complement strand
AAAAAATACATCAACCAAGTGGCGTTTTCTAGTGCAGAAGAATTTGTCAAAAAATATCAAAAAACAGCCAATGATTTGATCGGTCATTTTGGTTTGGGTTTCTATTCTGCTTTTATGGTAGCTAAACAGGTAGAAATTGATACTTTATCCTATAAAGAAGGGTCACAAGCGATTCATTGGACTTGTGATGGTTCCCCTGAGTTTGAGTTAACTGAATCTTCTAAAACTCAAATCGGAACAACTATTACTCTGACTTTAATGGATGAGGAACAGGAATATTTAGAACCGCAAAGAATTCGTCATTTAGTAAAGACTTATTCTGATTTTGTTCCCGTTCCTATTAAGTTTGAAAACGAAACTATTAACCGACAGAAAGCACTCTGGAAAGAATCGGCACAAAATTTAACGGATGAGGACTATTTGGAGTTTTATCGTTATCTTTATCCCTTCCAAGAAGATCCTTTATTATGGGTACATTTAAACACGGATTATCCTTATCTTTTAAACGGGATTTTATACTTTCCTAAATTACGGCCAGATGTTGATGTATCTCAGGGACATATTAAACTGTTCTGTAATCAGGTTTTTGTTAATGATCATTGTGAGGAAATTATCCCAGATTTTTTAATGCCTTTACGGGGGGTTATTGACAGTCCTGATATTCCTTTAAATGTTTCTCGAAGTGCTTTAACTAATCATCGGACGGTTCGCAGTATTGCTAATCATATCGCCAAAAAGATAGCTTCTCGTCTTAAATCTATCTATGAGGACACTCCGGAAGAGTATATTAAATGTTGGCAAGATGTGGGAACTTTTATTAAATATGGTTCCTTGAAAGATGAGAAGTTCAAGAAACAAGTTGAGGATATTCTTATCTACAAAACCACTTATAAAGCGGATAAAGTGGCTGCAAAATCTGAGCCTGAAACTCCACAAGTTCAAGTAGAAGGGGAAGGTGATCTTTGGGAAAATGTCACCCCTAAAGGAGAAAGTGAGGAGAAATTTAGTTACGAAAGCGAAGGTTATACTACCTTACCAGCTTACCTAGAACGTAACAAGGAACGTCATGAAAATCGGGTCTTTTATTGTACGGATACTGATACCCAAGCGACTTATGTAGAACTGTACAAAAATCAGGGTTTAGAGATCCTATTTATGGACTCTTTCATTGACACAAATTACTTTATTCCTTTCCTGGAAAAAGAGTATTCTGAGGTTAAATTTTCCCGTGTTGATGCGGAGTTAGATGATACCTTGGTTCAACAAGATAAAGCGGATGAAATTGTTGATCCAAATACAAATAAAACCCGCAGCGATCAAATTAAGGAAATTTTTGAGAAGGCTTTAAATAACTCTAAAGTCAACATAAAAACCCAAGCATTAAAGTCAGATAATCCTGAAACTACACCTCCTGCGATGGTATTATTACCGGAAGCAATGAGACGTTTACGTGAGATGATGGCCGCCTCTCAACAACAGGTTATGGACTTCCCAGACGAACACGTTTTTGTGATTAATACTACCCATCCATTGATCGAAAATATCTATCAGTTAAGTCAGGGAAGTATTATTCAAGCAGGGGGTGATTCACCTTCGGCAGAAATGGCGAAAATGTTGTGTCAACATATCTATGATTTAGCTTTAATTGCTCAAAAAGGACTGGATGGTGAGGGTATGAAGTCTTTTGTTGAACGCTCAAATCAAGTGTTAACTCGTTTGACAAAATAGTGGGGAATTAATAATTTCTAAAGGTAGGGTGGACATTGTTCACCTTATTCTTTTTTGTTGTCATTCTGAGGAAACGAAGAATATTTTTTAAGTATGTAACGTATTTTTAGATCGTCTCTATTTTTCTATCTATAGTTAATTCAAATAGAAATGAGACGAACCGTTCCTACTGTATTGTTAGCATAGTTAGCAGGATGCTCATACTCCTCTGTCTCAAACTTATTTGAAACGACTATATCTTGTTAATAATGAATCTAAAATGAAACTATTCTGGAGGTATAAAGATGGAAACAAGAATTGAAACAGTACAAATATTTATCCCATTTTTTGGAGTAATGATCCTTACTTTTCTGGTATGGATATATATGTATATTCGTCGGTTAAGTTGGATTTTTGCTAATAACCCCGAACCGAGTATGTTGTCAACCCCAGAAAAGTTAAATCAAATAATTCCTGAACAGATAACTTATCCTGCTAATAATCTCAAAAATCTTTTTGAACTTCCGATTCTTTTCTATGCAGTTTGTCTATATTTAGCTTGGTCTAGTACAGTGGATTTAGTATATATTTATTGTGCATACGGGTTCTTTATATTTCGAGTTGTTCATAGCGTTATACACTGTACTGTAAATATTGTTCTTGCTCGTTTTTGGATATATATAATATCTGCTATTTGCTTGTGGGTTATGATTTTACGAAGCGGGTATCAACTCATTAGCTGAAATTCGGTTAGGGTCATTTCATTTATCATTTATCATTTATCTTTCTTGAGAAAGATTAAAACAGCAACAATTTTTGCAAAGCAATTTCAATCTCGGGAAAAGCTAAGGGTGAGATAATTCCAGATTGATGTGTAACTACTTGTAAGTATTTATTATCCTGGGGTTGGGTATGAACTATTACTTGTTTATTTTGTAAGTCAATTACCCAATATTCGCGGATACTATTACGCGCATAAGTAAAGCTTTTTTGTTCTAAATCTTTCTTGAGAGTTCTTTGGGATATTTCGATTAACCAGTAAATATCTTCAGCGTAGGGATGATGATTACGATAAATAGTTTCTGGGAGTCTGACTATAGCGATATCTGGTTCTGGTTCGGAGTTATCTAGGGTGATGGGGTGGGATTCTTTGACGTGAGCTAAACCTGACAATAAATTTCGCAAGTAAATAACTACGTTTTCGGTAGTATAACTATGTTCAATCCCTTCTGGACTCATATTAACGATATTCTGCTCTAATAATTCTACTTTTTGTCCGTCTAGAACCCCAGAGTTAACGAGTTCATGCCATTTTTCAATCGTCCATTTATAAGTAGTTACGGCCATACATAAGAGGATAATTATTGATTTGACTACTTTAATCTTAGCTTGCGAGTTGGTACTGTCAAGTTACGCAAAAATTGTTATCTCAGGGTGCAATATTAGAATTATTATTGTGACGTGTAACGTTATCCGTCAATTTGATCAAGTTCAATGATTGATTAAATATCAGGAGGAAGAATAATGTCTCTAGATAATTACGATTTTGATGGTTTTGTTATTAATTTATACGTTGATCAACAAGGTGACTGGTTGGCACATTTTCAAGAATTACCGAACATTTCTGCGTTTGGGGACATTCCTCAAGAAGCATTAGAAGAATTAAAAGTTACTTGGGAAATGGTTAAAGAAGATTATCAGGAGAAACAGCAGCAAATTCCTATTTCTATCAATAAACAAAAATTATTATCTCAGGGTGCAACATTATAATCATGATTTTGACGTGTAAC
>JBFRWO010000464.1:0-3227 GCA_051439625.1 Crocosphaera sp. | reverse complement strand
TTTCTACTGCTATAGAACAATTTCCTGCGAGAGCATTTATTCAATCACAACCCAAAGGAGTTGTGCTTATTATTAGTCCTTGGAATTATCCTATTTCCTTAGCTATTATGCCCTTAATTGGTGCGATTTCTGCTGGAAACTGTGCTATTATTAAACCATCAGAATTAAGCCCTAATACTTCAAATATTCTTGAGAAAATCATTAACAATAATTTCGATAACAGATATCTTAAAGTTATTCAAGGAGGAAAAGAAACCAGTGAAAAATTATTAAAAGAAAAATGGGATCATATCTTTTTTACTGGTAGTCCTTCTGTTGGAAAAATAGTTATGCAAGCTGCTGCTAAAAAGTTAACCCCAGTCACATTAGAATTAGGAGGTAAAAGTCCTTGTATTGTTGATAAAAATATCAATATTCAAGAAACAGCAAAACGTATTGTTTGGGGAAAATTTTTGAACGCTGGACAAAGTTGTATTGCCCCAGATTATTTATTAGTTAATCGCTCAATTAAATCCCAATTATTAGAAGCTATTACTCAAAGAATTAAAGAATTTTATGGAGAAGATCCTAGTAAAAGTACAGACTATGGCAGAATTATTAATCAATATCATTTTAAAAGATTATCGAGTTTATTAACATCAGGAAACATTATTATTGGTGGGAAAATAAGACCAGAGGAAAATTATATTTCACCGACAATAATTGATAATATTTCTCCTGAGTTTCCCATTATGGAAGACGAGATATTTGGACCAATTTTACCCATTTTAGACTATAATGAATTAGAAGAAGCCATAAACTTTATCAATAAAAGACCTAAACCCTTAGCCATTTATTTATTTTCTAACGATAAAAATCAAGAGGAAATAGTAATCAGAAATACAAGATCAGGAGGAGTCGGTATTAACGATACATTGATGCAATATGCAGTGTTAACCCTACCCTTTGGTGGTATAGGAAAAAGTGGTATTGGTTCCTATCATGGGAAAGCCAGCTTTGAGACATTTTCCCACTATAAAAGCGTCTTAAAACGTTCCTTTTGGCTAGAAACAAATCTACGTTTTCCACCCTATAAAGGTAAATTAAAATGGCTAAAATTTATCTTAGGCTAAAATTAGGAAATCAAAACTATTTAAGTATGCTATAATCAAATTTGTTTAAAGATAGGATGGCGATCTTGGGTTATTCTAGAGATAGGATTTGATCGTAACAACCTTTGTTGAACAGTCGATATTCTTAACCCAGGTAAGCGTCAACGGTGTTTGATTGATGCTCCTGATTATCTTCATATATGACCGACTCTCCTATTGTTGTTCTTTTAATTGACGATCAACCCACCATTGGCGAAGCCATTCGCCGTATGTTAGCCACAGAAAGCGATATTGTCTTTCATTATTGCCGTAACCCCACAGAAACCCTAAAAATAGCCAAAGAGGTGCAACCAACGGTCATTTTGCAGGATTTGGTCATGCCGGATATGGAAGGATTAATGTTAGTGAGGTTTTTACGGGCAAAAGATGCACCAACCCACGATATTCCTTTAATTGTTCTTTCTAGTAAAGAAGAACCTCTGGTTAAAGCTGAAGCGTTTAAATTAGGGGCTAATGATTATTTAGTTAAACTACCAGATAAAGTAGAATTAATTGCCCGTGTTCGTTATCATTCTACTGCTTATGATAACCTTTTAAAACGGAAAGAAGCAGAGGAAAAACTAAAAGAAGAAAACCTACGTTTGAGCGCAGAAGTTGAGATTACTCGGCGATTACAACAAATGATTTTACCGAAAACAGAGGAATTAAAACAGATTAAAGGGCTAGATATTGCCGGTTTTATGGAACCAGCTACCGATGTGGGGGGAGACTATTATGATGTTTTAAATCAAAATGGTAGGGTCAAAATTGGCATTGGAGATGTCACCGGTCACGGACTAGAAAGTGGTGTGGTTATGATTATGGTACAAACGGCAATTCGGACTCTAATGACTCAAAATGAAGCAGATCCACTCAAGTTTTTGTCTGTTATTAATCGCACTATTTTTGATAACGTGGAACGGATTAACTCAGATAAAAATTTGACCCTATCTTTGTTAGATTATGAAGATAATTGTCTGCGTTTGAGTGGTCAACACGAATCTTTAATTGTGGTAAGAAAAGGAGGAGAAATTGAGATTGTAGATACCATCGATTTAGGATTTCCCCTAGGTTTAGAAGAAGACATTAGCGATTTTTTAGGAGAAACCGAAATCCTATTAAATGCTGGAGATATAGTTGTTCTCTATACCGATGGCATTACAGAAGCAGAAGATCCCAGGGGAGAAATGTATGGTTTAGAACGCTTATGTGAAATTGTTAGTCAAAATTGGGAACAATCGGCACAAGAGATCAAAACCGCCGTGATCGATGATGTCAAGCAACACATTGATACCCAAACCGTGTATGATGACATAACTTTACTGGTAATTAAGCAAAAATAACACATTTGACCTAAAAAGTGGGGGTGCAGGTTCCCCGTTCGTCTTGATGCATTCGCTCCTTGATGGGAACCACCAAGACCGCGCTGTATCGCTTTAGGACGCACAGTTAAGGTATTTTGTGCTATACTAATTTTACGCTACTAAATATAGTGTCAAATGATAGTTTACGAGTTTAAGGTTAAAGGAAAAATCAAGCAGTATCAAGCCATCGATGAAGCCATCAGAACATCGCAATTTGTGCGCAATAAGTGCTTGCGTTATTGGATGGATGGTCAGAAGGTTAATCGTGCCGAACTATATCGGTACAACACTAAACTGCGTTCTGAATTTTCTTTTGTCCAAGCTCTAAACTCTCATGCTTGTCAAGCTTCTGTAGAAAGATGCTGGTCAGCGATTGCTAGATTTTTTGATAACTGCAAGAAGCAAATTCTTGGAAAGAAAGGATACCCTCAGTTTAAGAAAAATACTCGTTCTGTTGAGTATAAAACCAGTGGATGGAAACTTTTAGACCCAAAACATATTGAGTTTACTGATAAAAAAGGCATCGGAAAACTCAAGCTAATTGGAACTTGGGATTTGGCTTTTTATCCTCAAGATAAGATCAAAAGAGTTAGGTTAGTGCGTAGAGCAGATGGTTATTATTGTCAATTCTGCATCTCTGTTGATGTCAAAGAGGAATTATTCCCAACTCATAAAACCATTGGTTTAGATGTTGGTTTAAAGGAATTCTATACTGACTCAATGGGGGTAACTG
>JBFRWO010000463.1:0-6324 GCA_051439625.1 Crocosphaera sp. | reverse complement strand
TTATTAATTCAAAAGCAAGTTAAAGGTACTTTTTCGGGAGTTGCTTTTAGTCGAGATCCTGTTAATCCTCTGAATAACTGTGTTGTTATTGAGACTTTACCAGGGGACGCTAATCAAATTGTTTCGGGTAAAATTACCCCTGAACAATATCAAGTTGAAGTTTATGAAAATTTAGAAAATGATGCTATTAAAATTCGTAGTCGAGAAGAAGTTAAGTCTCAAAATGTTCCTGATTTTATTATAGAAAAAGTTGCCATGTTAGCTAGAGATATTGAAAGCATTTATCATGGTATTCCTCAAGATATAGAATGGAGTTACGATGGAGAAACTTTATGGATATTACAAACAAGAACAATTACTAATTTACAACCTATTTGGACAAGAAAAATTGCAGCAGAGGTGATTCCTGGGGTAATATCGCCTTTAACTTGGTCGATTAATAAACCTTTAACTTGTGGTGTATGGGGTGATATTTTTTCTCTTGTTTTAAAAGATAAAGCGAAAGATTTAGACTTCGATGAAACTGCTAGATTACACTTTCAACAAGCTTATTTCAATGCGACATTATTGGGTCAAATTTTCCAACGCATGGGACTTCCTCCAGAAAGTTTAGAATTTCTGACTAGAGGAAGTAAAATGACTAAACCTTCTTTGATTTCCACTATCAGTAATATACCTGGTTTGTTACGCTTAGCTAAAAGAGAATGGATTTTAGAAGATGACTTTTCCAAAGATAATCAAAAGTGTTTTAAGCCTCTATTAAAAAAATTAGCTAATCAAGAAATAAATAAACTTTCATCACAAGAATTACTCCAAAATATTGAGGCTATTTTATTTTCATTAAAATCGGCAACTTACTATAGTATTTTAGCTCCTTTAAGTTTAGCAATTAGACAATCTTTATTGAAGGTTTCTCCCGAAAACCTCAATAATAGTGTAACTCCAGAAATTGCTGCTTTACAAGCATTAGAAAAGTTAGCAGAAGAAACAATTTTGTTGATTAACGTAGATAATCTTGAGCATACTGATGATTTATTCTTGCTCTTAGAAAAGAGTAATGAAGGAGAAAAAATAATCCAAAAATTTGACCTAATTATAGAAAAGTATGGTTATTTAAGTGATGTTGCAACTGATATTTCTATTCCTTGTTGGCAAGATAATCCTAACCTAGTAAAAACCTTATTTACTCAGTTAATTATTAATCAAAATAATAATAAAAATAAAGCCAAGAAAACTAAGAATAATTGGCAAGTAAAACAAGTCCAAAAAAAGTTAAATTTAAAAGGACAAGTAACGGAAATATACTCTCAACTTTTAGCCCAGTTACGCTGGCACTTTTTAGAAATAGCTAAAGATTTAGCTGAAAAAAATATTATTAAAGAATCTCAAGATATTTTCCAGTTAACATACTCTGAAATTGACTCAATAATTCAAGAAGAATATAAACAAAGTTCAGCACAAATACAGGAAAAAGTCAAGGAAAGAAAAGAAGAATTTAGTATTAATAAAAATTTGAAAAATATTCCTTACGTACTTTACGGAAATATTACCAAAATACCAGAAAATAGTAGCAAACAATTAGATACAAAATCTGGAAAAATACAAGGAATTGGAGCAAGTTGTGGAGAAGTAGAAGGATACATCAAAATATGCCATAACCTTCAACAAGTAGTGGGTATTACTAATGATACTATTCTGGTTATTCCTTATACTGACTCAGGTTGGGGTCCTTTAATCGCCAATGCAGGTGGTATCATAGCGGAAGTAGGTGGAGCTTTATCTCACGGGGCAATTATTGCCCGAGAATATGGCATTCCAGCCGTTATGAATATTGATCATGCTACAGAAATCTTTCAAGAAGGCCAACGGGTAAAAATTGATGGACAACAAGGTATTATTGAGTTATTAGAAGATTGATTGAGACAACTATGGTTAACTTACTTAAAAAAAACCTAAAAATTAAAGATTGGTTGAAAAATTTACGTCAATTTGATTGGATAGTTATGGGTTGTATTTTATTGCTAATGGTGGCTATATTAACCCTATTATCGATGGGAGATAAAGTTCCCTTTCAAGTTCAATATTTTAGCTGGGAAGGTAAAAAAGTAGGGGTTAAAGATAAGACATTTACTCTAAGTTTTAATCGATCAGTTAATACTAAGAGTGTTGAAAAAAATTTGATTATTACACCACCTCTAGATGGGAGAATTTCTTGGCAAGGAAGAAGCCTAATTTATACTTTAAACGATCCCCCAATTTATGGTACAAATTATCAAATAAAATTAGATAATGTTCAACTAAGTTATAAAGATGAAAAGATTAAATCTTTTGTTAGTTTATTTAGTACCCGTGACCGAGTTTTAGCCTATATTGGTATTGAAGGAGAAGAGAAAGGTCGTTTAATTTTATACAATATTACTAATATTAATGAACCTCAAAAAACCATTCTCACCCCCCCAGATTTAATTGTTACTGACTACAAGATTTATCCTAATAGTGAAAAGATTATTTTTAGTGCCTTTGAACCCAATATCCGTAGCAACGGTTTAGCAAGACAAGAACTATATACAGTAACCACCGGATTTAACGTTGATCCCTCGAAAACCCCCTCCCAGCGCGCAGGAAGACTAAAACGTATCCTTGATTCTCAAGAGTATCAAAATATCAATTTTACTCTCTCAAAAAATGGTAAAGTTATTGTTGTCCAAAGAGTTAACCAAAGAAATAAAAATGATCAGAGTTTATGGTTAATTAAAGAGAATAATCAACTTATATCTTTAGGTATTCCTGGTTCTGAATTTGTGATTTCTCCTGATGGAAAAAGCTTAGCTGTTAGTCAACAAGGAGGAATACGCATGATTTCTCTGGGAGGAGATGGTAGCAACTCTCGCATTTTTGAAAATTATGAAAGACCCCTTGGTTTTTCTAGTAATGGAGAAAAACTTGTGCTGGTTAAAGATAATGTTGACTACACTCGTTCTTTAGTTGTTGTTAGTCAAAATGGAGAAAGTAAAGAACTATTTCGTAGTCCCTATCCTATTCTTGAATGTGAATTTGAACCCAGAGACGAACAACTTCTTTACTGTTTAAAAACTGATCTCGTAGAAGGGGAAAATGGACAATATCGGCAAGAACCTTTTTTATCCGTAGTCGATCTCAAACAGGGAACAGATTTTCCCTTATTAGCCCTACCCAACTCCGAAAATGTTATGTTAAGTATGTCCCCTGATGGGGTTGCTTTATTATTCGATCAAGTTGTGACTACTTCTCCTCAGTCTTCTACCGATTTACTAACAACGGAAAAACAAGCGATCGCCGATGGACAAGTTTGGTTACTGTCTTTACCCGACTTAAAAGAGGAAAATAAATCTTTAAAGATTCAGCCACAAGAACTCATTTTTGGCTTTAAACCTCAATGGTTGCCTTAAGGAAGTCTTCAAGTCCTAAATTAGAACTCAGAATGAGTTAGAATTAAATAACAACCATGAGAACGAATATCAAAAAGGTTAACATGAGTCACGCTATTGCTGTCATTGTCTTGGGATTTTATTTACTAGGAATCTGGAAATTTATTTCAGGTTATAATCGTACAAATTTTAACCGTCAGTTGCCGACGAAATTAATGCTATCCTTACTTTGGCCTGTTTTATTAGTGGTTAATACTTCCTATCGCCAAAACTTTACCAAGGCTTTAAAAGGAAGAAGATAATAACGATAAAATGAAAAAAGTTGGTAAACTTTGGTTAATTGGTGGAACGGGAGACAGTGTTACCATCGCTCAAACTATTAGGGAACATTCTTTTCCTTGTTTGGTCACTGTAACCACTTCCACTGCAACTAATCTTTATCCGACTAACTTGCTGATTAGTATTCAAACAGATAAATTAGATATAGTAGGAATTAAAAAATTATTTTACAGAGAAAACATTCAAGGAATTATTGATGCTTCTCACCCTTTTGCTATCAATATTTCTCGACAAGCGATGCAGGTTGCTAGGCAGGAAGCGATTCCTTATTTACGTTATGAAAGACCGAACTTAACTAATAATTCCTATCCTATTTATCTAGACAGTTTTGAGGATTTAATTACGGGTAATTATTTACAAAATAAACGAGTTTTATTAACCATTGGATGCAAAAATTTATATCAGTTTGAAGCATGGCATCAACAAGCAACTTTATATACTCGTATTCTTCCTAACTTGAATTCTTTAGAGATGGCCTTAAAAGCAGGATTTCCGGCCAGTCAAATAATTGCTGTACGTCCTCCCATTAGTTTAAAATTAGAAAGGGCATTATGGCAACAATGGGGTATTAATTTAGTGGTGACTAAAGCATCTGGAAAACAAGGAGGTGAAAATATAAAAATAGAAGTTTCTCAGGAATTAGGAATACCTTTAATTATCATTAAACGACCAACCATAAACTATCCACAACAAACAGAGCAATTATCTGATATTATTGAATTTTGTTATCAATGTTTTCCAAAATAAATTATGTCTGATCCTATTACTCCTGCTGTCAGCGATCGTATATGTAAACACATGAATGACGATCATAGTAATGCTATTGTTTTATATGCTAAGATATTCGGAAATGTTCCGGAAACAGAAACAGCTATCATGGAATCTATTGACCCCGAAGGAATGAATTTATCCGTAAAAGTAAAAGGTGAAAATCAACCCATTCGTGTCAAATTTGACCATGTTTTAAAAGACTCAGAAGATGCTCATCATACCTTAATTGATATGGTTAAAAAAGCTAGAAGTCCTCAAAATTAGTGTTTAGTTAGTAGGGGGTTTATTGCATTAATCCTCTACTATAAAAAGTTATTCTAAACATTAGGAACAATATTTTTTAAGGCAGGTTTAATAGTAGAATATTGGTATTGAAAGCCTAACTCTAGTGTTTCTTTGGGTAGAACTTGTTGACCTTCCAAAACAACTTTTGAACCCTCTCCTAAAAGAACTTCTAAGGCAAAATCTGGTACGGGTAACCAGGATGGTCTATTCATAGTTTCTCCCAGTGCTTCACATAACTCTTTCATACGCACAGGATTGGGTGCAGTTGCGTTAAAAGTTCCTACGATGCCTGAACGTTTTAAAGACTCTTTAATTAACTGTACTAAATCATCAATATGAATCCAAGAAAACCACTGACGACCACTACCAATGGGACCCCCAGCAAATAGTTTAAAGGGCGGAATCATCTTAGCTAAAGCACCACCTTTGCCCAAAACAATACCGACTCGCAAAATAACTAAACGAACATTGACTTTTTTAACTTCTTGTGCTTCAGTTTCCCAAGCTTGACAAACTTCGGCTAAAAAATCATCACCAGGGGGGCTATTTTCATCAAAGGTTTTAGTATCGCTGGTACCATAATAACCAATAGCAGAAGGATTGATTAAGACGGAAGGTTTATCTTTGGCTTTAGTAATCGCTTCGACAATTTTTCTGGTTCCTAACTGACGACTTTCTAGGATGGCTTTTTTATGTTCAGGACTCCATCTTTCGGCGATGGGTTCTCCTGCTAAATTAACCACAGCATCACAACCTGAAATTTTGTCTTGCCACTCCCCTGATTCTGTGGAATTGTAGGCAACAATCTCAACATTGGGAAAACTAGAGCTAGGGTAAATGTTTTGGGCGCGATTAACATTTCTGGTGAAGATTATCAATTGATGATCCTCATCTTTTAAACTATTGACTAAGCGAGTTCCCACAAATCCAGTTGCGCCAGTAATTGCGATTTTCATTATTGAAATAATTATTGTTATATTTCTTAGCATAACTGATCTGGTCGTTTTAATTCAATTTAGTACACAGTTACCTAAAAAAGCAAAATTGCAGTAAAATTAAGATGTTGTATTCTTAAGCTGCTTATGGTTATTAGTCAAACCCTTCCTCCCCAAAATATTGAAGCGGAAGAATCTATTTTAGGTGGAATCTTACTCGATCCCGAAGCGATGGGACGGGTGGTGGATCTAATGTCTCCAGAAGCGTTTTACGTGCAGTCTCATAAAGAAATTTATCAAGCAGCTTTAAGGTTACATGGACAAGGACAACCGACGGATTTTTTAACGGTTAAAAGTAACTTAGAAGATTATCATTTATTGGAACAAGTTGGGGGCTTAAATAAGTTGACTCAGTTGTTAGATAGAACAGTTTCTGCTGTAAATATTGATCGTTATGCAGCGTTAGTAATGGATAAATATTTACGCCGTCAATTGATTGCTGCGGGTCATGAAATTGTTGATTTAGGGTTTGAAACTAGCCAAGAATTAGAAATTGTTTTAGATGAGTCAGAAAAGAAGATTTTTGC
>JBFRWO010000462.1:0-9155 GCA_051439625.1 Crocosphaera sp. | reverse complement strand
AAACTTTGTTGAATAATGCCGATGGCTTATCGGTAAATGCCTGTGGACAAGAAGGAGCCGTCTCCCTTGGTTGAAGCAGGAATTGAACAGCAGACCTGTCTAGGTTTGCGTAGGTTTCATGAAGCAGACAGATAGCAAGTCCGTTTTAACGGCTGGCAGTGGAGTGAACGGGGGTTAAAACCCCCTGTATCTATTTTTAGTTTATTAATACATTCTTCCAAAACTTGTTTCATACTTTTATAATGAATGGAAGCTTAACCGCTTAGAATCCAGGCGGTTTTAACCCCTGGAGAAGTCAAAACAGCTATAGTCGCTACAGTGGGTTAAAATTAACACAGGTGTGTTGTTGATCACATTTTGATTAACATTCAAGCTTATAATCTATAATTTCATTTTAAAACTTATGCCAGATAATTCCTCAAGAAACACCATTCCCTTTGAACCTGGTCAGAAAAAAAAGAAGAAACAACAGAAAACCCAAGAAACTGTTAAAAAGTCTGTTAAAAGTTCTCAAAAAACAAAAAAACGCTCCAATGATGCCAGTTTAAGTGTCATACCTGACAGCGTTAGTCAGAGAATGATCAAACGTATGGCCATCTTTTCAGGTATTCCTACTGGATTAGGAATGTCCTCATTTTTTGTTTTCTATTGGGTTGTTAGTCATGACTTGTTAGATATTCCTAATTCTGTTGTGGGTGCAATTAGTTTAGGACTATTTGGTTTAGGAGTATTGGGATTAAGTTATGGTATATTTTCCGCCTCTTGGGATGAAAACCAAGTTGGGAGTTTGTGGGGATGGCAGGAATTTACTGAAAATTTAAGCCGTACCATTAAAGCATGGCGTAACGCTAGACAAGAAGCTAGAAAAAATTAATTAATTAAGCATTCAGCCGTCAGTTTTCAGCGTTTAGTTCATCCATAAACTAAGCTGATAGCTGATAGCTGAATAGTTACTAAATAATACATAATTCGCCCACTTGTTCAACTTTTTTTTCTAAGAAACTAATTAACCATTCATCTCTTTTAAATTTGGCGTTTTTTAGTCTTCTTTCTAAGTTTAGACAAAGGTTTTGTAAGTGAATTTTGTCAACTTCATTAACAGTCAATTTTTCAGTAGGTTTTGCAGAAATAGGACAAATTTTACCTTCTGAAACCTGGGGAATGATAACCTGAGATTCAAGAAGATAATTAGTTATTTTTTCCTGTTTCGATAAACTAGAAAAATGGGGTCTAATATGTCTAGGATATTGATATTGCCATTTTTGCCTATTGTGTCTTTGGATTACGGTTTCATAACTGAGGTCCAAAGCATTTGATTGATTATGTTCCACAAAACCACGTTCTGAAAATTCCATATTCACCTTTCTCCAAGAAATTTAGAAAATAAAAAAATTAATTTTGTAGATAATGGATACCCCGATAGGTCATACGTTTGATTCCATGACCATGACGAGATGAAGTACAAGGATTATTTTTCCAATGGATACCCCGATAAGTTCCTTCAAACTCTGTATTCGTGGTTTTTAAGGAAATAGAGTCATGATTATAGCTGATTCCACGAAATGACAGTTTCATAATTGATTTTCCTCCGATCGCTTTTTCCTCATCTTTCCCTAATTGGATGAGAAAATTGAGGAACTTTTAAATACTTTCTGTATCTATTGTTACATTATTTTTAGAGAAATGTCAGGACTTCATAAAAATTTAACTGAGAATCACCCTGTTTTTCGGGGATTAATAGTTGATACTAGAAATGGTCAGCTATCTTGAACCCAAGCTAAGATCAAGTGTCTATGGTTGCGATCGCAAGCGAACTTCTGGTTATCCTTCTGTTGATTTTATTAAATGCTATCTTTGCCCTGTCAGAGATAGCCCTAGTTTCGTCTCGAAAAATTCGTTTAGAACAAATGAGTCTCCAAGGCGATCGACGGGCAAAAATTGCTCTAGAATTAGCCAATGACCCCAACCAGATTTTATCGACGGTACAAATTGGTATTACCTTGATTGGTATTTTAGCAGGGGTTTATGGTGGGGCGAACCTATCGGCACATTTAACGGTGGTTTTAGAGCGTGTTCCTGGGTTAACGGTTCACAGTGAAGCCATTTCTATCACCTTGGTTGTCCTCTGTTTAACCTATTTATCCCTGGTGATCGGAGAATTGGTTCCCAAACGTTTAGCTTTGAGTAATCCGGAGAGAATTGCTAGATTAATGGCGGTTCCTTTGTTGTATATCTCTCGTTTAGTTGCTCCGATTGTTAATTTATTGGGGGTGTCTACGGATTTTATTTTGTCTTTATTGGGTGTTACTACCACCATCAGCGAACCCCCTGTTACTGAAGAAGAAATTAAAGTGATGTTGAGACAGGGTAAAGAAGCAGGAATGTTTGAAGAAGTCGAACATGAGATGGTAGAGAGGGTTTTGCAATTAGGCGATCGTCGGGTTCGCAGTTTAATGACAACTCGGCCTGAAATTATTTGGTTAAATTTGGAAGATTCTGCTGAGATTAATCGTCAGAAAATTATTAATAGTACCCATACTCGTTTTCCGGTTTGTCAAGGCAGTTTGGAAGAAGTATTAGGCATTGTTCAGGTAACAAATTTATTGTCTAATTGTTTAGGTTGTCAGCAGTTTGATTTAACAGCATCTTTAGGACAACCTTTGTTAGTTCCTGATAGTACGTTGGGTTTAAAAGTCTTAGAATTATTTCAACAAACCGGAAATCATATTGCTTTGGTAGTAGATGAATATGGTATTATTCAAGGATTAGTAACTATTAATGATATTTTAAAAGCGATCGTTGGGGATATTCCTCGCGTTGATCAAACTATTATTCCTTCTATGGTGCGTCGAGAAGATGGTTCTTGGTTAATGGATGGAACCGTAGCAGTAGACGAGTTTAAAAAAGTATTTAGACTGAAAATGATTCCAGGGGAAAAACAGGGTAACTTCCATACTCTAGGGGGATTTGTTATTACTTATTTAGGTAAAATTCCTAAAGCTACTGATAGTTTTAATTGGAAAGGTTTAAAGTTTGAGGTGATGGATATGGATGGAAATCGTGTTGATAAGGTTTTGGTTATGCCCATTAGTCAACCTTTATTTAATCAAACAACCAATGATATTTATTAATAGAAATTAGGAAGAAAGAGGTAAAAATCTTACCTCTATTTGTCGGTTTTTTGATCAATTTTAAAAGTTGCTCCCATTGGGATAGAGTTGATCAATTTCTTGTTGTTGAAGTAACCGTTGATCAATGACAGCATCTTGTTGATTGAGGGTTTCAATGCGCTGAAGATACTGATTACAGTTAGCATTAATAGCTGGAGGAGGAGTGGTCATGGTCCTCTCTAAACAAGCTCTTTCGGTGCGTTCCCGATGAAAATGTTGCAAAATCTTTTCAGGGGTCTGAAAATAGAGTTGACGATTATGGCGCATATTTTCGCGGTGAATCTCTGCACCGCAGTTGACTGCCCCAGGAATACATTGTCTAGGGGGAACGGAAATATTAGGACCAATATTACGCAGTTGAGCATTAGCCTTGACAGGCATAATTAAACTGAGTCCTATGGTAGTTAAAGAGATGAAAACAAGACTGGGACTAAGCTTCATAGAATTACCTATTAATATTCCTCTCGACGCTGATTTAGCTTTGTCTAGCGTCGGCTTCCCTACCTAAAGATAGGACGTTTCTACTTCAATTGTATCCAATAATATTATAGTTTTACGTTTTTATACTGAGGTGAGTTTCTTTAGTTTGTTTTTAGAATTTAGTTAAATATATTTGCATTATGATTCTACAATTTCTCCCAATAAACTCACTAATTATATAAAGTAGGTTGGGTTGAGGAACGAAACCCAACATTAATTCAGCTTTATATAGCATCAGCTTCCTTCCCTAAATATAGGAAGTTTCTACTTCAATTGTATCCAATAATATTATAGTTTTACGTTTTTATACTGAGATGAGTTTCTTTAGTTTGTTTTTAGAATTTAGTTAAATATATTTGCATCAAAATACTATGATTTTTCCCAATAAACTCACTAATTATATAAAGTAGGTTGGGTTGAGGAACGAAACCCAACATTAATTCAGCTTTGTCTAGCGTCGGCTTCCCTACCTAAAGATAGGAAGTTTCTACTTCAATTATATCCAATAATATTATAGTTTTACGTTTTTATACTGAGGTAAGTTTCTTTCGTTTGTTTTTAAAATTTAGTTAAATATATTTGCATTATGATTCTACAATTTCTCCCAATAAACTCACTAATTATATAACGTAGGTTGGGTTGAGGAACGAAACCCAACATTATCCATATAGCAACGAAACCCAACATTATACATATAGCAACAAAACCCATTTCATTAATTATAATATGCAATATCGTCGGGCAAAAACACCAGGGGCGACCTATTTTTTTACTCTTGTTACTTATCGTCGCCGTCCCATTTTAGGTGAGTCGGAAAATATAGATTTGCTAAGGGAAGCGTTCCGCTATGTAATAAAAAAACATCCCTTTAAAATTGATGCAATTGTTATTCTCCCCGAGCATCTTCATTGTCTTTGGACATTACCCGAAAATGACGCAAACTTTTCCACTCGGTGGCGATTAATTAAAAGTTATTTTAGCAGAAAATGTCGGGCTTATTATCAAGGGAATATGACGTTATCAAGGACAAAAAAGGGAGAAAAAGCAATTTGGCAACGTCGCTTTTGGGAGCATCAAATTAGGGATAATCGAGACTTTATTAATCATGTTGAATATATTCATTATAATCCTGTTCATCATGGATTGGTAAATGCACCGAAAGATTGGTCATATTCGAGTTTTCATCGTTATGTGGAAGCAGGAGTTTATGATGTTATGTGGGGTGCAGAAAAACGGTTAATCTTTGATAAGAATATTGGACATGAATGACCTAAAATGATCCATAAATTGGGTCAAGGAGGGTGCAAACGATATAAAACCAAATAATCCAAATGATCAAATGATAGGTATTTGTTGGGTTTCGTTCCTCAACCCAACCTACACTCTGAATTTTAGGAAGGTAAACTTAATTTAATAGCTGGATTTAATCTAACAGGTTTTGGCATATCCATCCACTCCAAAAGTAAGGATGGGAGAGGGGATAAATTGTGTCTTGACTAATAGCATTGTCTATGTTAAGACGCTCAATATTATTCAATTCTTGAATTATTTTATTGCCGATTTCGCTTGTTTTTAGGTCTGCAAAGGAGAGGTTTTGAATGGTATTTTGTGCTTTTTCTAAGGCAAGATGGGGACTCATTCTAGCCTTACGATTGTCGAAGAATAAGGTTAATAATAACACGGTGGCGTGTGCCGGAACACTCCATAAACTCATTAAAAGGGTTTTTGTTCCAGCAACAACAAAAGCACGTCTTAACCCGAAAATTCCTTCTCCTGCGTTGACGTTTCCTATTCCTGTTTGACAAGCACAAAGAACGGTTAAATCATTCTCCCATAAGTCTAGTCCAGCGACATCTTTTGCTAATAAATGACCCGTTCCTGCTTCGTTGGGAATTTGTCCCCCTTTTCGCCATGTATTTGCACCTGCGAAGGCTAAAACTGAGGTTAACATGGGGTCAGGGTTAATGTTTTGTTGAAAGCGATCTTGGGTGAAGTCGGAAGTATGAAGTTGGAGATTGGAAGGGGGTTCTTTAGGAGGAGAAAAGAAGACTCCATGTGTTCCAATTAGTAAAACACGGGGACAGGTTTCGGGGGTTAAGTGACTGGTTAAGGCGTTTTTATCTAAGTAGGGAGTGACGTTGTAATAGGTGGCTACTTCTTTGGCTAAGATGTCTGTTCCTTTAGCACGTTTAAGTCCTTTTTCACTATCATCTAAGGTGGATAAGAAAGTGTTAATTTCACCAGAATTTGTCAGAGAAGAACTACCTATTTCTGACTTCATATTTCCGACTTCTAAATTATAGTCCGGGTCTGCAATAATTAAGGGTTTAGATGGGGTTCGGTTGGTTTTAATTTGTTTGCGTAAAATATCTCGTCCAGTTGTTAGGTAAGAGATAGAATAAATGTCTCTTAGTTTTTGGGTTTCATCTAGGGGTAAGACTTCAAAGGGTATAAGGTTTAATGCGTGGTCTGCTGCGATGAATAAACGGGGTTTGGTGTCTGTTTCAGGGGAATTTTTGACTTTTGATTTTTGACTTTTGACTTCCACGCAGTGGTGAATAGGTTTCCATAATTTTTCGCTTAATAATAACCCTATATTTTGATCGGTTGGGGTAGGGTCTTCATCAAACCCTATTGCATAAGTAGATACTGTTTGATGGGGAGTTTTTTCAGGGGTATAAACTTCAATGGGACAATGGGAAATCTGAATATAAAAGTCTATCAATAAGGTGTTAATCTCATTCGCATTTCCTAAGTCTATCATCGTTACTTTGTCGGGTTGGCCAGCAGGTAAAACGAAAGCGAGATAACGGCGTTCAGTGTATTTATTTTGGTCAAATTTCCAGTAGTTAATGTAAATAAATTCTACTAGAAAACTGTTATCAGGTAAGGAGTTGGCGAGTTGTTCACAGGTGACTTTTTGTTCTTTTAAAGCCATTTCGGGTATTTGTTTAGCGAGTTGTCTTTCTATGTCGTCATAGCGGTTTTGCAGTTTGGTTAAACGGGGTTTATATTCAGGAGAATAGGGAGAATAGGACGCATCAATAATCTCTTTACTGACTTGTTGGAGTTCTTGGAAAGTGGGGAGAAGATGGCTATAGTTACCGCGATAAACGGCGAAGTTTTGGGTTGCTTGTGCAGCAAGGGTTAAGCATTTACGGTTTAAGACGGTGGTTAATGCGGTTTGAATGTTACTCTTTTCTTCCCCATTAAAATAAGTGGTTACTAAGGATAAATAAGTATCTAAGGTGAAACGATTTTGGTTAATATGTTGGATGCGTTGACGTTCGGAACTAGAGGTGAAAACCCGTTGGATAATTTTCTCTTCCACTGCTAAGGAATGGAGGTAATAAGTTAAAGCGGTTTCTACCTTTCCTTGGGAGTAATAAAGTGAAGCTAAATTATTGAAACTGGAAGCGACATAAGGGTGTTCTTCCCCTAACAATTTCTTCGTTAAAGCTAAAGTATCTTTGTATAAGGGTTCTGCTTCTGTGTATCTTCCTTGGGAGGAATAAAGTCCTGCTAAATTATTGAAACCGGTAGCAACATCAGGGTGTTCTTCCCCTAAAAATTTTTTCATTAAAGCTAAAGCCTCCTTGTATAAGGGTTCTGCTTCTGTGTATCTTCCTTGGGAGGAATAAAGTAAAGCTAAATTATTGAAACTGGCAGCGACATCAGGGTGTTCATCCCCTAACAATTTCTTCCTTAAAGCTAAAGCATCTTTGTATAAGGTTTCTGCTTCTGTGTATCTTCCTTGGGAGTAATAAAGTAAAGCTAAATTATTGAAACTGGAAGCGACATGAGGGTGTTCATCCCCTAACAATTTCTTGATTAAAGCTAAAGCATCTTTGTATAAGGGTTCTGCTTCTGTGTATCTTCCTTGGGAACGATAAAGTGCTGCTAAGTTATTTAAACTGGTAGCGAGATCAGGGTGTTCTTCCTCTAACAATTTCTTCCTTAAAGCTAAAGCATCTTTGTATAAGGGTTCTGCTTCTGTGTATCTTCCTTGGGAGTAATAAAGTAAAGCTAAATTATTTAAACTGGTAGCGAGATCAGGTTGTTCTTCCTCTAACAATTTCTTCCTTAAAGCTAAAGCATCTTTGTATAAGGGTTCTGCTTCTGTGTATCTTCCTTGGGAACGATAAAGTTCAGCTAAGTTATTTAAACTGGAAGCGACATTATTATCTTCCTCTCCATATAACTCTATTGCTACCTGTAACGCTTGTTCTGCAACGGGTATCGCTTCCGCATATTTTCCCTGTTGATATAAAGTAACAACCCTTTGCATTAATTCTTCCCAAGGGTTAGTTAATGCTTGTTGGAGTTGTTGGGATAACCGAGATAAAAAGTCGGCTTTGTCTCCTTGTCCTTGTTGTTGTAAAAACTCAGCATATTGTTCCATTACTGTGATTAAGGTTTCATTCACCAGAGATTGATTATTTTCTAGGGTTTCCATGAACTCCTCTTGGTTGGAACAATTAAGTAGCATCTCAATCAGATTAAGGTAGGGAGTAACGCTTAACTGTTGCTGTAAGAATTGGACTAATTGAGTCAACTTATCTGCGGTGTCCTGTTGTCCTTGTTCAGTGAACAATTTAGCATAGTTTTCTATAAAGGTGATAAACTGCTCATCAATGATTGCAGCATTATCTTGTAATATTTTTTCCCTTTCTTCCTCATTGTTACAGTAGAGGAATAAACCTATAAGTTGGGTGTATTGATTAATTTGTTGTTCGTTCATAGGGATTGTCCTTACAGTAAATAGTTATCAGTTATCAGCTATCTTAATTGATGATGGAATAGTGTTAAGAGTCAGGAGAGTAAGACGGTTAAACAATTTGGTATCTTGTCCAGAAAACCTGTGTTTCCGATTGCATATTCACCATTGTTATCAAACTTTGTAAATGCTTCTCCGTCAAAGATAAGGGTTTATCTTGTAAATTTGGTAACCAGTCTAACTTAGGTTTAACGGGACTAATAACCGCTAAAACCTCTTCAATACCGATTGACCCTTCAACAGTAAAATGATCTTTAGAATAATACTTTGTTTTCTGAGGTAGAATAACCTTCCCTGTCTCAAACTCAAACGATGGACTAACACAAGACGGACATAAACAATATATATCCGTACTGTTACTAAACTTTTCTAACAACAGTAAATAACCCCCTTGAGGTAACTGAATTTGATAGTGAATCAAACTATTAAGGGGAATTTGCTTAATAGGGTTTTCCTTTTTTTCCCATCCCCCAATAGCTAACTCACTTAGGGGAGGTTGTTTCAAAATAATAGGATTAATTACCCTACTATTCCCTGCTTTTTCTTGTAACCATCGCCAAGAATCTAACAAATTTAAAGACGAAACTTGTTGATCTTTCCAGATAGGATACTTAGTATTAATTAACCATTGTCTAGCTTCTTGCCATTTATTTTCCCCTTGATAACCCTCCGCTTTTAGCTTGGGGAAAATACTCTTATGCCAACATCCTTTTAAAATAACTTCAGGT
>JBFRWO010000461.1:0-3645 GCA_051439625.1 Crocosphaera sp. | reverse complement strand
GCAACAATTTTTGCAGAAAGACTAATTTCTTCTACAGATTTTTGATGACCATTACCTAAAATTAATAGAGAACATCCTAATGTTTTGGCAATTGCTACATTAAGATCAAAAGCAAAAGTAGAATTTTCTCCAACATAATCAGAATTTTCACAAACAATAAAGTCACATTTTTTTTCTAGTTTTTTATATTTAGTAATAATTTGATCTAAAATTTTATCTAGTTTTTCTTCTCCCATAAGATGATTAACTTCAGAATAATATAAGCCAAAAGCATCATCATAGGTTTGAGGTAATTTAAAATAGGATAAAATGAGGTCAATATGTGTATCTGGTTTATTATCTATAGGATCTTGAATAATAGGTCTAAAAAAGCCAACTTTGGTCGTTTTTCTAAGAATTAATTCGATAATTCCTAAAGCAATTAAAGATTTCCCAGTCCGGGGTTCAATGGTACTAAGATAAATAGAATTGGTCATAGTTTTAAAAATTATGATATAAATAATCATTTATACTTTAACATAAACAAAATAAAACTATCTTAAAATAAAACTAATACTTAATAATTGAAATGAGGTAGAGAATTCTTTGGTTGGTTCACCCATAATTGATGGTTTCTTGTTTGCTTTTTATTAATTATAACTGATCTAATTTTAGATTAAATCTCTAAGTTATTGCTTCTGAAAAATAACAGATAAATTATTAGCTGGCATTTCAACCTTTTCTTTAAACATCAATCCTTTCTCTTCCGCAACTTTGATAACATCTTCTAAATTTCTTACTCCCCATTCTGGGTTTTGACTGAGTAAAGATTGATCAAAAGATTCGTTACTCGGTGCAGTATGTTTTCCTCCTTGTTTATAAGGGCCATATAAATATAAAATACCTCCTGATGGTAATATTCTATTTGCCCCTTCCATTAACCCTAAACAAGCTTTCCAAGGGGAAATATGAATCATGTTAATATTAACAATTGTAGTGATATTTAGATTTTGTTTTTCAATCTCCCAACTAGAAGTTTCTACATTAATATTAAGAGGAGGTTGAATATTATCAATTAAACTTTCTTCTCTCCATGCTTCAATACTATCTCTTGCTATAGGATTAGGATCAGAAGGTATCCAGAGACGGGGACTAAAAGCAGGGGCAAAAAAGAGAGAATGTTCACCAGTTCCACTTGCAACTTCTAGGATATCGCCTGATGATGGAAGTACCCTCAATAACACCTCTAAAATATATTCTCTATTCCTTTGTGTTGCAGGTGCATATTGTTTTAAACTGTTCATAATTACTCCTATGTAAATTAAATTTTATAAAAATAATAGGCTTAATATTATTAAGCCCTTACAGAATCAGAAATTGCTTCAATAGCTGCTTCTAAAGCTAAAGAAATATGTGTCCAATGGGTTCCTCCTTGACAGAAAACAATGTAAGGTTCTCTTAATGGTCCATCAGCAGAAAATTCCGACGTACTACCATCAATAAATGTACCACCAGCCATCACTAATTTACTCTCATAACCAGGCATTTCTGCTGGTACGGGGTCGAGATAAGAACCTACAGGAGAATAGTTTTGAATGGCACGACAAAAAGCCCTTAATTTCTCAGGAGATCCCAACTTAATGCCTTGAATAATATCCCGACGGGGAACCATCGGTAATGGGTTAACTTCGTAACCTAATTTATCAAAAATATAGGCAATTAAATGACTTCCCTTCATAGCTTCTCCCACCATTTGGGAAGCTAAAAATAACCCTTGGAATAATAATCTACTTTGATTCAAAGTTGCCCCACCTTCTCGACCAATACCAGGAGAAGTTAACCGACAAGCAGCCGCTTCTACTAATGTTTTCTTTCCTGCAATATAGCCTCCCGTTGTAACAATAGTTCCTCCTAAATTTTTAATCAAAGAACCCGCCATTAAATCAGCCCCTACTGCCGTAGGTTCTATGTTTTCTACTAATTCACCATAACAATTATCCACAAAACATACAGTGTTAGAATTTTGTGCCTTGACAATTTTAATAATTTCTTTAATATCTGCAATAGATAAACTTGAACGCCAAGAATAACCACAAGAACGCTGAATTAAAACTAATTTTGTTTCTGGTTTAATAGCGGTTTTTAACCCTTCCCAATCAATCGTTCCCTGGTCGGTTAAGTCTAATTGCCGATAATTAATGTTAAAATCTGTTAAGGAACCTTGACCACTGCCTCGTAAACCGATGACCTCTTCCAAGGTATCGTAGGGCGCACCGGCCACCGCTAACATTTCGTCTCCTGGACGAAGTACCCCAAACAAAGCACAAGCGATCGCATGAGTTCCCGATACAAATTGTACCCGAACCATAGCTGCTTCTGCTTGCAGAATCTCAGCCAAAATCTCATCCAAGGTTTCCCGTCCGAGATCATCATGACCATAACCAGTTACACTGGCAAAATGATGAACCCCTAGACGGTGATTACGGAAGGCTGCTAAGGTTTTATTGAGATTTTGCTTGACTTTATGGTCAATTTCCGAAAAAATCGGAATTAGGGCGTTTTCTGCCTCTTTTATAAGCATTAAACTGTCCAATTGTCAACCCCAAACTTTAATCTTGTCGATAGGGATTAATCCAAACCAATGACAAAGTTATTTTCATCCCATTTATTTATACCAAATAAAGGCTTATATTAGTCATTTAATTGGGAACTTAATTTGGAATTAAATATTAAAATTGTGAAATCTTTGTCGCCTAAAAAAAGTTGATGCTATCGTCAAGTACAATAAAGATTTGATTACGTTTACATTCAGGTTATTACATGACTGTTGCCACATCTCAAAAACTCCCTTATGACTGGACAATTATTATTTATATGGCATCGATCCATCTCGTTGCCCTTCTGGCATTTTTGCCCGGTAATTTTAGTTGGCAAGCCATAGGTGTCACCCTCTTTTTATATTGGTTAACGGGGGCATTAGGAATTACTTTAGGATTTCATCGGTTGGTGTCTCATCGAAGTTTTCAGTCACCAAAATGGCTAGAATATATATTAGTTTTCTGCGGTACCTTAGCTTGTCAAGGTGGACCGATTCAATGGGTAGGATTACACCGTATTCATCATAAATATTCTGATACTGAACCCGATCCCCATGATTCTAACCGAGGGTTTTGGTGGAGTCATATGGCATGGATGTTACATCAGATTCCTGCTGACAATGATGTACCTCGCTACACTCAAGATATTAATGAAGATCCCTTCTATAAATTCTGTCAAAACTTCATGATTCCTATTCAAGTTGTCTTAGGTTTAATCCTTTATTTTTTAGGAGGTTGGCCCTGTGTCATTTGGGGAATTTTTGTGCGTTTAGTGATGGTCTTTCACTTCACTTGGTTTGTGAATAGTGCCACTCATAAATTTGGTTATCAAAGTCATGAATCTAACGATAATTCTCGTAACTGTTGGTGGGTTGCTCTATTAACTTTTGGCGAAGGATGGCACAATAATCACCATGCTTATCAATATTCTGCCCGTCATGGTTTAGCTTGGTGGGAAATTGATATTACTTGGATGACTATTCAAGTTTTACAATTTTTAGGACTGGCTAAAAACGTGAAATTAGCCCCTGTCTCTGATGATAAATAGTTATCTAAACCCCGTCGTTAA
>JBFRWO010000460.1:0-11677 GCA_051439625.1 Crocosphaera sp. | reverse complement strand
AAGATTGGGCAAACTTAGGGGTCAATGTCGAAGATGGCTTTGAACCGATTTATGTCATCCCCAAGGGCAAAAAAAAGGTGGTTCAGGGGTTAAAATCAGCCTTGAAAAGCGCAGATGAATTAATCTTAGCCACTGACGAAGATCGAGAAGGGGAATGCATCAGTTGGCATTTATTACAACTTCTCAAGCCCAAAGTCCCCATCAAACGGATGGTGTTCCATGAGATCACCCGTGAAGCTATCCAAAAATCCCTGAAAAATTGTCGGGATATTGATGAAAATTTAGTACACGCCCAAGAAACTCGCCGTATTTTGGACCGTTTATACGGTTACACTCTTTCCCCCTTGCTCTGGAAAAAAATTGCTTGGGGACTGTCTGCCGGACGGGTTCAATCGGTGGCCGTACGTTTACTGGTAAAACGGGAACGGGAACGCCTGGCCTTCCAATCCGGGGGCTATTGGGATCTCAAAGCCTTACTGGAAAAAGAAAAAAGTCCCTTTGAAGCCAAGTTAATCACCCTTGACGGGAAGAAAATCGCTACGGGGGCTGATTTTGACCCCGACACGGGGAAAATCGCTCAGGGGCGCGATGTTGTCCTTCTCAACGAAGAAGAGGCCAACGCCCTCAAAGATAGATTAGAAGGGAAAACTTGGACGGTTAATAAGAAGGACGAAAAAGCTACCACCCGTAAACCCTATCCTCCTTTTACCACTTCCACCCTGCAACAAGAATCTAACCGTAAACTGGGTATATCGGCGCGAGATACCATGCGTATCGCCCAGAAACTTTACGAAGAAGGTTATATAACCTATATGCGGACGGACTCGGTTCATCTGTCTGATGAAGCCATTAAAGCAGCGAGGAGTTGCGTTGAGGAAAAATATGGTAAGCAATATTTAAGTCCTAAACCCCGTCAATACACCACCAAAAGCAAAGGGGCCCAAGAAGCACACGAGGCCATCCGTCCGGCTGGTAATCGCTTCCGTACCCCCCAAGAAACGGGGCTATCGGGTCAAGAATTTGGCCTTTATGACTTGATTTGGAAGCGTACTGTAGCTTCTCAGATGGCTAACGCTAAATTAACTCAAATTACCGTTCTTTTGGACGTGGAGGACGCAGGGTTCCGTTCTTCGGGGAAACGGATCGATTTTCCTGGGTTTTTCCGGGCTTATGTGGAGGGTTCCGATGATCCCGATGCTGCTATTGAAAACCAAGAGGTGATCTTACCACCTTTGGAAGAAGGAGATCATCCTGACTGTAAAGAGTTAGATGTTTTGGGCCACGAAACCCAACCTCCGGCGAGATATACAGAAGCTTCCCTGGTGAAAATGTTGGAAGGGGAAGGGGTTGGCCGGCCCAGTACCTACGCTAGTATTATCGGAACTATCCGCGATCGCGGTTACGCCCAAATGCGCGGTAAAGCTTTGGTTCCTACGTTTACTGCTTTTGCTGTGGTCAGTTTATTAGAAACCCATTTTCCTGATCTGGTAGATACTAAATTTACCTCGAAAATGGAACAAACCCTGGATGAAATAGCTACAGGGGAGGCCCAATGGGTTCCCTATCTCAAAAAATTCTATTCGGGGGAAGAAGGTTTAGATACTCAGGTTAAGGTACGTATCGATCAAATCGATCCTGGGGTTGCTAAAGCCATTAATTTGGATAATTTGGACGCAACGGTAAAAATTGGCAAGTTTGGTCCTTATGTGGAGGTTTTACAGGAGGAGGAGAAAATTACTGCTTCTATTCCTACTGATTTAACCCCGTCTGATCTCGATGCTGAACAGATTAACAAATTATTGAAGCAGAAAACGGAGGGACCTGAAAAAGTAGGGTTACATCCTGAAACCGGAGAAGCAATTTATCTTTTGATTGGTAGTTATGGTCCTTATGTACAGTTGGGAGTAGCTAGTGAGGAGAATAAGAAGCCAAAACGCGCTTCTTTACCCAAAGGAACTAATGTGGAGGATGTCACCCTAGACATGGCGGTGGGGTTATTGGCCTTACCTCGTTTATTGGGAACCCATCCGGAAACTGGGGCAAAAATTAAGGCCAGTTTAGGACGGTTTGGCCCTTATGTGGTGCATGATCAAGGTAAAGATGGGAAAGATTATCGATCGCTGAAAAAAGAGGATGATGTCTTAACTGTTACCTTGGAAAGGGCTTTAGAATTATTGGCCCAACCCAAACGGGGACGGGGTGGTGGTCGTACCAAGAAACCTTTAAAAGAGTTAGGGGTTCATCCTGAAGATCAAGAAGCGGTTAATGTTTACGAGGGTCCTTATGGAATTTATGTTAAACATGGTAAGGTTAACGCTGGTTTACCGGAAGGGGAAACTGTTGAAACTATTACCTTGGAAAAAGCTTTGGAGTTATTAGCTGCTAAGGCTACAACTAAGAAGAAAACTACTCGTAAATCCACTACTAAGAAGAAAACGACTACAAAACGCACGACTAAGAGTAAGACGGGTACAACTAAAAAGACAGATTCTTAAGGTTAATCATGTCTGATCGATGTTTGTATCTGTAGCAGTAGTAGGGTGGGCAATGCCCACCTTACAAACCTGAGTTGGGTGTTAGGAGTTAGGAGTTCGGAGTTAGGAGTTCGGAGTTCGGAGTTTTTTCCATGAAACAATCAGGGTTTAAGACTCTTGATTTTGAGCAGTTGTCTATAAATTTCCTTATATCGAACTCAGGTTACAAGGTTTTGTAAGAAAGAAAAATCAGAAGTCAAATAAGATAATGGTTAACTTTTCGGTGAAGATTAGAAATTTTTGTCTCTGCTATATGTTTTTCCTAGTGCGATCGCTTAATTAATGTTGAGTCGTAATAATACAAAATAACTACTTTACTCAAGATCGGGTTGGGGCGATCGCTACTTAGAAAAAATATTTTTGAGCTATTCTAAACCCTGTAAGCTTTTCACAGACAGGGTTTAGCGAGAATACTGTAGAAAAAATTTTTATCTTCCTATCTTATAGTGTCACATTCTTGGGTTTTGTGACACTATATATTTGGTTAGGGAACAACAGTGGAGCAGTTGGTTGTTGTAAACAATCACAGAAAACTGTTCTTATGCATAATACAAATGAAAAATTACTCGCGCTCTATCTATCAACACTTCTAAAACCGAAAACACCAGAACAACTCAAGCAATCAAATTACTTCTTTGCTTATGTTAAGCGGTTACTTCGGCAGCATTATTTAGCAGATGTTGATGCTCATGAGATTTTGAGTGAGTCAGTCCTTCGTGTAATTTGTTATACGAATAAACATGGAAGCGAGATAAAAAGCTATGAAGCAATGTTGAAAACAATCAGTCTCAATGTCATTCGTGAAATGAGTCGAAAACAAAGACTCAAATTTCGAGTTGACTATGACAGTATAGAACATCAACTAACTTCTAAGCAGTCTGGTGGTGAACAAGTGTATCAAACCATAGATAACTTACGTTCATTGGATACTTTGTGGAAGCAATTATCCCCACTAGATAGTGAACTTCTAATCTTGCGAATCATGAGAGGACTGAATTGGAAAACAATTTCTACATTGTTTTCTGAAAAGAAAGTTAGTTGCACTCCCTCATCCTTAAGAAAACGATATGAACGTCTTATCAAACGTTTACGTCAGAAGATGAGTTAATGTAAATCTTTCAAGTTTGATTGATGCAAGTTTGATTGATGGGGCTTTCATTTTTAATGATCAGCCCCCAATCTTACTCATTGCTAATAGTATACAGGTAATCAGCAATGAACAATCTTATTGTCAATGAAAAGCTGATGAAATTAGCTCAAGAATATAATTTCTTGGGAAAGTTATCGCAGCTATCTGAATCACAGCAAAAACGCTTAGTGCAAATTCTCAAAGTAGCAGAATCTGATTATAATTTCAGTGAAATGCTGAATAAAATTGATCAGACACTTGCTGAAGAGTTAAACCTTCTAGATCAAAATAGTCTTGATGAATATGAAAGTCAGCGAATAAACATCAGTAAAACATTAGTTTCTAAACTTCCTCAAAATTATCCTCTCTTGTTAGACGATTAAGTTATGTACTTGATTTTTAATCCAGTGTTTCTATATCTTACAAGTTAGAAAGATGGGAAGACCCATCTTCTTGTTTTTTAAGGATTCAATAATTGAGTCATAACTAACAAAGTTAAACAGTAAGACACAAAAATAGTGTATAAAACTAATACATTTATAGGAGACTCTTTTGGTTGTTTGCTTTGGAAAGCTTTTGCCGTAATCGTTTTAAATACCCTGCTCAAGCCATGCAAAAAGTAAATCATAATTTGCTCTCTAAACTCCTTTCAATAAATAGTGATTGCAAGAGAGATTTTGTGACAGGAAATATTATTTGTGAGTCTCCACAAGCAGAGAATAGTTTCGGTGAACAAAGTTTTAATTTGTCCACCTAACTGTTTAATTATTGACAGTCCATTCCAACTGTGGGATTAATCTTACAGATACCTTCACCGAAGTTTGGGGTAGCGTCTGGGAAGAAAGTTCTGATCCCAGTAGCACGAGGAGCAAAAAGATTACTAAAGGTGAAACCATCGTCGCTAATCGTCAAAATGCAGCCTTCTCTACCGTTACTATTAGTGGGATTATCGGCAAATGCTCGAGTACCAAACTTGAGAATATCCGATGCACTCAAAGTGTAACCATAACCTTTAATGGGAGAACTAACTCGACGATTCCCCACCTGCATTTCTACTCCTATGGTGTAAATGCTTCCAGGTACAACTTCAATTGCATCTAACATTCCAGCTAATCCTTTCTCTTGCAAATCAAAATACCGACCGACAAAATGTAACCCTCCTATTCTCCGCCCTTCTATTTCGCCGCAAAAAATATGATTAAAGCCTTCTCGACCGAACCAAGCATCTGTTAAACGCTCTAAATAGAGTTCAGAGTTAGTAATAGGGGGTTCATTGCCAAAGACACGATTTGCTGTAAAAGCTTGTACATCGCTTAGTACATCAGAAAATTCATTCATTAGAGTTATGAATTCGGTTCGGGTTACTACTTTTCCAGGAAGACCACAAACCTCATTAACAGCTTTATCAAACTCATCTAGCACAGGGGGAGGAGGAGTCGCATCAGCGAATCCATTTCTGGTTTCAACAGGGTTATTTTCATTATCAAAAAAAGGTTTAAAGTTAGTTCGTGTTTCAATTCCGTTGTATCTTCCACATCTTAAGGGAAACCATTTTTGCTGACCATCAATTCTAATAAAGGCATGAGTTCCTCCAGGGATTTTATTTTCCCCGAAAACTGTCAAAACTTCACCAGGATTAATCGATATGGGAGAAGTCTGTCTTCTAATAGAAGAAACAGCTTCACAAGCTTGGTCAACTTCAAAAAGACGGGGTTCCGAGAAAAATGCTTGTGCATAACTAGGTGAGCAAAAGAAAACCCAAGTTAAACTCAAAACCCATAGTAACGCTATAAAGACACGGATTGCTTTAGAATAGCCGTATTTAAAGGAGACGATCATTACTTTTCCTTGATTACTCTACAGTAATTACCAATGTTTTTGGTATTACAGAAAAAATACCATTACCCACAGAAATAATACAGAAAAAGTAAAATTTCTTAATTAATTGTCTTGGGCAATCACAACTAAGTGATCTGGTATACCAATTAATCCGAATTTAGAATTATATGCCCCTCTAGTTGGAGATTTGAAACCATTTTTTGAGTCAAATGTCCTATTCTATTGCTTGAAACGGATATTGTTTTAAGACTTCTTTTAAATATTTTCCTGTGTAAGAGGTGGGATGTTTTGCTACATCTTCAGGGGTTCCGAAGGTAACAATATTGCCTCCTTGATCACCTCCTTCTGGTCCTAAGTCAATAATCCAATCTGAACAACGAATCACATCTAAATTGTGTTCAATGACTAAAATAGAATTACCTTTATCCACTAATCTTTGTAGGACATTTAAGAGGTGATGAACGTCGTAAAAAGATAATCCTGTGGTGGGTTCATCGATTAAATAGAGGGTTTTTCCTGTTGCCCGACGAGACAATTCTGAAGCTAGTTTAACCCGTTGTGCTTCTCCTCCTGATAAAGTGGGTGCTGACTGTCCTAATTTAACATAACCTAAACCAACATCTACTAGGGTTTGTAATCTTTTGACGGCTTTTGGTATATTTTCAAATACGCTTAATGCTTCTTCTACTGTCATGTCCAAAACATCAGCAATGGAATATCCTTTATATTTAACTTGTAGGGTTTCTCGGTTGTATCTGGCCCCTTTACAAACTTCGCATTGAACATAAACATCGGGTAAAAAATTCATCTCAATTACATTAACTCCTTGTCCCCCACAATTTTCACATCTTCCTCCTTTCACATTGAAGGAAAAACGACCTGGTTTATAACCCCTTGCTTTGGCTTCTACTGTCTGGGAAAATAACTCCCGAATACCATCAAAAATACCTGTATAAGTTGCAGGGTTGGATCTCGGTGTTCTGCCTATTGGTGACTGATCAATGACAATTACTTTATCAATAGCATCGAGTCCTGTGACTTCATCTAAAGATTTGGGTAAGGGGACTTTTTTGGTTAGATGATGTTGCAGGGAAGGATATAATAATTCATTGACTAAGGTTGATTTTCCTGACCCTGAAACTCCAGTAATAGCTACTAATTTTCCTAACGGTATTTCTACATCAATATTTTTTAAGTTGTTAGCATGACACTGTTTTAAACAGAGTTTATTTCCATTTCCTGCTCTACGTTTTGCTGGCGTTTGAATTACTTTTTTGCCAGATAAATAGTCAGCAGTTAAAGATTTTTTTGCTTTTAATAGGCTTTTTAGATCACCTTGAGAAACAATGCTTCCTCCATGAATTCCTGCTAAGGGTCCAATATCAACTAGGTGATCGGCAGTTCTAATTGTTTCTTCGTCGTGTTCAACTACAATTAAAGTATTGCCTAAATCTCTTAGTTTTTTGAGGGTATTTAGTAAACGTCCGTTGTCCCTTTGGTGTAGTCCGATACTGGGTTCATCTAATACATATAATACTCCTGTTAACCCCGATCCTATTTGGGTGGCGAGACGAATTCTTTGTGCTTCTCCTCCTGATAATGTGGCCGTTCCTCGGTTTAAGGTTAAATAATCTAATCCCACATCTAACAAAAATTGTAAGCGGTTTCTAACTTCTTTTAGTGCTAATTCGCCGATTAATTTTTGTCTAGGGGTTAAGTCTAAGTTATCTATTCTGTACAAACATTTATCAATGGAAACACTGGTTAATTCATCAATGCTGCATCCTCCCAGACGAACGGATAGGGCTTCTGGTTTAAGGCGTTTTCCGTGACAAACTTCGCAGGTTTGGTCAACGATATATTTCTCCATCTTTTGTTTGATAACTTCAGAGCTTGTCTCTTTATAATTACGTTCTAATATGGCTAAAATACCATCAAATTTTCTATAATATCCTTTCCCACTATCAAAGCGAGAGTCTTGCTCAAACCAGATAGGTTCTTCGCTTCCATATAGTAATAAATCTTGTTG
The DNA here is from genome assembly GCA_051439625.1 of Crocosphaera sp. Taxonomy (GTDB): domain Bacteria; phylum Cyanobacteriota; class Cyanobacteriia; order Cyanobacteriales; family Microcystaceae; genus Crocosphaera. Next base: position 4,146 of record JBFRWO010000460.1, on the reverse strand, counting down.
TTCTTTGGTCAAATGATTCCAAGCGGTTTGGATTTCAAAGCCGTGAGCTTGTCCAATACTATAGAGTAAGGATAAATAGTAAGAATTATCTTTTTCTGACCAGGGAGCAACAGCAGAATATAAGGGAGCTTTGGGATCAGGTATTACTAAATCAGGAGAAAATTTCCGTAAACTTCCTAATCCGTGACAATTAGGACAAGCACCATAGGGAGAATTAAAGGAGAATAAACGGGGGGATAATTCTTCCATAACTGCCCCATGTTCGGGACAAGCAAAGTTTTCAGAAAACATAATTTCTGAAGGGTTATTATTATCTTCATCTCCGAGAATATCTATGACTGCTAAACCGTCAGCATGGGTTAAACAAGTACTTAAGGAATCTGCTAATCTTTCTTGTATTCCTTCTTTTCTGATGAGGCGATCAACAACTATTTCGATGTCATGATAATGAGTCTTTTTCAATTCAATATTATCGGAAAGTTCTCTCACTTCCCCGTCAACTCTTACCCGTACAAATCCTTGGCTTGCTAAACTAGATAAGAGTTGTTTATGGGTTCCTTTTTTCCCTCGTACTACAGGGGCTAAAATTTGGAATTTTGTGCGATCTGAAAGTTCCATAACCCGATCGCACATTTGATCTATGCTTTGGGGTGCAATTAAGCGATCGCAGTGGGGACAATGGGGTTCACCAGCACGACCAAATAATAAGCGTAAATAGTCGTATATTTCTGTTACCGTTCCCACCGTTGAACGAGGGTTATGGGAAGTTGATTTTTGGTCGATAGAAATAGCGGGACTCAACCCTTCGATCGCATCTACATCGGGTTTATCTAACTGTCCCAAAAACTGTCTCGCATAAGCACTCAGGGACTCAACATAACGTCGTTGTCCCTCAGCGAAGATGGTATCAAACGCTAAAGATGATTTTCCCGAACCAGACACCCCTGTAAAGACAATCAGGCGATCGCGCGGTAGTTCGAGATCGATATTTTTCAGATTATGTTGTCTCGCACCTCGGATACGTATGCTGTTTGACTCGTCCATATTCCCAAAGCTTAACACTCCTTAACTTTTTTATCATAACGTCAATGATGGACAATTGATAATGGATAATGAATAATTGTCATTGGTGAGGTACGAAAAATATCTTTAACAATGGATAATTAATATTTGTCATTTAAGATTAAAATACCAAATTTTAGATATTAAGTAAATCAATTATTGATATTTTTAGGATTAACAATAGTAATTTCGGAATAACGCTTAAAATCATCAGAATTAAAGGTTAAAATATGGGTTAAATTATGTACCAACATTGCAGCAACTAAACGAGCATCATGAACATTAACCCCTTTAACTTTATATTTGATGACTAAATTTCGCCATTGGGGATAAATTTCTTGACAATCAGGTAAAACAGGAAAAAGTTGCTCTAATTTTGTTAATTCTATGGTAGCTTTTTCTATGGTCATTCCTAACCCATTTTTATCTTTAGGTCGAGTACAAGTTCGCCAAAACTCAATTAAATTTTGATGAATAATAAAATATTCATGATGATTTTGAGTTAAATAAGATAGTCCATTTAACGCCAAGGGATACATAGAATGTTTAGGTTCAGCTAGTCGTAAAATAATGTTAGTATCTAAGAGAAATTTCATGGATTAATCTTCCTCATAAATACCGGCACGACTAACTGCATAATCAGATAATAATGGTGTATCGTAATCATGACTTTCTGCCCATTCTTTGATAGCTTTAAATCGTTCTTCAGAAGTTAGTATTTCAGGACTTTTTTGAGAAGAATTATAATTATTTAAGTTCTGTATTTTCTCATTTAATAAAGTAAATTCTGTTGGTTCAAGGGAACGAATAATTTCAAATAAAGAATCAACTAATTTTGTGTTCATGAATAATACTCTCCGAATTTTTTAAATTGTCCTGAGTTTGTCTAAGTATGCTCACATTCCTATTACATCATTTTAGCTGATTATAAAAATAAAAGACACGATATAATTTTAATAACTGGTCACTAATAAATATTTTAGTGGATTATTTTAAATGAAATGGTGGGTTACGACGTATTGTTATATTATAGGCATAATCTAAACTATCCCTGTCTAACCCACCCTACGAAACTGGTGTATAACTAAACCTAAAATGAATTATCCAGAATTACGTCAAAAAATTGCTCAACAGTTAGAACAATTATCTAATGAAAAACTTGTTTTAGTCAGTGATTTTATTGACTCTATCAAACAAGATAAATCTATGGTTAAAAAACAATTTCCTGTTAATCCCTTAACAAACATGAAAACTTATGCTTATTTAGCTGATCCTAGTGAACCTGCTATTTCTCCTGATGATTGGGAAATGAATGAAGAGTTTGAATCAAAAGAGTGTTAAAACCGTAGGGTGGGCAAATTACAAACTTATATAATCTACTAATAAAATACAAAACTTTGCCCACCTTAAACAACCCAAATATTGACTAGAAAATCAATCAAAATAATGTTTAATTTTTAAGCAATTTTTAACTTGTTTTTGGGTAATATTCTAGGTTCTGGTAAGGGTTGATTTTCCTCTATAAGCATTTCTAAAAAATTCTCGATAACTTATTGTGCATTTCTCGCAGCTTCTTCATAAGTTTTGCCATGAGTATGAAATTGTTGCCAAGAAAACTCAGGTAAATGGACTAAAAATAGTTGATCTTCTTCTGACCATTGAATGACCATACTGTAATTATATTTCATCTCATTGTAATGGAATTAGAGCTAAAGTATTGCTATAATGACCTAAATATTAAATTATTGTACTTTTAACATTAGAGTGTATTTTGTTATGAAAGCTTACGAATTAACCGCAACTGTAACGGATAATGGACAAATTCAATTACCTGATTTTCGTTTAGCTACTACTTCCTCCCAACCCTCAACGGTTAAAGTAATTATCTTAGTAGATGAAATTGAAGAAAATCAGAATGAATTAGATAGTTATGATGAAAATTTTTCCGAGGAAAGCTTTAAAAAATCTTGGCAACAAGCAATAACAGGAGATACTGTACCCTTATCTCAATTATGGGAGGAGACAGATATTGTTTGAAATTATAGCAACTCGTGAATTTCAAAAAAAGGTGCGATCGCTATCTAAAAAATACCGTCACATTCAAACTGATTTACAGCCAATTCTAGAAAAGCTTAGATTAGGAGAAATTTTAGGCGATCGCATTCCTGGTATCAAATTTGTTGTTTATAAGCTTCGTATTAAGAATAATGATATCCAAAAAGGCAAAAGTGGTGGATATCGTCTAATTTATTGGTTACAAACAAGCGATTGTATTGTACTGTTAGATATTTATTCAAAATCTGAACAAGATAATATTGATGTCACTAAAATTTCGCAAGTAATAACACAATTTGAACAATAAATCATACTTTCCTTATCTAAGGAATATTCCTAATTACTGATGATTACAATAGAAAACAAGATATAATTTTAATAACTGATTACTGTTTACTGGTCACTGATATGACAGAGGAAGAATTATTACAGATTATTGAAGAAGCAGCAAGGGATAAAAGACAATTTTTAAAACTGTCTTATAAAAAGCTCAAGTCTCTACCTCCTGCAATCGGAAAACTAACTAATCTGAAATATCTTTATATATCTAACAATCAGCTAACTTATTTGCCTCCTGAAATTGGCGATCTAACTAATTTAAACAGGCTTTATATATCTAGAAATTTAATTAGTCATATTCCTCGTGAAATTAGCAATCTTAGTAAGCTTAATAGGCTATATATTTCTTATAATCAGTTGCTATTTTTTCCAACTGAAATTAGCAATTTAACGAATTTGCATATACTTCATATCTCTAATAATCAATTAGCTGAAATTATACCGGGAATTGGAAAATTAATTCATCTTAACACTCTTGATTTATCTAGTAACAAAATAATATATATTCCTCCTGAAATTAGTAAGCTCACTGAGCTTACTAATTTTAAGATATCTCATAATCCAGTTAGAAATCTTCCCCCCGAAATTAAAAATAAAGTAACAAAAGCAATTTTGAACTTCTATAAACAACAATAACAAAAAAAAATTGATCATCTTTATGAAGCAAAATTATTGATTATTGGGGAAGGA
>JBFRWO010000459.1:0-10119 GCA_051439625.1 Crocosphaera sp. | reverse complement strand
GGTTTATTTTGTGGTCAATGGTGGAGGCCACAAAGATGGCGATGTCACCGCCGGCAGAGCTATTTTCTGTGAACACGACCATTTAGACAAGGACATTCAGCGCGACCTCTGGAAAACTTTGGGACTCACTGAACCCACATTCCAAATAGATACGGGGGGGAAATCCATTCATAGCTATTGGGTGTTTGTTGAAGCGATTGCAGTTGAAAAATGGCGTGAATTACAAAAAGATTTACTGGAATATGTTGATGGCGATCGCTCAATTAAAAATCCCTCACGGGTGATGCGGTTAGCTGGATGTTGGCACATTAGTTTTAAATCAGAAGAAGGAAATGGCCATTCAGTAGCTCAATACAACCAAAGTTCCATCATCAGTGACAGTGGCTGCACCTATACCTATTCTCAACTCCGAAATCTGATCCCATCTTCAGTTAACAGTACCAGCAGTTACAGCGAGACAGTTACTGCTCATCAATCAACAGTAAAAAGTGACCAAAAGACAGCAAATGGACAGGCAAATGGAAAAAAACCTACCTCAACCGATAACTGTTCACTGCTCACTGAAAAAGTTCCTCTCTATCAGTTTCTTACTCTAGATGACCGGAACCTGATTGATGTAGGGGCAGCCAATGGAACCCGTAATAGTAGTGGGGCGAAACTAGCTCGTAACTTGATTGGGACATCAATTCGACTTAATTATCTAGGTATTCCGTTTACTGAAGACCCCTATCAACTCTTTATTGATTACTGTAATCGTTGCCCGTCGGGGAAGGGTTGGAACGAACGGGAATGGCTTGGGATTTGGAAATCAGCCGAGTCAAATAACCCCACAGCTTCCCTGACAGATGAAGCCTTGATTAATTGTGCCAAGGCTTGGCAAAAAAAATCAGAAACCCCGTCCGTCCCGACGGGGTATTTTACTAATGGACACAGTAATAGGGCAAAACCTGCACCAACAAATAATGGACACAGTAATGGGCAACTACCCCCACTGACGACTAATGGACAGGGTAAAAACAATGTTGTTAATCATCCCAGATATAACCCTGACCCCATTGACCATGACAAGTTAATGGCTAGGATTGAACAACTTATTGGGGATAATTTGGGTGAGACTCAAGTATCAATCGAGCTTACCAACTTGGCTAAAGAGTTCGGGGTATTCCTGCCTGACCTCAAGAAAATCTATAACGATCACCTCAAACAGTTAGAACAGATAGAAGACAGGGAAGACACCAAAAAACAGGTTGACTATTTTCTTAAGGCTGAACATACCGACATCGACTTAAGGGAGTGTCTCCCCCAAGAGATGGCAGATCCCCTCACTTGGATTGCTGATGTTTTGGGTAGTAACCCACTGTCAATGTTAACCATCCTCTTATCAGTAGTGGCCAGTCTGACCAACCCAGACACCAAACTAGAGTTAATCAAATCAACAGGGTTCTACGCTAAACCTATTCTCTACACGGGCATTGTGGCCGAGAGTGGATCTGCTAAGTCACCAACCATGAAAACCATCATCAGCCCATTTAAGAAGCTACAGAATGAAGCTGATGTACGGTACAAAGAACAACTGGAAAAATATGAAGAGGATATGAGGGCATGGAAAGCCACCAAGAAAAATGACAGAGGAGAAGAACCCATCGAACCGGCACCACCAAGAGAATATTTTACTAACGACGCAACCGCCGAAGCCATCAGCTTAATCCAATCAAATCAGCCCGATAAAGGCTTGTTAATGGAGTTCGATGAACTATCGGGACTAATTAAGTCTGCCAACGCTTACAGAGGCGGTAAAGGGACAGATGCGGAAAAGATATTGAGTGGTAGGGACGGTACAGGTATTAAGGTTAACCGTGCTAGTGGTAAGCGACTCTCTAACCCTCGTTCTACCTTCTCAATTACGGGAGGGATTCAAAGGGACGTATTGAAACAACAGATGGGCGATCGCAAAGATTCCCAAGGCCACTGGGCGAGATTCCTATGGGCTGTAATGCCAATTAAAGAAGCTAAGTTTCCAGATGACGAACCACCGATCTACATCAACACCATCTTAGAAGACCTCTACAGAAAGATTGAAGCATTACCAGCTATTGACTATAAATTATCCCCCGAAGCCCGTACCATTTACGCCCAATGTTTTCGGGGATTGGAGAGGAAGAAGATGAATGAACCTAACCAAGCTTTACGGGCTGCTTATGCCAAAATGAAGCAATTTGTAGGAGATATCGCTTTATTACTCGCAACTATCGAGAATGCTTTTTATAGTGAGCTTGAGTCGGATGTCTCCAAAAGAATTATGGTAATGGCTCGATATTTGGGTTCAGTCTATTTAAAACAAATAAAACTCATCTACGGCGAAGCTGACACGGATAATGGTAATTTATCCCCAATCTTCAAGAAAATTATTGAATTATCGAACCGTAAAGGCAAAATAACTGCTAGAGATACTATCTGGGGAGTCTGGGATCTCAAAAAGGCTAAAGCCTCTACAGATACCGTCAGGGGATATTTTAACGAGTTAGTAGAGATGGGATATGGATCAACCATTGGAAATGGTAGAAGGTTGGCTTTTATCTCCAATCAATATAAAAGTGTGGAGGAGTGTGGAGGAAGTGTGGAGGAAGTCTCCACAGTTTCTAAATCTCCTGTAACTCATATTAATACTACCTTTGAGCCATTGGGGGCAGAAAAGTGTGGAGGAAGTGTGTGGTCAAGTGTGGAGGAAGTGTGGAGGACTGAAATCCCTACCAATACTGACCCTGAGACTAAAAATGGTAAAAGTGTGGAGGATTTAGAGCAAAAAACACAACCGATTGAAAAAACTTCATCTCATCCCTCCTTACCTAATGAAAAAACAGAAAGTATAAAAACCCCCTCCACATCCCCCACAGTCATCCACACTTTTGATGAAACCCTTATAGATAGGGGGTTACAAAGTGTGGATGAGGACTCCACACTCTCTCCACACTCCTCCACATCCTCCACACTTTCCAAGAAAAGTTTAAAAATTGGTTCCACAGTCAAAATTCATTGGGCAGGAAGTATGCGAGATGGAGAAATTGGGACAGTCTTATCCATTGATGACTCTGGTTGGGCAACTGTAAGGCTTCATAAAAAGTCACTCCGACAGGATTTACAAATAGCTTATGCACCTATAACTAAACCTTCTGAACAGGAATATTACCTCGAATTAATTGAATAACAGTCCTTTGGGGTTTACTCGTTCTCGTTCCCCAAAAATCGGCAAATACCAAAGTATTAAATTCAATTAAAGGGAATATGAAGGAATCAATCAACTGGTACTGGACACCTGAGCTAAAAATTGTTCGCAACCTCGCTCAACAAAATGGCATTAGTCAAGTTGAAGAATGTAGCGATGTAGCTTATTTAAAAGCTGAGAAGGAAAGGTTAGAGACAAAAAGACAAGAATGTTTTGAGGGGGCAAATATAGCCACTAACACTATCAGAAAGGTCTATTTTCAGGAACTGCTCAAAGAAGTGGACTATCAAGTTGAATATGTTAAACAGCGTCTTTCAGAGTTGAGGGAACCCACAGAATTACTAGAGGATAAAAATCAAAATAAATATGGAGATTTGGCTCAAAACTCCCCACCTGACAGTAGTGAATCTCTATCTGCGACTTTTTCGGAAAAATCCCCACCTGAGATAAATGGAGGAAATGATGAAATCATCCACCTTGACCTCGAAGAAGTCCGCAGAGACGGAGGCACTCAACCCAGGACTAAAATTGACCTACAGCATATCAAACGCCTAGAACAACAGATGGAAGACGGTCAAGAAATAGAGCCAGTCGTCGTCTTCTATGATGGGGAGTCCTACTGGTTAGCTGATGGGTTTCATCGTTGGAATGCCCACCGAAATCAAGAAGAACCGACTATTAGGGGGATTGTTCATCAGGGGTCAAGACGAGATGCTGTACTCTATTCCGTAGGGGCAAATGCCGACCATAAACCGGCTTTACCCAGGTCACGAGCCGATAAACGTAAGGCCGTCCTAACCTTACTTCAAGATCCCCAATGGAAACAGTGGAGCGATCGCCAAATAGCCCGCGTGTGCAAAGTTGATCATAAGACCGTGGGGAAAATAAGAAAAAGTCTCACTGGGGATTTCCCCAGTGACCCAACCACCTCCTTAACTGCGGAAGTCCCCAGTGATGAGGATGAAGCAATTAATGAAGACCTGCGGACTTATCGAACCAAGCACGGAACCATCGCTACTATGAACACCGCTAATATTGGTAAAACTCAAGAAGAAGAGGAAGACGCTGATACTACCATTAAAGTCACCACTGATGAGATATTAATCGCTTTTTCTAGCAATTTAGAGAACTTTAGTAATGAACAACTTCAATTTATTGGACGGGCGATAGCGAACTTACCACCAGAACGATTACGGTTGATTCTCGATCAGTGACGGCGAATATCTTAAAACTCCAAATACATTCCCGAACTATCATCCGGTTTGGCGTGTAAATATTTTTCAGTAGTAGCAATACTGCTATGTCCTAACGTCTGCTGGACTAAACTCAGTGGCGCACCGTGATCTAAACTGTGGGAAGCGTGGCTATGGCGCAACCAGTGGGGGGAAACCTGCCCCTCAATACCTGCTCTCTGTGCTGCCTTCTGAACAATTTTAACCACCTGTTGGCGACAAAGATGGTATCCATTCTGCTCACTCCTTTGCCGAGAGCGAAAAACTGGTTCATCACCATCAGCATTTCCTCTCAGTTGACAAAGATAAGTCCATACCTGAACAGGAATCAGCACCACGCGAGTCTTACCTGCTTTACCAAACACCGACATTTGCCCAAACTCTCCACGAGGGGTTAAATGCTTCCACTTGAGCGCGCATAATTCAGACACCCTTAACCCACAACCATAAAGAACTAATAAAATCCCTCTATTTCTAGGGTTAGTTTCTAACCTTAACATCTCCTTAACTTGCTCAACAGAAAGAATCTTTTCACTCAAACAATCCCTAGCTTTAGGAAACAGTGCCAGTTTACCAACATTGAAAGTTATGTTAATCTTCCTTGCCTTGCCAGTATTGTAGATCAACGTGAGTTCGATGGAGCTTACAAACTCCTTTGAGCTTCCCAAGATAAAATCATAGAAGACTGTTTTGTTATTAAATTAGTCTCCTTGTTCGAGTCGCCGGACAAGTTCGGCAATAACGCAAACATCAAAACCAGCACAACAGAATGGGAGATGACCTTCTGGTGCATGGAGAGAAAATTCTAAATCTAAGTAATTTTTCCAAGTTCCTACTTCTCTCCAACCAACTTGTTCTCCAAAATTATTGTAGGTTTCCCAGTTAAATCTTTCTAGGTTATTAGCAGTTTCTAAATAAATATTTTTTTGTATTGTAAAGCCAAAACGTCCTGATGAATAATCTCGCCAAAGCCGATCTATTCTAATAAGAACTTCAATCGGAAAGTTTTCTAGGGACGATTTATCTAACCACCCTTCATTCATTCTCCCTGCAACGTCAAGCATCATATACTTAGTTTCTAAATCAGCTTCTTTCCACTTTTGTTCTTCAAGCAACTTCAACAATTTCTCGTATCGTTTCTTGTCTGCTTTGTAATCTGGAAAAAAATCACGATTGGATTTATTTTTGATATCACACCAATGGCATCTACCATAGGTTTTGCTATACCAATGACTAGGAACTTTTTGACACTGTATTAAATCATCAATGGCAATCTTTAAAACATTTACCCAAGTCTGAGCAGTAGGTCGTAAAGCTGGGTTATTATGTCCATCGTTGAAACATCTGTGAAAACATTCTTGGACTTCAGGGTGAACTATTTTAAGCGGAATAAGTCTTTGTCTTTGTCCTACTTGCATCTGGCTATTGGGAGTATGAGGCCAAAAACCTAGTCGGATGCGTTCATCAAGTCCTGGTTCATCTTCTGTTCCTATCCATTTTCCATTAAACGGATGTTCTCCAAATAATAAGTGGTAGATAATAACGGCTAATCTAAAGTTATCATGGTAAGGAGTTTGTACAATCTCTGCTAACTCTTTTTCCAAGAGTTCCGGAGGGGTAAAACCTTCTGAACCAACTGAACAATGATAGACTTCTTTTGTCCGAGGATGGTAAACTTGGAATGAGTCTGTGTCAATTATTGAAGCAGAAGCCCATTGGTTAACTAGAATATTTTCTGGTTTCATATCTCCAACAACATAATTCTGACTATGAAGCGACTGAATAATAGTAGCAATGTTTTTAGCAGTAATATGAAGAAACCTCCAATCCACTGACCAGTCTGATTGAAAGTTTATTTCTTTACGAGACTTAGGAACATAGATATTATGTAGCTTTTTCCTACCTTCAATAAATGGCATAACAAAGCCAATAATTTCGCCTTGTTGATCTTCTAGTAAATATTTAGGCCAAGCCCAAGCTTGTTGATATACATCATAGTTTTTCGGTTGATAAGCTACCATTACCTCTAACTTTTTTATTCTTTCTTCTAACTTTTTTATTTGTTCTGGAGTATCTTGATGATAAATTTTTATTAGGTAGCCATCTTTATCAGTTGTCCAAACTTCTCCCTCACCACCAGAATCAATTAGTTGATTTTTAAAAATGTCTCTATCTAAGACCCATATAGTAATTGGTTCAGCAATAGGGTAATAATCAATCTTAGAATTTGAAGAAAAACCCGTTTCTGAGCTTGTATAGTTTTGTTGTTGTTGGGAAAAATCTTGCTTATTAATGGGATATGTAGATTCTTTTTCCAACTCCTGATGATCAATTTTGTTGGTGGTTTCTATTGTGTTTTTATCTGTTGAAGAGGGTTGGTCAATCAAAATTAATTGGAAACTTTGATAGGACTTACCTCGATAGACTAAGTTGTTTTTAGGTTCTAATCTGAATGTCTGCTTTCGGGCTGGAACTCGCCAAGTAATCCCTCGATATTTACCCTCTTTTTCTCTTTCACTTATTTCAATTCCAACTATAGTTGGATTATATTCGTATTTAATTCCACGATAAGTCAGTGTAATCGTTGTTTTCTGTTTAGTATTTTGGGTTTTAATTGTTGAACTGTTACGAAAAGAAGAATAGATTAGAGAAACTTTATTCTTTAAAAATGGGCTTATTCTAGTTACAAATTTAGTTAATTGTGATTTAATAGAGGGCATAATAGGTCAAACCGAATCATTAAGACATAGAAGAAGCGTTTTATCATCATTAGTGCGAGAGTTAAGTCGTTCAGAGTTAAGGAACTTGACTAAGTATTGTTTGTTTGATTCTGGATTAGTTGTTTGTTCTAGATAAAATTCAAGAGGTTTAAAGAAAGGTTCATGAGGAGTCCAATCACTGAGACGAATAGCTACTTTTTCTAAACCATCTGTAGAAGCACAAATGAATTTAGTATTTCCAGATAAAAATTTGAATTGTAGAGTGGATAAAGCTTTTTTTGAAGTTACAAAAGTGGTTTCATTAATAAACTCTCCTTTGTTGGGTTTTAATAGTAACTGATACTCTCCTTGGTTTAAACGAATGACTAAGAATCCATCTCCAATCTGCATAGCAGCTATCCAATTAGAAGTAGCGATAAAAGCTATTAAAGTACAGGCAAAGTCATTAATAGAACAGTGCTTTTCTTGGGCTTGTTGTTCAAGTGTGGGTATTACTTTTTGTCTTATGACATTACAAAATAAATTTTTGTACTCTTTTTCAGTTCCTCCAAGTAACCTATTCAGACTAAAACTTCCTGATGGTTTTAGAGCAAGTGGTTTTAAAGATTTTAGTATGGTATCTACGGCTAATCTAGCTCCAATATCGGCATATTTAGCAGTACCAGCACCATCAGCAATGGCTCCAACTATTATGTTGTCAAGATGGATATAATTGGTATAATCTTGGCAAGGAAGGTTATGCTTTTTATGCCAGATTCCTGTTTCATAATGACAAGTTGTTTTCCAATTCATAAGCTTTTCTCAAAGGATAATTTATTAGTTGATGTTATCTTAATTCTGCTAATCATAAGAAGTTAAAATCAAAACTGGAAATTATAACTACTAACATGATATTTTCAGAAAAGGATTGAGCCAGAAAGTTTTGTTAAAACTTAACTAATAATTGTTTCCCATCCACTGGTTGGAGGAAGTTCTTTCTCTTCTCCTACTTTGCCAGTTGAGACTGTCTTAACTGAAGCACTTAGCCATTTAAACAAAGATTGAAAATCTAAGCCATTGAGTTTTTTGGGAGGGCGTTCAACAGGAGAAATTTCGCTTAATGTTTCCATATCAGCGTCTTTTACGCCAACCGCAAAAAAGAGTAATTTTCTATTAGCTTCGGCTTCTCTTAATTTTTTGGCAGCATCTTGCCAAGTATCGGTAGGTTGTCCATCAGTAATTAAAAAGATCCAAGGACGATAGTATTGGATGTCGTTATTTTTGTAGTCTTGTTTTCGCTTTTCTAATAATTCTAGAGCTTGTTCAATGGCTTTTCCCATACTGGTTCCTCCTGATGCTTCTAATTTTTTGGGGATAAACTCATCAACAGTCACAAATTTCTGGATAACTTCAACTTCACTGTTGAAGCTAATTACCGCTACCTCGACTCTTAAAGCAGCTAATTCATCTTCCATCACACTTGCTTTAAATATTTTCACCCCTTGATTTAATTCGGTAATCGCTTCTCCCCACATAGAACTCGATGTATCTAGTAAGAGGATTACGGGACAACGATTTTCAGGATTCTCAAAAAATTCAGGTTCAGGAAAATGTTCCTCTTGATGATTAGTGGTTTCCCAAGGATCTGGTGATTCAATTGACATAAAATACTCCTTAATTATTGTTATAATTTAGTTTAGTAAAACGAATTTCAATACGTCTTCTTGTTTTATCAGGCTCACTATTATAGGGAGCAAATGTTCCATCTATATTGGTAAGTTGTCCAGCAGAATAAGCACGAAAAACTTGATTTTCTGATAAAGTGAATTCATCTAATATATTAAGACCTTTCCCTTCTTTTTTAATCTTTTTAAGTTCTTTGACAACTGCTATTGCTCTCATTAATCCTAGATCCGCATTAGAACCTGGAGTAAGTGTTATATTTTGCCCTAGAGCTACTTTATTAATATTATTATCTAAATTACTGTCCGTAGATACAACTCGTTGACCATCAGTATGACCAATAACTTCTATTGTATTTATATATCCTTCACTATTTTTAACTGCTTTTTCTATCTCTGGTACTACTGTATCTTTAATGTATTCTTTTAATTCTGGCGATAGAGTTGCTGTCCCAGTTTGAAAGTCAAATTTAACAACTTCATTATCAATAATTATAGGATTATCAATGCTTTTTAGTTTTTCGTTTAATTTTTCATTCTCTCTTTTGAACCTTCCAAGCTCTTTTTCTAATTCAGGTACTGTCATCTTCGGGTATTTTCCAGAAATTTTTCCTTCTGTTTGTGAATCAACAGTCTGTTTTTCTTTAAATTGATAGACAAAAATAAACATCATAAAAAACATAAGAGCTAAAAATGAAAATATTTCTGCAAATTTGAGTTGATTAGAGTTCATGATCCCCTCCTTGTTCTTTCTTCATTTATGTACTTGAGTAAGACTTCTATCTGCTGAATGAGAATATCTGTCTGTTGAATATAATTAGCAGTGTCCAATGCTGCTTTAGCAGTTATTAACATATTATCAGCAGTATCTTGGGTATATTGTGCTGTTTTTGACATAGAGTCTGCTGCTTGTTCACTTTCAGTTTGTAAGTTAATAAAGCTAGTAGATAATAGATAAGAGTTTTCTTTAATTACTTCATGAAGTCTCTTAAATGTTGGAGATAACTCGTGAGTTTCATTATCAATTATTGAATTTAAACGATTAAAGCTTCGACTAATATCTACTGATTCAATTACTGAATTAAGACGACTAAAGGTTTGTTGAAGAGAGATAGATTGTTCTTCGAGTGCTGAATTAAGATTACTAAAGGTGTAATCATTCGTGACAACTTAAGAAAATTAAGCAGATGTCAAGAGAACTCAAAGAGTGATTGGGGACGTATGGGAAAGGAAAGACTAACTTTGTCCTAAAATAAGAAGGGATAAACCATAATTAGCTTTCA
>JBFRWO010000458.1:0-3598 GCA_051439625.1 Crocosphaera sp. | reverse complement strand
GGCGCAGGATTATCAAAATCTGTTGCTCCTACCTGCACTATTAGGTTGTAGCAGTTTGACCCATCTTCTACAAAATCAGGAGTTCGGTCAGCATTCTCAACAATGACACTAAATTGACAGGTTGATTCATTGAGTTCGATTCGGCTAGGGCTTTTAACACTCATGTAGACAAGATCCCAGACGATACAACCAGGGTCTTTACTGTCGCCAATCAATCCCATAACTGACTTGGTGAAGTAGATAGGGTACTTGTAGAGTCGGCAATCGTTGGGATATAGGTTAGAAACACAAGTTTGTTCTCCATCGTTAATTGCGTCTTGGCGAGAATAGGTGAAGTTGATATTTGATTGATTTGAAGGCATTAGTTTGATGCTCCGAAATGTTTCCAGGTGTAAATTTTTCGTTGATGACAGTTAATGACAGTCGATCGCCAAGTCAGAATTTCAGTAGAACACAAACTTTTCGGGAAGGATTATGGAATGAGAGCAAGAGCCGATATCCCCTAGGTCAAGAAACTAGAGGGACTCGTGCTATGGCGATCGCTAGAGTCACTAAATTCTCAAACTACGCCTGAAGTAATGTTGATGAACGACCAAAAATAAATTAATTAAGCTGTTTGTGTCAACCAAATTTGTTGCCAATGACCATTTAATTCAGCTACTTTAAGGATAGCTAAAGCTCTACTGCCTAAGGCTCTCCAACTCATACCTTTATGCTTTTGACGATGACCAATAACTAAGTCAACCCCTTTTTCCATGCGACCACTACCGATAGTTTTTCCTGCTTGACTGCGCCGAGCATAATTAATAATTTCACTTTGATGTTTATTAAAATAAGTAATTAGTTCATTTAATTTTTCTGGATTACGTGCTTTAATTTTTGTAGTCAAATAAGTTAAAACTTCTTCAAGTTTACCATGCCAAAGATGAAAGAATAAAAACTTAGAGTGGTCGGTCTTTTCAGATTTATTACGAGCGATCATCGAAAGGAATTCTCGGATTTTTTTGCCGAGATGATACCAATCTAAAATAATCGTTATTCCTTGAGGATTTAGTTGGTTTAGACGTCTACGTATATTAGAAGCTCCATCAGTAATAGCAACAATTGGTAAAGGATGATTGTAATTATGATAATAAGCCTTTAACTTAGCGGCAATCATTTTTTCTAAAGGAAACACTGATTGTCCTTCCCTATTTATCGGACTGGTTATATATTCAAACCTACCTTTTGCTGTTTCTAACAAAACTAGATCAGTAATTATATTTTTACGAGATTTTTTCACTTCAGAAATTTCAGTCTCCTTAAGAGGAGCTCTCTCTGAAGTAGGGGAGTGATTTCGCTCTCGATTATCTTTTTGTTTTTTGACTCCAATCCCATCATCAAATAATAAAATTTCTTCTTGTTCTGAATTATAAATATCTACCGTTGGCGATATTTCAATTTCTTTAGTCATTAATGAATTAATTTTGTTAATTTGCTCTTGCCATTGTGCAGAAATTTCTCCAGCTTGGTTGATGACAATTTCCCAAATCTTCTGGTCAGATAAAATTCTCTGACCTGTGACTCTTTCAACTAAATTTTCTACTTCTTGATAACTAAGGCGATTACTATAATAAGCCACCAATTCTCTCAAAGCTGGACTGGTATATCCCTTGGTTAATTGAGCTGTTAAATCGAAATAGTTATAGCTTTTTTGTTTGATTAAATACTTCTGTAAAGGAAAGACAAATTGACGAGCGACCCTGCTGAGGTTTCCTCAGCAAAGGAACGCGCGAGTCGTGACCGTGTATGGTCTTAATCGTTACTGGATAAGTTCCGTTACATCCTACCCCATCCTCTTTTTTTTCTCTTGAGTAAAATCTTTTTGTGCTTGACACATTAGTTCTTTTGAGATTTCTGGTAGCATTTTTTGCTTGAATTTTTCTACACCTCTTTCAATTTCATCTATAGTTCGAGCCCCTAGTTCTAAATCTAATGCTTCCAATTGAGAAAGTTGTTTTCCTTGTTCATCTTTTAGGGTAATTTCGATTTTAATCATTAGTTTTCTGGCTTTTTTTGACTACCAAAGTTATTGACCTAAATTTTACGCTATTCTAGGTTGATTTACTATTACCCTGCCCTATAAGCTAACTAAATTCTGACTCGGCGATCGATTGCCCTCAACTGTCATTAACTGTCATCAACGAAAAATTTACACCTGGAAATGTTTACTAATGATTGGCTGTGCTTTCATAGACCGAAATTATTCGTTCCAGGGTATTCTCGTTGAAACTATCCAGGGTTGTGATCAAGATTTGCCATTGTTGCCATTTTTTGAGGCAATATTTACTTTGAACTAGGAGTTCGCGCTTTTGCTTTTCCCCCAGAATTTGCTCACAAAACTCAAAATAATCTAATTTCCAATTCAGCGTTGACACAGCTTGTTTAAATAGTTTGAAGTTCATTTTTTTTTCGACTGTAGTTTTAGCAAAGGGAGTAACCCTAAATTGGCTGCTCCCTTTTTTTATTTCTTCGGTATGGGTTTTAAGCTGGTTGGAAATGTAAAACCATTAGCTGAGAAGGGCGCAAACCGAGAGAAGCATAAGTTTGTCCATCATTGTCGCTAAACTCAACTTCCATTGCTTTCCCCTCAGCCAAAATTTCGACGACAGTACCTACTTGACCGCGCTTGAGATTTTCTGCGGGGAGATCGACGGTTAATGCTACTACATCTAGGAGCTTAATATTGTTAGTTGTCATGATTGATAGATCACCTTTGGCTTAAATGAGAGGATAGCAACTGGTTAATCGAGGAACTTGAGAATTCTGTTCAATAATCCAGCCACTACGAACTATGGCACTTTTATTTTGCCATTTCAGCATAAAGTCTAGAGTATAACGCTGTCCAAAATTATCTCTTCGTCCTGGTTTTACTTGATGGGTTTTAACAACTTCGAGCAGGATTTGACGTAACGCCAGTGCGTTATCTGCTGTCATGCCTAGCATCGAACGAAAAAGTCTGGCTTTATGGCAAGCCGACACTATGTTCGGGATTGAGGCAGTAATCCCTAAGGGGAGCGAATATCGACAACTGCGTTTTCTGCATAGGGTATAAGCATAGTTGATTAACAGGACTGATAGGGGCAAGGCAGAGCCAGAATAAGCTGACTCTGTAGTTAAATTCAGCAAAGGGAGTAAGTTGAACAAAAAGCTTCCCACTCATCAAGGGAAAAGTAATCAATTGATGCCTCATGAATAGATGACCAAAGCTCATAACTAGACTCTCTTTCACCATTAATGAGAGATTCGACTTGGTATTGTTCGAGAAATTCTTGTTGTTGAGGTGTAAATTGTTGGTGCTGTAGTGATGTGGTGTACATATATGTCCTTGGTTTTAAATTAACCGCTAATGTGCTGCAAAATATGCTTTAATGAGGTTCACAATTGATGTTGCATTGCTTTGATGGGGAGAGCGGAAGCAGAAATAGCTCTCCCTTTTTATCTGTTCACTGTGATAAGGATGACAGTAATCTAGATTGAGTATTGATATGCTACCCCTATACTCGGAAGATAAGTTATTAACTGGGAGAGCTTCAGAATCAAGAAGCCCTCCCTTTTT
>JBFRWO010000457.1:0-8019 GCA_051439625.1 Crocosphaera sp. | reverse complement strand
TACAACGCTTTCCACAATAGATAAATCTACCATTTCTGCCATAGGGTTAGGCATGACCAACATTTTTACATAAAGTGCGATTCCTGCAACAAGATAAACCCATTTCATTTAGTGTTTCTCCTTGGTATCTAAGGGGTTAAAATAAGTAATTAAAGATGAGGATAGTTCTGGTTGAATAATCTCATAAAGCCGTTTAATTCTGGTAACAGTATGATAGCTGTCCCCTTGATCTGCCTTTAACTGACAAGTTCCATGAATATCTTGGTTTTTCAATGCCGTTGTTAAGGCTATTTCGTCTTCATAAGTAACCAGTTCTAAACGTAGATGATATTTATTTAAAATACTTTTAAAATTATCAATTAATTGTTTAAATTGATCCTTTTCTTGGTTTTCGTTTTCTATGATTCCTAAACGCATTACCATAGAAGATCGCACCGCTACACCATAAAGGGTAATGGCTAACATTGTACCGACTAATGCCTCAGTTAAAGCCACATCTGCTGCCCCAAACATAGCATAAACCAGGGCAGCGATCGCCCCTAAAATCCCCCGAATAACTAAGGTATGATAAGGGTTTACTTGTAAAACAGTTAGACAAGCAGAAAGGGGTAATAAGGCGGTAATGATATAGAGATAAATGTCATTCATTTCCAAAATAAATAAGGGTTATTAATTCTCTTCACTACTGGAACAATAAGCTAAAACATAACCTAAGACAGTGTTCCATATTGCTAGGGAAATAATCGCTAAAATCAGTAATGGCCATTCACTGGGTATCTTTAAAAAGAGTCCAAAAATAATACTCATTGATCCCAAAGTATCAGCTACAGAAAGGCTATGGAGTTTATATAAAACTGAGCGATCGCCAACTAAAGGAATGGTTCCCCAAAACCAAAAAATCAGGCCAACAATAATGCAAAAATAGCTTAAATAGTCAATCATAGTTTTATTATTTTATCATGAAATTTGTTAGTTTTCTGTGATTTTTATCCGTTTTAAAATTTGTGCCAGTAACATTAATGAAGCATTCCCTAAACTGAGAATAAGAACCCCAACCACTCCGATCATCCAATCACCTCTTAAGACAGAAATAACCAGGATCATGATCGATGTTTTGCTGGCAATACTCGAAAAAGCTAACATTTTTTGCCAAATGTCATTATCTTGCCATGCTTCATAGATGGGTATCAGTAAAGCTAAAATCATCACAATTAAAATTACATCAAGTACACTCATGACTGTTTCTCCCGTTGAATAAGATGAACGTCATACCATCCTTCTTCACGATATTTTAACACAATTGTTTTGGGAGTAAAGGTAATTACAAAAATATCTAAAAAAATCAAGCCTGGGGTTCTTTCGGGTTTAACTCTTTCCGGTTTAATCTTCTCTTGTTTATGAGGAAATAACATAATTTCTACTGCCTCAAAGTAAGCTTGGGGAATAGCGATTAAAACTTCTACTAACGCACGGTACCAGTCTTTTAATTTTCCTGGAGAACTTAATTTTTTAGGCAATAATACACAAATAATTACCCCAATAATAATATTAGCTGGACTAATATCAGAGGTGAGTAAAAACCAAATGGCTAACTTTAATATTAAATCTAAATAAGCAATCATAACAATAAGTAGCAGTTATCAGTGAGTAGTTATCAGTTTTTGAATGAGTCGAACAGATATAATAAAAGTAGAATGATTCTACGGACTATAAGCCTGTGTTACTGTTTATATATTGCCTGAATATCAGGGAATAGTACCAGCCAAAATAGAAACATTAACATTAAAATCATCACTCCTATTAAATGATCAAATTCTTCGGCCACACGAGGCAGTTTAACAACAGCTTTTTGAAAAATAAATCCATAAGCTAACCATCCGAGAAAAATAGTAATTAAAGGTTTAATCGTATTTTTGATAGTATAGGCTTCATAGTAGATACCATTAGCAATAATTAATCCTCCCAGTAATAAAACCATCCCTGCCCAAAACCCTGAATTAACTTTACTATCTTCTTTGGTTTCATGGGGCAAAAATATAAATTTAGCAAAGGATATAGACGTTCCCAAAGCAGCAATATTCATACCAATCACCTGCCAAGGTAAAAGACTTTTCATAGTTAAAACTTTTGCTCCAAAACCCGATAATAAAGGGAACCCTGAAATAGAAAAACTGGCTATAACTAAAGCGATCCAAACTGGTGTATGAATAGGTAAATGTTTTAATTCTTTAAGGTTGCGACTGGGTAACACTCCTGATATTAAAAATAAAGCAGACTTGACTAACCCATGAGTCAAAGCGTAAAACCCTCCTACTTCCGGGGCCGCTAAAACAAACCCTAACTGGGAAACAGTATGAAAGGCTAACATTCGCTTACTATCCTTCTCAAACACAGCATATCCTACCCCTAATAAGGCCGTACCCACCCCAAAAAGACGCACAATAGGTTCAACTTCACTCACCATTAATGCGCAACGAATGAGAGGATAAACCCCCGCTTTGACAACCACTCCCGATAACATTGCCGAGACAGGGGTTTCTGACTCGGAATGGGTTAAGGGTAGCCATAAACCAGATACAAATATACCACCCTTGGCTAACAGTCCTACAAAAATAAGTGCGATCGCTTCTGGGGGTGATCCTTCTAAACCGGCAAAACCAAAGGAATGGTTATACTGGTACACTAATACTGCTCCCGCCAAGTAAAATAACATGGCGGTGTTACTAACAAAAAGATAACGCAGGGCCACCCATATCGAGCGATCGCTTCTAGGATAGGCAATAAGTAAAAATGCGGCAATACCGATCACTTCTAAAGCGACGTATAAACTGATCAAGTCAGCACAAACAAAAGACGCATTAACGCTTCCGTGTAAAATGATAATTTGGGTATAAAAAAAGGCTGTTTTATTACTCTGCCAACAATAAAAAAGAAC
Source organism: Crocosphaera sp. (assembly GCA_051439625.1). Taxonomy (GTDB): domain Bacteria; phylum Cyanobacteriota; class Cyanobacteriia; order Cyanobacteriales; family Microcystaceae; genus Crocosphaera. The sequence continues at coordinate 5,084 of JBFRWO010000457.1, read as the reverse complement.
AGCTAAGGTGACTAAAGCATTAGTAAGAATGAAAAAGCTAGTTAAATTATCAATTAAGAGGATAACACCAAAACTATCTAGTAGATTAAAGTCTAAAGATGAGTCTAAATTAAATACTGTTAACGCATACCCAAGAGAAAATATCGCTACCCCTAAAGCAAGGTGGCGAGAAATTTTGGGAAGTAAATAAATACTAAATCCGATAAATAAGGGTAAGGCGATCCAAATAATTGTTAGAGCTTTCATTCGACCATATTATACATTAGGGGGGTTGATATTATCTAGGGGCTTAATATTATTAAACCCACACTAACTTGATTTAAGGTGCATTATTTTTTTCTATTTCTTTTGTTTCCAAAGTTGGATTATTTTGGGCTAACTTCATCACACCGACTAACATTAAAGCTTGAATAGAAAACCCGATCACAATGGCGGTTAAAATAACTGCTTGAGGAACCGGATCAGCATAATTACTACTATCAGTAGTCCCGTCCAAAATTGGTGTAAATAGACCGTTTCTAGATGAAATGATAACATAATAAGCGATTACTCCTGTACTCATCACATCCATAGCAATAATTTTCATCATCAAATTTTCTTTGAAAATGATGCCAAAAAAACCGAATAAAATTGTCCCAAAAATGAAAGCTTCTAACATAATTATCAATTCTTATAAGACTAGGTACAAAGGAAAAATCAAGAAAAAATTCCATTCCCAATAAGTGGGATTAATTAATGATACAATAATGGAGAATAGGGATACTAGGGGTTGGATCAGACTTTCTCTGGCAATTTTTACGCTCTCCTTTTTTTCTAAGCTAGGATCTATCAAACGGTCATTTCTAGAAGCATACCACCAACTTAGAAAGGTCATTGCTAACATAAAAATACCGTCAGAGATTCTTTTTAACCGTTGCAAAGATTGTGTTTCATCGCCATTTTTTTGATTCATATTGCTCTCCCTTCTTAACTCTCTTTCTTATTAACAAAACGAATGAGAGCATAACTAGCAGCCAAAGCGAAACAAGCAAAAGCAAGGGCAATTAAATCATTTTTAGCGTATTTTGAAGGATCAAAAATAATAATTTTTCTAGCAACAGCAATGAGAGCAGTTACTACAACTAACTCTACTTGAACAATATGTTTCCTAAGATAAGCAGTAATATTTTCTAATAATTCTAAGGCAATTAATATGTTTAGGAATAATCCAAAAATTTCAATTAAAGTCTTATTAAAGAAACCAACGGGTTCATTAGTAAATAAATCCTTTGCTAATATCAATGTCAACTCAAATATAGAAACCCCAATCACAATAACCAGAGCAACAGATAAAATTTTAGAAACGCTATTCTCAACAAAGTGAATACCGACCATAAAATTATCATCTTTCAATAATCTACCTGTCTTAGTTATAAAACTTTTAAACTTGTTTTCAGACGGGTTTCTTTTTACCATTTGGAATGCGTTGACCATGATTAGCTTCTCATTGTACCATAGCAGGGGTCAAAAAGGGACAAAATCTAGTTGATAATTGTCCCTTTTTTTACTGTTAGTTAGCTATATCAGCATTTTGCAATTTTTCTGCGCTTTCTGAAGGATCCTTAAAGGCAAACCTTAAGAGAGGAGGTGCGAGGAAAGTTGTTAGAATCACCATTACAATAATAGCTGCTTCTAAAGACTGACTTAATACCCCACTAGCTGAACCAATACCAGCGAAAACTAAGCCAACCTCACCCCGAGGAATCATGCCAAAACCAATAGCTAAACGGTTAATTTTTTCTTGTCCTGTTATCGTCCATCCTGTAATTAATTTACCGATGATAGCAACAACAATCAAAAAGGTAGCAATGATTAAACCTTCTCTATTTTCAGCAACAAAAGGATTAAGTACCCCTAAATTAACTTTTGCTCCAACACTAACGAAGAAAATGGGAACCAAAATATCAGCAATAGGAATCACTTGTTGATCCAATTCTTTCCGCTTATCGGTTTCATCTAAAACTAAACCAGCAGCAAACGCCCCTAAGATAGCTTCTAGTTGAATAACGTTAGCTAAAAACGCCATAAAGAAAGCAAAAATCAAAGCAGGAATCACTAACTTACCACGGGTTTGTAAAACCTCAGAAACAGCAACAAAAGACTTATTAAAGAACTTGCCTAAGAAAATGGAACCCAATAAAAAGACAGTAGCACTGACAATCAAATAGATAACATTAACTACATCAACCGATCCAGTTTTAGCCAAACTAGCAACCACAGCTAAGACGATAATTCCTAACACATCATCAATAACCGCAGCACCAACAATGATTTGTCCTTCCTTAGACTTCAAATAGCCTAACTCTGACAAAACCTTAGAGGTAATACCGATACTGGTAGCTGTTAAAGCTGCACCGGCAAAAATAGCAGGAATAGTAGGAACATTAAACAGTAACATCAAGCCAACCGTACCAGCAGTAAAGGGAGCAACCACACCCACAACCGCAACAATAGCAGCTTGATAACCTACTTCCTGTAACTCTCTGATATCTGATTCTAAACCAATTTCAAAGAGAAGGATAATTACCCCAAGTTCTGCTAAAACAGAAATAACTTCACTTTGGGTACTAAACACTTCAGGAACAGCTTCCGGGCTTAAACCAGCTACTAATTGTAAGGTACTCATTAACACCGAGTCCGCAGCAGTGGCACCACTTTCGGGAAACACTAATAAATGTAAGGCCGATGCACCAACGACTACACCACCGACTAATTCTCCTAAAACCGGAGGTAAATTAAGGGATCTCGAGATTTCTCCCCCTAACTTACTGGCTAAATAAACGACAATTAAACTGAGTAAAACACCGGCTAAAACCATAGGGCCAAGATTGGCTGTTGTTTCTGTGGCTAATAGTGGAATAGGTGGACTTGTGAACATAATTTTTTAATAAGTGGACAATTTTGAGAAAAGTTTGGGGAGTGTGCGGAGTATGGGAAGAATATTTACATTTTTCTCCTCTGCTTCCTCTGCTCCCCCTGCTTTATCTACTTAGAAATGCGATCGCTATAACTAGCCCCATTAGATGGGTTAGTATTATCTTCAGGGAAATGAGAAACATTCATTCCCATATTTTTGTCAATTTGTTCGATAGTGTCTCCATTGAGACTGGCCACGGCTAACTGTAAAGCTGCAACACGGGTTTGAACACGGTTTTTGTGAGGAACCCGATCCAAAATATCGAATTTTTGCAGTCTTTCTTTGAGTTTGCCCTCCCCACCGACAATATAAACTTCTAACCCTTTAGCATAAGCGTCATCGATCGTTTTCTCAAGAGCTAAAGTAGCAGTGACACCCAATAAAGGCACATGAGTTAAGTCAATGACCAACATTTCGTAGTTATCTAAGATATTCTGACGTTGGGTAATGGCTTTAGAAGCACCGAAACTCATGGGACCGCCTAAGTCGAGTAATAAAATGCGTCCATTGGCTTCTTTCATTAAGTATTTAGCTTCTTGGTTAGCCAGGCGATCATCCTCATGGGTGTCAATAGCTTTGACGCGATCAGCTTGAATATTGGCTAATTTTTGAATGGTTAAAACATTGGCAACGAATACCCCTAAACCAACAGCAGTAATTAAGTCGTAGAAGACAGTGAGCAACATAACCCCATACATAATGGCCGCTGCTTTCCAAGACAATTTATGAGCGCGTTGGAGAAACTTCCAGTCGATAATATCGATACCCACCTTAAAGGCAATACCAGCTAAAACCGCTAAAGGAATATTTTGGGTTAAAGGGGCTGCCCAAAGTACCACAACTAATAAGATAAAAGCACGAGATAAACCAGATACGGCAGTGCGTCCCCCAGCCTGAATATTAACGACGGTTCCCATAGTTGCACCAGCACCGGGTAAACCACCGCATAAACCAGAAACTAAGTTACCAATACCTTGACCGATTAATTCTTTGTCAGAGTTGTGTTGCGTTTGGGTTAAGCTATCAGCGATAACTGCCGTTAATAATGCGTCGATACATCCCAACATCCCTAATACCAAACCATCTACAATCATGATTTGTACTTGATCTAGGGTAAAGGTTGGCATAACTAAAGAAGGAAGTCCCGCGCTAAACTCAGGGATGGTTTTAATCTCAGCGTTGGCAAAGAAGAAGATTGAAATTAAAGTACAACCAATCAAAGCTACTAACTGAGGAGGAACAACTTTCTTCAGTTTGGAGGGCATTAAAAATAATACCGCTACCGCTAACAACCCTAAAATAGCCTCACCCATGTTCATATTGAGATTACTCAAGACATTGGGGGCATTTTGTAAGGCTGCTATTACCCCACCTTTGGGGTTAGCTGTTCCCAATAATGGACCGAATTGTAAAATAATTAAAATCAGTCCAATCCCTGACATAAAGCCAGAAATTACCGTATAAGGCATTAAGGTAATATATTTACCCAGTTTCAGCGCACCGAGAATAATCTGAAAGATCCCTGCGATCATGACCACGGTAAAAGCCATAGCTAGACCGTTTTCAGGGTTATTTGCGGTTAATGTTGTGATCACCGCCGTCATTACCACCGTCATTGGACCGGTGGGTTCAGATATGAGGGTTGGAGTTCCGCCAAATAAAGCAGCGAAAAAACCTATTAATACTGCACCCCATAAACCAGCAGCAGGACCAGCACCAGAGGCCACCCCGAAAGCTAAGGCCATGGGAAGGGCGATCACGGCTGCGGTTACCCCGCCGAATATATCCCCCTTGACATTTCTAAAATGAATAAGATTTGTTATTTGCATGACTAAATGTTAAGTTTTGCTTAGGATTTTCTCATCTTTTGATTGTATGTGGTTAATGTCTTTTGCTGAGACATATCCGTAAATTTACAGACAAAAGTTACCTTATCGATGAGAGGGCAAAGGGTCAAGACTCCTATGAATCCTGTACTTAGACCCCCAGAACAGCGAGAAGTCTGTTGCTGATAGCGTTATAGACTAACTTCTATTTTTTTTTAATTAATCATAGTCTAATTACTATAGAAGATTACAGCAAATTTTAAGGATTCGTCAAGTCCCTTTTTGTTAACTTTCTTAATGCT
>JBFRWO010000456.1:0-2983 GCA_051439625.1 Crocosphaera sp. | reverse complement strand
GCATGGGCGGAGGGAAATTAGATAAGTGTTTCTCTAATTGATTCCAGATTTCTTCGGGAATATAATTAATAGAATCATTATTATTTTTTGGCTCTTTTATTCTTGCTCGAAACCAATAAGTATTTATCTTGAGCCATCCCTCTATACGACAAGTATTAAAGAGGTTTTTTAGACTTAAATAAACATGATATTTAGTAGATTTTCCAGTTTCATTTAAATCAAGCCAATAATCAAATTCCTCAAATAATTCATTATCAATATGTTTGGCACTACTAAGGTGTTTGTCTGTTATGAAACAAGCAAATTTCTTAATATAAATGAGGTCAGATCTGATTGAACCAATTGATATTTTAAGATTAACTCTAGTTAATATATAAAGTTTGGCTAATAAATTCAACCAAAGGGGCTGGATTTCACTAAAATTGATGCTTAATCTTTTATCGTGTTCATTAATTTCTAATCCTAAATCCTCTATTGTTAGCCAAATATCTTTTTGAAGTAAAGGGTTTTGTAATAACTGTGATGGGACTTTTTTCTCAAACAAGCCATCATATTCTTCTGATGAGAGATCAAATTGATTTAAACTCATTTTTCTTCCTCTGTTTCAATTACTTCCCACAAATTTGCTTCATTAATTACATGAGAATAGATATCTAAAGTGGTAGCTATACTGGCATGACCCAACAAATATTTGACTCGCTCTGGTGAATAATTAGCTCTCAAAAGTCGAGTTGCGTATGTGTGCCGAAATAGGTGAGGATAAGCTTTAATGCTGGTTTTCTTCGCTAAATTATTGAGTATTTTATTTGGTAAATTAAGCATTATTGGCGCACCTATGTTACCCTCCCAGATATTCACAAAAACATATTCTGTGCCTGTACCTGGGTATTCTTTCATCAAGTATTCGTCATATAGTTGGAGCAATTCTTTAGTTACAGGAATTGTTCTGTCTTGCCCTTTTGCTAATGCTCCGTTGGGGTTGTCTTCTCTTCTGACTACTCGTACAAAGTAATCGCTCCTGTCCCCAATATCTTCATGTTTAAGACCTAGCAACTCTCCTTTTCTAATGCCTGTACCGTTAAACATCAGAATCATTAATTTGTCCCTAAGATGGTCGCAAGCATTCACTAGGGTTTCTACTTCTTTATCGGTTAAACAGCCTGGGAATTTGGTTGTTTCTTTAAGCTTGACCAATTTCTCTCTGGTAGGTTTAGCTTTGGCAATTCCAGTCAAAATGCCCGTTGTACCAACTCTGCTATTACCAGTCTTGTAAACCGCATGAAAACGCTCAAACTGGCTAAAATCAACCGTCTTATTGCATAGGTGATAGTCATAGAAAGTAGATACAGCAGTAATAGCTCTATTAATGCTTTTCTCTGATCTTTTAGCTTCTATTGGTTGTAGGAAAATGAGTTTAGATGTATCTCCTACTCTGAGCCAATAAGCGAAGTCTTCTAAATCTTGATGCAGATTGACATTACGCCAATCCAAACATTTGTGATTGAGAAATTCCCACCATCGCTTCAAATCAGTTCCGTATGCCTTCACTGTATTAGGCGATCTAGTGGCACTTAAAGAAGTCAAGTAACGCTGTATAGGTTCGACTACCTGATAGTCTTCATCCAGCATTACCCAGATGGTTTTATTGCTGTATGGGTCAACTCCTTTCTGTAACATTAATGTAATATAATGCTGCTATAGCATTATACTTATTAAATAAACTAATTTTGGGGAAATTGTAACTTTACTTAACGTCAAAAAAATAAATCATTGTTGTTGTTGTTTATTATTAATTTTGTAGGGAAGATAATTCCAGTTAACCAACGGAGTTGATATTTAGTAGAATTTCCGTCACTCATTATTTTGTACGTAGCCATTTCTAATTGAGAATATGGTTCACCTTTTTCTGTTGCTTTATAATAGTCATGCACGGGCGACAGATTCATGTCCCCGCCCGAAGTGAAACAGCCGTCTGTTTCCTTTATTCAGATGACTACACAGTCATTTGATACCGTAGTTATCGCGGAAAGTACCCACCTGAAGGGGCGGTCAAATGACGGTCTCACAGCTAAAAGGTAATGCGAAACCCACGAGCCGACTCTGAGGCAGAACTGGGAAGTTAGGGTAAGTAGAAAAGGATAAGCATAAAGCGAACCTTGCAGCGCGATAACTATTAGTAACGATTAACCAGAGTTCAAAGTCGTTAGAATGTCCCTCAGCTTAACACCATTGTTCATTGGGTTAAGTGGATAACCTGGGACTCGCGTAAGGAGGAGGCGAAAGCCTTTAAATATCCTAATTCTATGATTCTTCGGAGGGATAAACTGGTAAGCTGCACAATCTCTGCTACTACTCCTACGTAGCAGTAGGGCAAGAGTAACCGAACCACAATGATTAGGCAGTTCAAGATTCTCACCAAGCAAAAGCCGAGTATAACGAAAGTTACCCAGTAATGGAGTCGGATAGAGGTCTAATACCTCACTCGAAAGGGTGCTAAATTGAGAAGTTGACAGACAGAAAAAATGAAACGCAACCGAGGTTACGAATCATTTTATTAATTTTTGATAAGTATCATTATGACACTTAAAAATACGAATGACACAAGCAACTCTCAGAACTGGGACAACATCGATTGGAAAAAATCCTATCGACTTGTGAATAACCTACGTCGGCGCATTTTCAAAGCACGTAAACAAAACGACTTAAGACGAGTACGCAAATTACAAAAACTAATGCTTCGCTCCCATGCGAACATAGTTACTTCGGTAAGAAAAGCAACACAACTTAACGCTGGACGAAATACCCCAGGTATAGATAAACAATTAGCACTCAATAAGAGCGAGAGATGGGCATTAGTCGAAGCCATCAAGTCCAGTGGGAAGGCGTGGAAACCTAGACCAGCAAGAAGAGTTTATATTCCTAAAAGAAATGGTAAGCAAAGACCACTAGGCATCCCAACCATAACGGACAGAGTTCTACAAAA
>JBFRWO010000455.1:0-3457 GCA_051439625.1 Crocosphaera sp. | reverse complement strand
AACTTCAGCAGGAGTTACAGGAACCTATTCCTCAAATTAAGGCGATTTCCTTACATCAACCCTGGGCATCATTGATCGCAATGGGACTTAAAAAATTTGAGACACGAAGTTGGTTAACCAATTATCGTGGGAAGCTGGTTATCTGTGCAGCTAAAAAAAATAGTAAACAACAGGAGTCGAACTATAAGGACTTGGCTTCTATATTGGGCATTGATCTCACCATACATCCTTGGTCTAGTTTGCCTTTGGGAATGGCGATCGCTGTTTGTGATCTGACTGACTGTATTCAGATGACTTCCGAGTTCATTGAGGCGCAATCAGAGACCGAACTACTTTGTGGACATTGGGAACCGGGTCGCTTTGCCTGGAAACTAGAAAATGTGCAACCATTCTCTGAACCAATTCCTATCAAGGGTAAGCAGGGGTTGTGGAATATATCTCCTGACGAGTTTGAGCGGTTGTGTGGTGATGGTTTTGAGGATGAAACCATTATCCCTGAAATTGTCACGATCCAAGCTCTAACTGACACTGAAGAGTTAACCGATGAAGAGGAACGGGATCGTTTACACTTAGAGCGTAAAGTTGAACGAGCATTCTACGAAGCTGGTAAAAGTTTAGCTGAAATTCGAGATCGCCGTCTTTATCGTAGTACCCATAAAACCTTTGAACTGTATTGTGCGGAGCGGTTTGCTTTTACCCGTCGTCGTCCTTATCAATTAATCGATGCTTCTATTATTGTTGATAATATTCTCAATGGGGCTAAGGAAATGTGTACGGATCGTACACAAAATGATGATGGTGACGAAACTAAAATACGTACACAAAATAATGATGATGGTGATGAAACTAAAATGTGTACGGATCGTACACAAATTCTTCCCACCTCAGAATGGCAAGTTAGGCCATTAAGCAAACTTGAGCCAAACCAACAAGTAGAAGCCTGGAGTGAAGCCGTAAACCAAGCAGGAGGCAAAGTCCCACCAGCCCGTATAGTCAAGGAAGTTGTAGAAAAAATACTGCAACCGTCCCTAGTCCAAAACCCCTGGCGTGTGGGGGAAGTTGCCCAAATTGTGATCAAAGGAAACCCTGATCTCAAAGGAAAAGGGGGCTGTTGGTGCGTTATTACCGAAATTAATAACTTCTCTTGTACTGTACGGTTGTGGGACGGCAATTATCAAGTTAAACCAGAGAATCTTAAAGAATTGCCCTATTCCCCTGCACAAGCAAAAGAACTCATTGCCATTGGAGATCGCCTCTCAAAAATCAAGCTAGATGAAGTAGAGAAACCAGCTAGAGATTTTTTAGCCGGTGTGGGAAAAATTGAGCGATATTATCTAACAGAATTGGAGGCAGAGTTATTAACACTTATTGAAGTCAAAACAAAGTAAAATAAAAAAGAGGATTAAAGAGGTTAATAATGGATTTTGAGTCAACAAAGCTTTTCAAACCAGTAGAAGACCCATTCCTATTCACAGCGAGAGCTTGTTTCTGGGGAACTTTTCACCCTAATGAAAGACAATATAAGGAATATAAAATTGAAGGAGTCTTCACTACATCTGATGGGAGAGATTGGCCAGCAACGCTCAAAAAAAAGACGTGGTTCGCTTTATTTAAAAGAGAAGATTTTCAGCCAAATAAAAATGCTTATTGGCGAACTTACTGTCAGACTAATTTTTCAGGAATGATTAGTAAAATAGATATAATTAAACCGTTCTTCAATCTAGTTTTTCCTATCTTGTTAGATGAGAGAGGAGAGTTAGTCAAAGAAGGGGTAGATTTAGTCAAAATCAGGGGGAAAATTCAAAAAATAGAGAAGAGTCAATTTTTAGTAAGAATCGAAGGCAATGATCCACCAGTAAAAAGAAGACCAGGAAGTCAAAAGTATAATGCTTTTTATCTAACCGTTCAAGGGGAATTACCTGACATGGCAAGTCCTGAACAATTTTGGGAAATTATTTCTATAAGAGAAGGAGATTATTTAAGATTAAAAGAGGGACGAGTTATCACAGAAGAAATGAAAATAAACTGGAAAAAAGAGGCGGAAAATAATTCTCAGTTAAGTCCATTAAAAAAACAGAAAAAAAACTCTCCTAATCAATCATCAAATTCAGAAAAAGCAACTTTCAAAGAGATTACAACTATTATGATTAATGGCAAACAACCAGAAATAACAGTGAAATTCACCTCACGTCCTGAAGTCCCAGAACAAGGGAAAAAAGTCGAGTTACAAGTAACAGGAGAAAACGGAATAGTCGTCAAAGGAGAACTGAATCGTAAAACCCTAGCAAAGCAAGTACAAAAAATTGATAATTTTGAGGATTGGATAGGAGCTTTTTCAGGGCCAATCTCAGAAATAACTCCAGAAGGAGTCGTAATCTTAGAACGAGGTTCTGTACAAATCTTTGAGAGGAAAAAGAAAGTTAAACCAGAAGATAAAGAACCTCAACAAAGTGATGGAATATAATCATTTCTAAAAGATAAACTTCTCAGTTAGCTGAAAAATTTGATGGTTTTTAATACTACTGAATCAGCTTACTCCGAAAAGCCCTAGCCAGAGCCTCAACTTGACTTTTAGCATTAAACTTGTTGAGAATATTTTTGCGATGAACTCGATAAGTATTCAAAGAGATATTAAGAGCTTTAGCAGATTCTTGGTCATTCCAAGCTAGAGACATAATCTGTAAAACCTCTTGTTCTCTTTCTGTTAATTCGATTCTATCGACGTGACTATGCCAATCTAAAGTATCATGGATTTGTTGTTGAATGTTCTGAGGAAAAATATTAAATGTTATTGCTACTGGGATCATTATCACACCACTATTAAATGAATAGTAACACACTTTTATATATTATTTATAATTGTATTTTTAGAAAAAATTGGCTTTTCTTATATTGTTTTAATATTCTCAATCAGAATATTATGCTATCAGTTTTAAAGAATGAACAAATAATAGTTAACGTTTTCTGAAATTACGTTGTGTCTGTTTGGGTTTTGCGATAGAAACCTCTGAGAGTTTTCCTCTAATTAAATCTGCATCATGTTCATTAAATCGCCACCCAGACTGTGGCAACCATTGTCGTTTTTGGAGATCGTATCTAGCTTTTACTTTGAAATCAGAATGAAGGCAAGTAATGGTTAACCAATCCCTATCCCGACGCACCTCAAAATTATCGTCGTGATACCATTGTTTTTGATTTTGAGTTAACCATTGATTGAATCGGTTGGATACGAATTGTAACCACTGCCATTTAGGGGGTGGTGGTAACGGTTGACAACTACGGTTATGTTGTTCAATTTCAGGGATGTGATGCCTTTCAAACCTTAGTTTTTGCCGTTTTCGTAGCCCTGGAAAAGTGTAAGCTGCCCCTAACTGTGTACCACTAATACGTTGTCCTTCATAGTAGTAAACGATGCCTTGTACACATCGGTTACGAGTTAGTTTTACGGTGGCTTCAA
>JBFRWO010000454.1:0-8715 GCA_051439625.1 Crocosphaera sp. | reverse complement strand
TTAGTGGTTTACTACTACGATTCACCATTGGGGCTATTATTGGGGGCGTTAGTGGGTTTTTACTCGGTTTTCTGCTCAAAAATACCCTTTTTCTCTCAGAAGAACTGAGAAATTTAGTGGTATTGGCTGGGGTTTGGGGATTGTTTGGCTTATCCCAACTCACCCTAAGTGAATCCGGGTTAATGGCGACTGTGGTGGCAGGAATTGTACTGAGGGCTTCGTCTATCCCCGATGAACGCTTATTAAGACGGTTTAAGGGACAGTTGACTGTTTTATGTGTCTCGGTGTTATTTATTCTCTTGGCGGCGGATCTCTCTATTGACAGTATTTTTGCTTTGGGATGGGGTAGCGTTTTAGCGGTTTTGGCTTTGATGTGGCTAGTACGCCCCATTAGTATTGCTTTTTGTACCATCAATAGCGATCTCAATTGGCGAGAAAAGTTCTTTTTAGGTTGGATTGCTCCACGGGGAATTGTCTCTGCTTCGGTTGCTTCTTTATTCGCTATTTTACTGACTGAAAAGGGTATTAATGGCGGTGATTCTATTAAGGCTTTGGTTTTCTTGACTATTATGATGACGGTGTTTATTCAAGGTTTATCAGCCCGTTGGGTGGCTAAAGGATTAAGAATTACGGCAGTAGAAGCGAGAGGGGCGGTGATTGTTGGCTGTAACGCCTTGGGACGGCTATTAGGACGATTATTTGAGCAGCAAGGAGAATCGGTAGTATTAATTGATACAGATCCCGAAGCCTGTCAACAGGCCGAAGCTCAAGGCTTATCGGTGTTTCAAAGTAGTGCGCTTGATCCTGATGTCCTGGAAGAAGCGGGCATCGAATCTATGGGAACTTTTATGGCCTTGACTAGCAACGGCCAAGTTAATTTAGTCTTAGCTGAACGGGCCACAGAAGAATTTAAACCCCCCAGAGTGTTTGCTATCTTTCCTAGTAATGCGCCTCAAGACAATAACGCCAATAAACCTGGCAATGCCAATAAAACCAATATTAGTCCTGCCTTTGTGGATCAACAATTGATTAAAATGTGGAATCAATACTTGATGGAAGATCAGTTTAAGTTAGGAATTACCGATTTTCAAGAACAGGGACTTTCTTTTAAACAAGCCCATTTTCAAGCATTAATTCGGGAAGGAGAGGTCTTACCCCTTTTGATTAAGCGTCAAGGAAGTTTACAAGTAGTTCAAGCGGCTCAAACTTGGCAAGTTGGGGATGAAGTGACCTATCTTTTACACGATCCTCGCCCAAAACTTCTCAAACGTCTCTCAGGAGGAAATAAAACTTCTAAGGAGTTAACGGCAGAACGGTTATCTGAGGTAGAAGAAGTTCCCCTAGCTGATCCCGTTGATGATTCTCTCTCGGAGTCTGCTAAGTTAAAAAGTCAAAATAGTTAGAGATTTAAAAGTTAAATAATCCTATTTTTAAGGTTTTTTCTTCCCTTCTGCCCCCTGCCTCTAATCATTAAGTATTTTTGTCTGATTTAAGGTGTGAGTCTCCTGGGGCTGTTTCCATGTTTTTAAGATAGTTTGATAGCAAACTAAACAAAAATAAAGGGTAAAATTAATCATACCCAAGAGTTTGGGTACGCCTTCAATTAAAAAAGACTTAATGGGAAAATAGGAAGAAAAAGAATCGATTAACACTGCTGTAATAATCAATAAAGATGCAGTTAATAGAATTCCATAGTTTGTTTTCCTAAGAGTTTTCCAAAATAATAATAAATAAAGAATTAGAACAAGTCCGTAAACCCTAATTGTAGTTAATTTAGGAATATCAAAATATTGTAAAATAATATGAATACGATAAATTTCGTTAAAAAAAAATCCGGTGGTTAAAATAGTAGAACCTAACAAGAAAAAATTATTACTGTTGTTAGGATTGATCCTTCTGACAATAACAAAAGTAAACCCACATATTACAGGAGGAATAGAACATAATACCTCAAATGTATGGGTTAATAACCCTGCTGTTGGATAACGAGGTGTTGCCGGAGGAATGAATAAACCATCTACAGGTGGAGCAAATTTTTGAGCATAAAGTATTACCAAAATTAACAACAGGATACTAATACTATTGCAAATTATAAATGGAGGAGGAATTTTTTTCAGTAGCATTAATATTCTATTTTTTAGTCTTGTCAACAAAACCTATTTCCTCCATAATAGATAGTGGCACAGTATCAGAGATAAAACATGGTAAAAGCAGTCTGGAATGATGTTATCTTAGCAGATAGTCAAGAATGCGAAATAGTCGAAGGAAATTACTATTTTCCTCCCGATTCCATTAATAAAGAGTATTTTAAAGAAAGTAGTACTCGTACGAATTGTTTCTGGAAAGGAGAAGCCACTTACTATACTATTGAAGTAAATGGACAAGAAAATAAAGACGCTGCTTGGTATTATCCTACTCCCAAAGAAAAGGCACAAAATATTAAAAATTATGTTGCTTTTTGGAAGGGAATAAAAGTTGAAAAACAATCTTAGTCTCTTTTTTTATAAGATCCCGTCGTTAACGACGGGTTTTAAATTAGATATTCATTGCTGTCCAAATTGTCCAGCTATCCATTAACAATAAAAATAGAGTACAAACCAATAAAATTAAATACATCCACGGTTGAGAAAGAGGACGAATATCAGTTGTATCAATCCCTGTTTTTTCAGTGACAATATTCACTAAATAGGAAAATCCAGCAATACGCATAGGAAGTAAATAAGCTTGCTGAGAATTTTCGCTAATAAAATAATAAACTAAACCTCCTTGTCCTGTAGTCCGTAATTTTAAATCCTTAATCTCTGACCAATTTAATGACCATCCTTTGCGGAAAAAAGAAGGAAACCAAACAGGATAAACCACTTTAATTTGACTTTCATTAACAAGAACCCGTTCACTCAACGCCCCTACTAAAACCAATAAACCCAAAAATATCCCTATCCATAACATAGTAGAAGAAATAGGTGCATTGGTTACCTCCGCTAAAAACGGTAAAGGAACGGTCAAAGCAATATATAAACTAATTAATGTGATGCGAATTAAGGGAGAAATACGAAAACTAGAACGATCTAAACTCATGATGGTTCAATTCTTAACAAGAATCAGCAATTTTACAACAATTTATTATATTTTATCCTGATTTTGCCCATCAATCAGTGAAAAAAACTTTAGGAGTTCATCAATTCATGAACTCCCATTTTGATCTTATTTTAAATTAAGAAATTTATCCAAAGCTGCAACCATTTGCGGTGGCCAACGACGGATATTTTTCACCCAGTTGAGATCCTGATAACGGTTATCCATACCAACAGCAGCCACCCAATGGCTTTCTGCTTCCCCTTGTTGGCCCATATTCCATAAAACCGCCGTTAAAGCTGCCCTTACATCGGGAAACATCGGATATTTACGGACTAAATTACGCATTTCTGTGACAGCTTCCCCTGTTTTTCCCATTTGATAATAAACGAGGGCAGCATTAGCCCTGGCAAACGCAAAATTGGGGGCTATTTCTGACGCTTTGCGATAATCGGTTAAGGCTTTTTCCCAGTTACCTTCGCCACTTTCAGCATTACCCCGATTATTATAAGCCATTGCATCGTCAGGGTTGAGTTCTAAGACACGATTATAATCAGCGATCGCCTCATCATATTTTCCTTGAGCCTCCAGCGCAGTTCCTCGGTTGAGATAGGGATCGGGGGCTTCTGGGGCAAGTTCAATGGCTTGGTTGAAGTCAGCAATGGCTGCTTCTAGCTTATTTTGACTGACACGGGCATTGCCTCGGTTACTCCAAGCTGCCGGGTTGGCGGGAAATGTCTCAACTAACTGAGTCCAATAGGTTTCTGCTTTGGCAAAATCTCCATTTTCTGTGGCTACTATAGCTTTGTTGGCAATGGATTGACCTTCTTCTAATTGTTCTTCTGTCAGAGGAGGATTATCTTGAGTTTGCGCTAATCCCGCACTTGTTACACCTGTCCAGGTTAATAAAATAATCAGTAAACTTAAAATCCAACGAATCATTCTAGTCTTTAGTTCTGGTATCTTTTACTTGATTATAACCACTCTTACTGTTCACAAACCTCTGAGGGTTGCAATCCTAAACTTAAATACAAATCATCACTATCACTATCTCTCTCTCTGTCATTGTAAAATCCTGCTTGTTGGTGCAAACTGCGACTTATGGCATTTACACGGGAGTTTCTTCGTTTATCTTTGCCAAAAAAAGTGATTTTGATGACACAAGCTCCATTCGTTGACCAATTTTCATAGTCGTACAGGGAATCATAAGGAGTTAGATTCGTCTCTCTTCTCAGAAAACATTCTATTCCCACTGGTACTATATTAGGATTAACATCGTCAGGAAAATAGCCTCTTTCCATTCTAAATCCCTCTAATTCTCGCTTAATACAACTCATCTGTATTTTAGCTTCTGCATAGTGAAATTTATCAACTGTTGCTACATAAGCAGGGATCGCAACAGTTGATAAAATACCAACAATGATTCCAGAAATTAATAATTCGAGTAAAGTAAATCCTTGATTACAGTTGTTATTTTTTCGATGGTTAATCAGTTTTTTTGATAAATAAATAGAAGCGAATACATTTAAAAGAGACATCCTAATACTAACCTGATTACATAATGTTTACTCTAATTATTTAAGGAATAAAAAGCGGTTTTACTTCAGATAACAACTTTAGTGTCTCTGAGTTGAGAATTGAGTTGATAATACTGGATTTAAAAAGATGATACCCAGATGCGATCGAGATCATATCATTGTAGTGATTTTTATTGTGATCTCAATCATGGTCAAGATTTAATCATACTCATAACTATTATGATTTGATGGTGCTAGAAAGAAGCTACTACTTCTCAATGTCATCTTTAGTAAGTCTCTTAATTTATGGAGAGTAGCGGACTTGAACCGCTGACATCCTGCTTGCAAAGCAGGCGCTCTACCAACTGAGCTAACCCCCCAAGTAAATCAACCGACTGTTTATTGTGTCGATATTTTACTCACTCTTCCTACTATACATATATTTATCTAAAATAGTCAAGGGGTAAAAGAAATTTTTTTTTCTGTCCCCTCTTCATCTTATATTGCATCGGCTTAATGATTAAGCCTTACTGATTATCATCTGCTAAACTACTGAACATGACTTATACTGTTGCTACGTTCTATAAGTTCTTTTCTTTTGCTGACTATGCTGAAAAACAGGGCTTATTTTTGGAATATTGCCAAAATTGTCACATCAAAGGAACCATCTTATTATCCCTCGAAGGAATTAACGGAACGATCGCCGGAACGAATGCTGATATTGAGGCAGTGATCAACTATTTACGCAACGACAAACGTTTAGCTGACTTAGAGGTTAAATATTCTACTGCTTCTGATCTTCCTTTTGAAAGGATAAAAATACGTTTAAAACAAGAAATTGTTACCCTTGGAATACCAGAGGTTAAACCTAGAGAAAAAGTGGGAACTTATGTTACTGCTGAAAAGTGGAATGACTTAATTAAGGATGAAGAAACTATGGTTATTGATACCAGAAATAGTTATGAAGTTGATATAGGAACGTTTCAAGGTGCTATTAATCCTAACACTCATTCTTTTCGAGAATTTCCTGATTATGTGGAGAAAAATTTAGATCCTAAAAAACACAAAAAAATAGCTATGTTTTGTACAGGGGGAATACGATGCGAAAAAGCAACATCTTTTTTATTGAAACAAGGTTTTTCCGAAGTTTATCATCTTAAAGGTGGTATTCTAAAATATTTAGAAGAAGTTCCAGAAAAAGAAAGTTTATGGGAGGGAGAATGTTTTGTTTTTGATGAAAGAGTCGCCGTTAAACATCAATTAGAAATAGGCAGTTATGAGATGTGTTTAGCCTGTGGACATCCTATTTCAGAAACCGATAAAATATCGAATAAATACGAAGAAGGTGTTTCTTGTCCCCATTGCTATGATAGTTTAATTCCCGAAAAGATTGCTAGACAAAGGGAAAAACAAAGACAACTATTACAAAAGAAAAAAATACAGTAAACATGACTAAAATTCTCTCTGGTTATACCTTACCCGTCTTTGCTTGTGCATCGGCGATCTCAGCTTTATGGCATCTACAAAATAAAGAAAATATTGATACAGTTTCCCTGGATTTAATAGAACCAAGTAAAACTGTAAATATTCCTATTCAACAAGTTGCCAAAATTAACCTAAATACTGCTTTAGCTATTACTCTAAGTGCTCCAGGAACTAATTTAGATTTAACTAGAAATACACCGATATGGGCAATGGTTGAACTCAAAAAAAATAGTGAAAACAATGAGGATAAACAAATTATTATCATAGGAGGAGAAGGAATAGGTAAACAGATAAATAATAATAATAAATCTGCTATTTATTCCTACGCGAATAGATTATTAAGAAATAATTTAAAACAATATTTAAAACCAGGAGAAGCCATAATTGTCACAATTATTTTACCCGAAGGAAAAAAGTTAGCAAAACGAACATCAAATGAAGCATTTGGGGTGATTGAAGGACTATCTTTGTTAGGAACTTCTGGTATATCTCAACCTTTGAGTTCTCCCGAACAATTAGAGAGTTATCAACAAGAATTAAGGGAAAAATCTAAACAATTTGATAGTTTGGTATTTTGTATAGGAGAAAATGGTTTACATTTAGCTAAAAAGATGGGAATAAATGACCAGCAATTAATCAAAACTGCTAACTGGTTAGGTGCATTATTAGTAACAGCAGCTATGGAAAAAATAGAATCTATTTTATTATTTGGTTATCATGGAAAATTGATAAAATTAGCAGGAGGAATCTTCCATACTCATCATCATTTGGCCGATGGAAGACTAGAAATATTAATCACTCATGGAGTAAAAATGGGATTAGAAACTGAAATTTTACAACAACTATTAGATTGTGAAACAACAGAAGATGGATTACAATTTTTGAGAAAAGTAGATGCAGAAACAAACAATAATTGGACAGAAAGAATTTATAAATCTTTAGCCCAAACTATTGACAAAAGAAGCAAAATGTACATTAAAAAATATGTTGATTTTGATGTTAATATTGGCTCAATTCTGTTTGGACGCGATCGCCGTATTATTATGGCCAGTGAAACTGGTAAATTGTTGCAGAATAAATTAACGCTTTAATCAGGAAACCAGTGATCTGAAAGCGCATTTTCAACAGAAATATAAGCATTATCAGGAATAGAAAAAAGTTCTCCCATGATAGAAATTCGTACAGGATAGATTTCTTTCCAGATAGGTTCTACTTTATTCTTTAAAGCAGGATTATTGCGAATATTTTTTTAAATTTACGCTCTAAAATTTCTAATTTCAGCCTTCCAACCTCTAGTACAATATTCTTTTTCTGATTCCCAGTAATATAATTTTAGAAGATGTTCTAAAAGACTTTCTAAATAGCTTTCTAAAGCGTTTTCACGACTCTTACCCAAATCTTCTATCTCCTCAATTAAATTGTCCCAGTCAACTTCTTCAAATTGTTTTAATTTGAGTAGTTTAACTTGTTCTTTTGTCCATGTATAATAATCCGATGAATAGCTAGTCATTAGCTTGACTCATTTTTGTCTGATTTAGTATTAGTATTAGTATTATTATTATACCAATTACCTAAAGTCTGACTAAAAATTTGCTTAGACGTTAACACCAGTTAACCCCTACAATACAGTAGACATCTGTAGTCTAATTGGGTAGATTTGAATACAGATATCTATAGTCTCTAGAAAATAATTAAAAAAAATAAAAGATTTTAAGTTAATAATTGGTTCAAGATAAGCATTTTTTAAGGGTTGATTCTGCTAGACTTGGTAAACTAGAAGAAGCCAATGAGTCATGAGCAAGATAACTGTTCACTGGTAACTGCTAACTGTTCACTGATAAACATCCTTAAGCATCAAAGATGATTTCTGATACCCCTTTATCTGTCTCCCCACAACAACAGTTTAATGCTGCAACTATTCGTCCCATTGCAGCCTCAGAAATTCATGGAATAGCATTCTATAATAATAAATTATATGCCTTAGATAATCGCAATGGTTATCTTTTAGAAGTTGACCCCATCACTCATAATACAAAAATTCTGAATACCAATCACTGGGAAGATTTTATCGGAGTGACAGGACTAGCGATCGCCGATAATCAACTCTGGTTTACATCCCGTTATAGTGTTTATTATTGTAACTTAGACGATCCCGATTTCAAATGTGAACTATTCATCCGACTTGCTGATCGTGTAAACGGTGTAGCTATCTGGGAATCAAGCGTTTATATTTCCTCACAAAAAGCAGGAACAATCTCTGTTTTTGATCGAGAAAATGCCCAAGAAATAACCCATTTGTACGCCCCAGGAATTGGCATTGAAAATATTACTATAAAAGGAGAAGAATTATGGGTTAGCGATACCCTTGAACAAAGTGTTTATTGTTTAGATCGTGCCACAGGAAAACAAAAATTTAGTTTATTAACTCCCTTTGAATGTCCCACAGGATTAACTTTTTATCACGATAAGACTACAGAGCAAGACATTTTATATGTATCCTACGTCAACCACGAACCTTATATTCGGGACAATCCTAACGCCGATCCTAATCATGAACTGTTATATCGCATTGAAACCTTTATTCATCCTTTATATTTTCGTTATCATCCCGAGGAGCATTATGCCCTCTCCAATGGTT
>JBFRWO010000453.1:0-3601 GCA_051439625.1 Crocosphaera sp. | reverse complement strand
GTTTTCGAGGGATCTTTTTTCGTTGTTTTCCCTGCGAACAATTCTGTTAACTTAGTCAAAGGGTCATAAGTACAGATATCACCATCAAACTCTCGTAAGTCATAAATTAAATCACGACAGACTTTTTGATGTTCTTCCTCAATTTTTGCTAGGGGTAAAATTTTACTTGCGCTAACAATTGCACCATCTAAACCTACCTGCATGGACTCGTATAAAAATATTGAGTTTAAAACTTGTCGAGCGGCAGGATTTAAGCCGAAAGAAATATTAGAAATACCTAAGAGTATATGACACCCCGGTAATTCTTCTCGAATCCGTTTTATAGAGTCAACAGTAGCTTTTCCGTTTTCTCTATCCTCTTCTATCCCTGTCGAAATGGGTAACGCTAAAGGATCAAAAAAGATTTCATGAGCAGGAATACCGTATTCTATGGCTGCATTATAAGCGCGTTTAGCAATTTCAAACTTCTTATCTGCGGTGCGTCCCATTCCCTCCTCATCAATGGTTCCTACTACCACACCAGCACCGTATTTCTTGGCTAATTCCAATACTTTAATGAAGCGTTCTTCTCCATCTTCGTAGTTAGTAGAATTGAGAATACATTTACCACCGGCAACCTTTAGACCTGACTCCATTTTCTGCCATTCTGTGGAATCTAACATCAAAGGAAGGGTGATATTATTCACCAAACGAGAGGCCAAATCGTGCATATCTCGCACCCCATCTCGTCCCACATAATCCACGTTAACATCTAAAACGTGCGCCCCTTCTTTGACCTGAGTTTTTGCCAAAGAAACTAAACTATCCCAGTCTTCAGCATCTAATAAGGTTCGACATTTCTTAGAACCACTGGCGTTTAATCTTTCCCCAATAATCAAGAAAGAATTATCTTGAATATAAGGTTGAGTGCTATAAATAGAAGCAGCCGAAGGTTCATACTCAGGATGACGTTCTTTCGGTGTTAATTCTTGAGAAAGTTCCGATAAACACTTAATATGATCGGGACGAGTTCCACAACATCCCCCAATAATTTGTACTCCTAAATCTTCGATAAAGTGCATCAAGGCCATCTTTAACTCTATAGGAGTCAAACGATAATGAGCTTGTCCCCCAACATTCTCAGGTAACCCCGCATTAGGAATACAAGAAACAATAAAAGGAGAATGTTCAGACAAATATTTTATATGTTCTTTCATCTGTTCAGGACCCGTAGCACAATTGAGTCCTAAAATATCTATGTTATAAGGTTCTAAAACAGCTAACGCTGCACTTATTTCTGTTCCCACTAACATCGTTCCCAAAGTTTCCATCGTGATAGAAACCATGATGGGTAAACGTTTTCCCTTCTTCTCAAAAACCTCTTCGACTGCATTCAAAGCTGATTTTATTTGCAGTACATCCTGACAAGTTTCAATAATGAATAAATCTGCACCCCCATCGTATAAACCCTCTGCTTGCTCAGTGTAAGCGTCTCTGAGGGTATCAAAATCAATATGTCCTAACGTGGGTAACTTAGTCCCTGGACCCATAGAACCGGCTACAAAACGGGGTTTTTCTAGGGTAGAGTATTCAGTAGCCATTTTTTTAGCGATTTCTGTTGCTCTTTTATTCAAATAGTAAGCTTGATCTGCTAAATCATACTCTGCAAGGACAATAGAAGTTCCCCCAAAGGTGTCCGTTTCAATAACATCTGCACCCGCTTCCAAAAACCCTCGGTGTACTTGTTCCACTGCTGAGGGTTTGGTATGCACTAAATATTCATTGCAACCTTCGTATTCGGGTCCTCCGAAGTCTTCTGCGGTCAAATTTTGACTTTGTAAGGAGGTTCCTGTGGCACCGTCAAAGACGAGTACAGGACGTTTGGGACTTTTGAGATGATTAAGGAAGGTACTATTCATAGATATGATAACGTCGCAGATTTAAGTATTAAGATTTATTATAAAAAATATCTTAACTTAAGGAAAGTCTTTAGCAACGCTTCATCCGTAAGTTGTTTATTCTTAGCTAAATGCTTACTAATAACCTAATGCTAAACCATCGGCACGGGGTTCGGAACCTGCGATTAAAACACCGTTATTTTTGAGTATCATTTGACCTTTGCCAAACATAGTTTCAGGGGCTAGTTTAACATCATGACCTCGTTCTCTTAATCCTGCAACAATTTCGGGGGATGTACCCCTTTCTAAAAGTACGCTATTTCCTTCTAAAAATCGCCATCTAGGTGCATCTAAGGCAGCTTGAGGATTCATTTTATAATCAGTTAAATTAACCACGATTTGTAGGTGTCCTTGGGGTTGCATGGGCGCACCCATTACCCCAAATGGGCCAAGGGGTTGATTATCTTTGGTTAAAAAGCCAGGAATAATAGTATGAAAAGGACGTTTATTAGGTTTTATTTGATTAGGATGACCTTTTTCTAAGCTAAAAGCTGAGCCTCTATTATGTAAGGATATTCCTGTTTCTGGCACTAAAATTCCGCTACCGAAAGTATCATAATTAGATTGGATAAAGGACACCATTAAGTCTGAATCTGCGGTACATAAATAAACTGTTCCTCCTTGTGGTATTCCAGGGTTAGCTAAATGAATAGCTTGCTTATTAATCAATTTTTGACGTTGTTTTGCATAATTTTTGTTGAGTAAATTTTTGTTATATACTTTCATGAAATCAGGATCACCAACATAATTATAAACATCAGCAAAAGCTAATTTCATGGCTTCAATTTGATAATGAAAGCTATCTACAGAATCCCGTTTATATTGTTCTATGTTGAAATTTTCAACAATATTTAAAGCCATTAAAGCTGCAATTCCTTGGCTATTGGGAGGCATTTCCCATACATCTAATTCCTTGTATTTTGTAGCAATGGGAGCAACCCATAAAGGAGTATGACTAGCTAAATCATCAGAGGTTAAATAACCCCCTGTATCAGCAGAAAAATTGTTTATTTTTTCAGCTATTTTTCCCTTATAAAAACTTTCTTCTCCTGTCTTGGCAATCTCTTCTAATGTTTCAGCATGAAGAACACTTCCCCAAATTTCTCCAGCTTTTGGGGCGCGATCTTTGGGAAAGAAAACTTTTTGAAAATATTGATATTCTGGTCTTTTTTTCGTGAGATAAACCACTTCTTTACGTCGCCATATTTCTGCTGTTACGGGAGAAACAGGAAAACCATTTTTAGCATAACGAATGGCAGGAATAAATAACTGTTCAAAAGGCAATTTTCCCCAGCGTTGCCAAACCTCATACCAGACAGAAACTGCCCCAGGAACCGTTACAGTTAACCAGCCTAACTCCGGCATTTTTTCTAAACTAGAATAAGCCTGTAATGATAAATTTTTCGGACTTTTTCCTGAGCCATTAATACCCTGTAATTTTCCATCCCAAATCAAAGCAAAAGCATCACCACCGATACCATTAGAAGTGGGTTCAACCACCGTTAAAGTAATAGCAGTAGCAATAGCTGCATCAACCGCATTTCCTCCTGCTTGAAACATTTCTATTCCTGCTAAAGTTGCCAACGGTTGACTGGTCGCAACTGCACAATTTTTAGCTAAAATAACCCGACGTTGAGAAGCATAAGGATAAGCATTAAGATTAA
>JBFRWO010000452.1:0-8891 GCA_051439625.1 Crocosphaera sp. | reverse complement strand
TCTGTTGCTGATAGCGTTATAGACTAACTTCTATTTTTTTTTAATTAATCATAGTCTAATTACTATAGAAGATTACAGCAAATTTTAAGGATTCGTCAAGTCCCTTTTTGTTAACTTTCTTAATGCTCAGCAAAAGTCGCTCTTATGGTTGGACTAATATTCTCCCCAAACTTCCCAAACTCCCCAAACTCCCTATGACTACATAACCTTAAAACCCTGATCTCGCTTCAACTTAGCTCCCAACTCCCACTTAATACGATTCAAAATCGAAGTTTTATCCAAAGATAGTAAAATCTGCTTCACCACTGTTTTCGGTCCTTCTGCCCCCCAGGCTGCCCCATTGGCTAAATAGCGTTTCGTCACCTGGCCAATAGCATAACAAGACACCCCGGCCACACTACCTTGAGTGATGGCAATGGAAACATAAGGAAGCAAAGACAACCCTGCTGTTGTGGGAACCATCAACCCTAACATTCCTTTGAGGGAACTCAACCCCAAGGAAGTGAGAAACTCAGTGGCACTAATACCCCCCATACTCACCCCAATTTTTTGTAAAAGGGCGATCGCTGCTTGTTGGGTCATGGGAATACCATAGAGATTAGATAAGGACAAAATCATGGCTACATCTACCACGGCCCCGGTAAATAAATCAACTACTGTCACTGGGTTTAAAGCAATGGCCATGGCTTTGATCATTACTGCTTTGTGAATTAATTGGTTAGCTGCTTTTTCCCGAATTTCTAATTTACGAGCTACGATTTGCTCATTAACTTCATCGGCGTATAACATTGTATTGAGAGCAATCAAGGACTTCCCTTCCCGATGTAAAATTTCTAAGATTTTTAACTTTAAACTCTCTATTTTTGGCTTACCTCTAGTTTTTTTCTGTTTTAAATTACCTTGTTCATCTTGACTAATTTCTGTGATTAAAGGGGCAGCAGCAATCATAACAATTTCATCAGGAGAGAGTAACTCTTTAACTCTTTCATCCCGTATTTTTTCATAAATTGCTAAGCGGTCTATTTCTGGGTATTGATCGATTTTATTAAAGATTAAAATAATCGGTTTTCCTGCTGATCTTAAGCGCGATAAAGCCTCAAATTCTACCTTAGTCATATCTCCAGAAATAACAAAGAGAATTAAGTCTACTTGTTTAGCCATATCATGGGCTAACATTTCCCTAGTTTCTCCATCTACTTCATCAATTCCTGGGGTATCAATTAACTGTATTTGGGACTGTCCCCACCCTGATAATGCTACTGTTTGCAACCCTTTTATTTGCTCATCTTCTTGTAGTTTCCAGTCTGCTGCATCAATAGTTTGAGTCACTCCGTGTAAAGGCCCTGTTTTAAAAATATTTTCTCCTATTAAGGCGTTTAAAACCGAAGATTTTCCCCTTCCTACCATACCAAAAGCAGCGATTTGTACCAGAGAACACTCCAATTTTTCTAACATCTCTATTAGGTTATTTAACTCACTTTCTAAGCCAATTTGTTCCCTATTAGTTAAGTCTAAATGGTTCACTAAATTTCTGAGACTATCTTGTGCTTGTTGATAGTTTAATTGTTCTTGAATTTCATCAAAACTCACTAACGCTTCGTCTAAGTCTGGAAAGTTCCAAGAATTATTATCGCTTGCTTTAGACATGGTTTACATTTGAGTCGTGAATAATATAGCACCAGTAGACTGCTGATGGAAGCCTAGAAGGCTATGTTCCCATTTTATCAAAATTAACAAGGAACCTTCTGGTCTCGATAAATTTCTAAGA
Source organism: Crocosphaera sp. (assembly GCA_051439625.1). Lineage (GTDB taxonomy): Bacteria > Cyanobacteriota > Cyanobacteriia > Cyanobacteriales > Microcystaceae > Crocosphaera. The sequence goes on along the minus strand of JBFRWO010000452.1, from coordinate 7,123 downwards.
ATTGGGTTGCATTCTGATAATTTAAGGGTTGACTTAATAAATATCCTTGGGCTTCTCGACAATCTAAATTTTCCAATAAATTGAGTTGTTTATTAGTTTCAACTCCTTCCGCAATTACCCTTAAATCTAAACTATTTCCTAAAGCAACAGCCGCCGAAATAATAGCAATATTCTCTGGTTTTTCTGTTATTTCTTGAACACAAGATTGAGCAATTTTTAAGGTGCCAAAAGGAAATTTGGGAAGATGATTAATACAAGAATAACCAGTGCCGAAATCATCCATAGATAAATGAATTCCTAATTGTCTTAAATTTTGCAAAACTTTATGAGCTAGTTCTGTATTAGCCAAAATTGCTTTTTCTGTTATCTCCAATTCTAGCCACTGAGGATCTAGTTTTGTTTCCCTTAATATGCTTTCAACTAGGTTGAAAAAATTAGGATCTTTTAATTGTAAAGGCGACAAATTAACGGACATAATCAAATGAGGTAAACCCATATCCTGCCAAGCACTATTTTGACGACAGGCTTCTCTTAAAACCCATTCACCTATGGATATAATTAAATCAGTTTGTTCAGCAACAGGGATGAATTTTTGGGGGTTGATTTGACCTAATTCTGGATGATTCCAACGAATTAATGCTTCAAATCCTGAAATTTCTCCTGTGTTTATTTTGATTTGAGGTTGATAATAAAGTTCTAATTCTTGACGCTTTAAAGCTTCTTCTAGTGCCGTTTTCGCTTTTAATAATTTAGAGGCTTTGGTATCAATTGTCAAATGAGATTTTTTATCCTGCGATCGCATCTCTTTTTTATGATTTACTAACCTCACTTCTGCTTGTCGTAGAAGGGTTTTGACATCCTGACCATCTTGAGGATAAATGGCAGAGCCTACACTATATTCTAAGTATAAAAGTTTTTCTGATAATTGTAAGGACTCACCAATATTTTTTAGAAGTCTCTGCGTTATTTTTTCAAGATCATCTCCCTGGCTAATTTTTGGTAATAAAATCATAAATTTATCATCTACCCAACGGCTAACAATATCACTTCCTCTTAAACTTGATTTAAGTCTTTTAGCTACTTCTACTAAAATTTTATCACCCACAGGATAACCCCAATTTTTATTAATGGCTTTGAAATTATTAATATCTAATAAAACTACTGCCATTAGTGTCTGATATTGCAGGGAATTTTTCAGAGAATTTAACAAGTATTCTTGAAATAAAATTCTATTAGGTAATTTAGTTAACGGATCTTGATATTCTTGTGCTTGAAGTGTATCTTTAGGATTAAGAGGTTGAGAATCAGGATTAAAATTGATATGAGGTTGTGATAAGGTATATTTACTATTAACTATAGAGGAATTATTGGACAATGGTTGGGGTTTACTTTGAACAACATTGATGATTGTATTAGACCATTCATGACTAGCATAATAGGTGGCATTGACTTCACATCCAAAGTTAATTAAGTCTCCATTTTTCAACTCTTTGATTAAGCATTTTTCTCCATTGACATAAATCCCATTACGACTTTTATTACCATCTAAATCACCATCAACAATCCAGTAGGAATGGCTATTAGTATAGCTATGTTTTCGTCTCATTAAGGTACTATGACGACGAGAAGCTTGTTGGGAATGAATAACAATAGAATTGCTTGTATGTCTGCCAATGGAATAGGTTTCTTCTTCTAAAGAAATAGTTTGACGATACTTTTTATCTTCGATAACGAGTAGGTGGCGGTTTTCGTGAGGATGATTTACATGAGTGTTCATAATGTTAGAGATGAGTGGTTTTAGAAAAAGTTCAATTACAATCTCCTAAATGGTTAGGGTAAAGCAAAAATTAAATTTTTTTGTTGTTTAAAACTTAGTAGATAGTTTACTATATCTTCTGTGTTTAAAGGAGGACTAAATAAATATCCTTGCATTTCTTCACAATCTAATTCTTGAAGGAGTTTTAACTGTTCTTTAGTCTCTACTCCCTCAGCAATAACTCTCATATTAAAGCCACGACTCAAGGTCATAATAGCAGAAATAATAGACACATCTTCAGGACTTTGATTAAGTTCTTTCACAAAACTTTGATCAATTTTCAGGGTATCAAAGGGGAATTTTTTTAAGTAACCTAAAGATGAATATCCTGTCCCAAAGTCATCCATAGAAATATAAACCCCCATTTGCCTTAATTCATCTAGGGTTTTCTTTGCTAAATTTGTATTTTTCATCAACATAGATTCAGTTACTTCTAACTCTAACCATTGGGGTTCTAATCCGACAGCTTTTAAGGTACTTTCCACCGTTTCAATTAGGTTAGATTGTTGTAATTGTTGTGCGGATAAATTAACTGAAATTCTTACAGGTGGTAAACCCATTTGTTGCCATTTTTTATTTTGTTGACAAGCAGTTTTTAGTACCCATTCACCCATGGGTAAAATTAATCCTGTTTTTTCTGCTAGAGGGATAAATTTATTGGGTCTAATTAAACCCAGTTGAGGATTTTCCCAGCGAATTAATGCCTCTAAACCGTAAATTTCACCTGTTTTAATATTAATTTGGGGTTGATAATGTAGAATGAGTTCCCCATTTTTCATGGCTTGATGAAGTTGATTTTCTAGGGTAAAATTCTCGGCAATTTCTACACTCATTTGTGGGTTATAAAATTGATAATGATTTCGCCCATATTCTTTGGTACGATATAAAGCAGAATCAGCATTTTTGAGCAGTATTTCTACCTCTTTTCCATCTTCAGGATAAATGGCAATTCCTACACTACATTTAAGATATATTTCATGTCCTTCTATCTGTAAAGGATCTTCAAAACTTTGCAGCAATCTTTGGGAAAATTTAGCTGCTTGCTGGGGACTTTTAATCTCTGCAAGAAGCACTATAAATTCATCTCCTCCCCAACGACAAATGAAATCACTTTTTCGGACTTGAGACCTTAAACGTTGTGCAAAACATTGTAAAATATGATCACCGATTTTATGACCTAATGTGTCATTAATATTTTTAAAATTATCAATATCAAGAAATAAAATAGCAAATATTTTTTGATATCTTTCGCTATTTTGAGATATTAAAGAAATATGTTGATTAAAAGAACTACGGTTGGGTAGTCCTGTTAAATTATCGTGAAAAGCATGATACTTTAAGTTATTTTCTGCTTGTTTGCGCTGGGTGATATCAAAGATATAGCTTCTGATCAGTTGTTCTTGTGCTAAATAATGGATATGTTGTTCAAAACTTTGGTTTTCTATATCAAATTCTCGGATCACTAGACTGCCATTGTTATAATTTTGTTTTTCGATTAATCCTTGCAATAAAGGATGTTCAAGTTGCGCTTTTTGTAAGTTGGGAAATTTTAAATTAGCAGAAGGATTAAGATAAGTAATAGTCCCTTGATAATTAATTTCAACAATCGGAATGGGACTCAACTCTACAACAGAAGCTAGATTTTTTATTTCTGATAAGGTTGCTTTATTTGTGGTGCTTTGTACAATTTGTGTATCGGAAGAAAGGCTATTATTTTTCGGAGAAATAGCATTTGAAAAGACCTTGGGTTTCAATTTATCAATAAATTCTTGACTCCTGTTATCAACAATATAATAATGGGCTTTTACATCTCTAGTAAAATGAATCTTGTCTCCATGTTTTAGTTCGACTTCTTCAATTATTTCCCCATTAACCATAAGTCCATTGGTACTTCTATTTCCTTGATTATTGCCATCAATCAAAATATAAGAAAAGTGATCATTTTTTTTCTGCTTTTTGATCAAGGTGGCGTGTTGTCTAGAAATTCCTTCGTCATTGATAAAAATAGAATTTTTAGAGTATCTTCCAATACAATATTCGGATTCTTCCAGATAAAACACTCGTTGCCCACTGGTTAAATTAAAGGCCAATATATGTTGTATATTTTGTTTCTTTTCTGTAGAATAGATCATAATAAGATTCAAGAGTAGCGGAAAAACGACGTAATTATCTGGACTACTTCATAAACTTGTCCCTAATTATGAATGATTAATCTGTAATTTCCACTGATCTCAATCCCACTGAAACGGTGATCTTGATCACTTTAGATGTGTTTCTATAAAATTCTACTTACGTAAATCTATATTAATCTTTGTTGGCTTAACTCAACAGCTAAGCGGATGGCTGCTTTAAGACTGGTTTCCCTAGCAATACCTTTTCCAGCAATATCAAAGGCAGTACCATGATCGGGGGAAGTACGGATAAAGGGTAAACCAATGGTGGTATTGATCGCTTGATCAAAGGCCATTAATTTCACCGGAATTAACCCTTGATCGTGATACAAGGCTAAGTAAGCATCCCCTAAATTATTCATGTTTAAAGGAGATGGATCGCCGCTTTCAATTGTTTTTAAAGGATCTCCATACCAAGCTTTGGCCGGGTTAACCCACATAGTATCCGGAGGAACTAAACCAACTATTTCTACATGAGGATACTGCTTTTTTGCTTTTTCTAACCAGGGCCATAACCAATCTTTTTCTTCTGTTCCTAGCTGTCCATTTTCTCCACTATGAGGGTTTAATCCTGAGATGATAATTTTGGGATTTTTCAGGGCAAAATCTTGCTGCAAACAATTAATTAATAAGTCCAACTTCAGGGACATTAATTGAGGGGTTAATGTCTGAGAAACTTGATTGAGGGGAATATGTGTTGTGACTAATAAGCTTCGCAAAGTCCAACCCGTATAAGGAGATCGCCCCACAAATAACATCCCAAATCGCTCAATTTTGGCTTTTTGGGCTAAGACTTCTGTTTGTCCTGGATAATCATAACCGGCAGCTTTCCAACAAGACTTGGCAATGGGGGCCGTGACAATACCCTGAAACTTTCCTTCCAGGGTATGGGCGATCGCTGTCTCCAAATAGAGAAAACTAGCCTTCCCACTGGTTGCATTCCCTGATCCTGGAACAATTTGACTAAGGGTGTTAGGGTCGAGAGGAATGTCAATGATTGATAAGGTGTCAGGATGGGCTAAAGGCTTTCCCTGTAAGTGTAATTGCTGATAAGTTTGCTCAAGTAGCGATCGCGTTCCGATGACGGTTAGATCACAAGTTTCGGTGATAGTGGTATCAGACAAAGCTTTGAGAATAATTTCGGGTCCGATACTAGCAGGATCGCCCATAGTTAAGGCTAAATGGGGACGTTGAGGTTGTGAGGAGTGTGAAGATTGCATCTTGTGATTGTACCTTGGTGTTCTACAATACTTAGAGGATGATGGGCAAACTTTGGCTAAAATTGATGAACTTTTACCGTAATGGTAACTTCAATGATAAGCTAAAACTGTCAAGTAATTATTAATACTTATCCATTCAATTAGGAGAATAAAAATGACTGCTGAAAGTATGATGTTTAATGGTGCCGTTGTTTTAATGGTTTTAGTTCTTTTTGGCTTAGCTTGGGGCTTTCTTATTCTTAAAATTCAAGGAGGAGAAGCTGAATAAGCGATAAGCATTAGGAGGAAATTGGGTTATATTATTCACTTTCCTCCTGACTTTAAATCCTTATTGTTAATAAAATATCAACACAATTAATTATGAGCGATGTCAGCCCTTCCATTGAGTTTTTTGTGGGCATTTCTGAGGAATTGAGTAATGTTAGTTTACGACGAAGTAAGCAAACAGGAATCCGTAATGTCTTGATGATTTTTGAGAATTTAAAATCTTTAGAAAGGTTTAGAAGTTATACAACACAAACCTATGGTGATTTACGTTTAATTGACTCAGAAGGAGAAATTAGCGTTACACCTTCTTCTTTAAAAATTATTTGGGGAGGAGATGAAGGGGATGAATTAAAAGAAGTTAGGTGCGGATTTGATCTCGAAAAAGATGAGCATTGGGATCGGTTTATGCGTTTTATGGAACGTTATGCAGAAGCAAATGGTATGGCTTATCAAGATAAAAAATAATTAAGTATTAACCTTCAAATTGTAATCTATTAAATCATGAATGTTTCTGAAACAAATGAAACTGAAAATCAGCAAAATAAGACCTCTGAAGAGAGTTCAAAAACAGAAAAATCATGGAGTTTTTGGACTGTTTTTAGTTCAACTTTTTTGACCATATTTTTAGCAGAAATGGGGGACAAAACCCAACTAGCAACCCTATTAATTAGCGCAGAGTCTCAGTCTCCTTGGGTCGTGTTTGCCGGGTCTGCGATCGCTTTAATTGCTACCAGTTTATTAGGGGTCTTAATTGGTTATTGGTTAGCCCGTCGTTTATCTCCTAAAAAGTTAGATATAGCAGTAGCTTTGTTATTATTAATAATTACAGGGTTATTAATAGGAGATGTTTTAAATAGTTAAGGTAAATTGAGCATGGATTGGCAATTATTTGGATTAAGTTTTATTACGGTTTTCTTAGCAGAAATTGGGGATAAAAGTCAACTGGCAGCGATCGCATTAGGAGGGAGTTCTAAGTCACCTCGTGCGGTATTTTTTGGGTCAATTACTGCTTTAATTTTAGCTAGTTTCTTAGGGGTGATTGCTGGAGGAACTATTGCCCAGTTCTTACCCACTAAATTATTAAAAGCGATGGCAGCTATTGGCTTTGCTGTAATGGCTTTACGGTTATTATGGCCAGAATTTGACGAAGATTAAAAGCCGTGAATACGGTTTATAAGTCAAAAGTAATAAGTTGAAAGTATGATTCATAAATAACTATTTTTTTGTTTTTCTTCTTCATGAATGAAGAGGGTTTAAACCTAAATTTCGGGCTAAATTTTTACTTTTTACTTTGCCTGAAAGGGCGCATTAAAGCTGCGATCGCAGGGTAAACTCATAATCTCCCCCGGGTTCGAGTTGATAGTCAGATCGTTCCAAAAACCGTCCTAAAGGTTCATAAATTAAGGCACGGCCTAAAGATGGTTGTACTAATAATTGGCCCTGACGGAAATGCCATTTAAACCGCCATTCATATTCTGCGGCCCTGACTTCTCCTTCCATTTGTCCTTGTTGCCAAGACTGTTGAGTAATACGGACATAAGCAGTGGTTTTGGGTAGATATTTAGAACTCACAGTGGGATTAATCCTTGGTGTCTGTAGCAGTTTTCAATTGAGTGTATTATATATTTTGGTTGAGTGAGTGTGGGAAG
>JBFRWO010000451.1:0-49440 GCA_051439625.1 Crocosphaera sp. | reverse complement strand
TCATAATGGGCTTGTAAGCGTTGCGATAGCACCACTTGAAATATATCCCCTGCACGGATGTATTCTTTGGCCTGACGTACGTTTTCGCAGAACTGAGCGCGTTCTGTGTTACTGCTGTAGCTTAAGGGTTGTGTTTCCTTTGGGTTGAGATGTAATTCTAGGGTTTTTCCTTGAACGGGTAAGGGAAGTTGTAGCTTTAACACCAATTTAGTGATGCGATCGCAAGCTTTTTGATAAGCTTCTTCTAAACTCACGGTCTCATCTCTCAGATCAGCATAAGCGATCGCCCAAATTTTCCGTTTAATCTGATCAAAAATAATTAGATGATCCACTTGCATCCAGATCCCATCTGGCAGATCATCGTCAGTAATGGGATAAACAGGAACTCTTGGCTCGATCCAATTAATTAATTCATAGCCCCAAAACCCAAATAAACCTCCAATACCAGAAGGAAGTTCCGGTAACATAACTGGTTTAATCGAAGCTAAACAGTCTGTCAAAATATCAAACGGGTTTCCCTCAAAGGTTTTCACCTCACCTTCTCGATAGGTTTGGGTGGTAATGTTGCCCCGAGTCGATAACACCCACATAGGATCGCAGCCTAAAAAACTATAACGGCCTAAGTTTTCCCCTCCTTCTACCGATTCTAAGAGGAAACTGTAGGGGCGATCGCCACAAACTTTGTACCAGGAAGAAACTGGGGTTTCGAGATCCGCTACCCATTCTTGATAAACCGGAACAAAATTACCCTGTTGCGCTAAAACGGAAAACTGCTCAAAGTCTGGAAATATCATAACTTTAGCTAAAAATGAGCCGTGGCCAGTTACCAATCACATTGTACCCTTGAGAATCTCCCGATTTTTAATCGGGAGATTCTTGGTTCAACGAGTCTACTTAACTTAACCTAAACTCCTTGCGGTATTTAAGTGGCATTGGTGCAGAATCATTGATGTCTGGCCACACCTACTTTTTTCCTGATAACCTGTAACAAAATCTCCTAAAAATTAGTAGGTTTTGAGATCGGAAGTGGCTTCGGTGACTCCGCAGGTTTTTCTTCTCAACCAAGTTACTCACAAAGAAGTCGACTGAGATCGTTCCGTCCTTTTCAAGAAAGGGTGAGGAAAATTACCTCTGGGGCTTTCACGGGGGTTGAGGCTGAGGTCTTACCTCCTTTGATGATTAATCCTCTGGTTAATCATCTGCCCATCATTGTATCACAGCGTTTTTCATCTTGCTAGAAAGATATTGATAGCTTTTAGTAGATATCAATAGATTATTGGCTCCTAGACAAAGTAGTAATACGAGGTCTCCTCATTTTCCCCTCCTGGGAGGGGTTAGGGGTTGGTTGGGTGGTTTGAGAGTCGTCATCAGAATTTAAAAATGATACCTTTGTCACCCTAACCACCCAACTCCTCAACCCTTAAACGTCGTAAGGAGCGTTACCAGAGAATTTAATGGTAACAGGTTCGGGGTTATCCCCAATTTTTCTGTCGATTTTACCGTTGAAGTCACGCCCTTCGTTAACTTTTTCAGGGAAGACACCATCTGCGGGGTGAAGGTATTGAATTTCACCACTGGGATAGACGCGATAAATTTTATAATCTTGAATTCTGGGTTTGAACTTGGTTCGTAACTGGGTTCCCAAAGCTAAACATTGTTCTTTGCGAGCTAAATAAAGGAGATTTTCTCCTTCATTCATAATAGCAGCCCCACCTGTAGGCATTTCAAAGACTTGCTCTGTTTTGCTAGTCCAGGTGATGGCGTATTTTTCTTCTCGTTCAGCTTTTGAGAGTAAGCCACCGGTGCTGCCACCAAATTTCGGAAGCTTCCCTTTAAGTTCTTCTGCCATGATGTTTTTATCTCCCTCAAAAAAGGTATTTTAGGGCATGGTATCACTTCCTTATAGTCTGTTACCTACATTGGTAAAGAACTGTAACAATTTGAACAGTGAACAGTGAGCAGTGAGCAGTGACCGATAACGAACAACTGGTAACTGGTAACTGATAACTGTTATTTCAAAACGCGAATAAACTCTAAAGGTAAACCATCTCGATCAGCAATAAAGGCCACTTCATAAACGGTGTGGCCGATCATTTGCTGTTGAGGTTCGAGTAAAATGGTTAGGGGAGAAAATTGTTCGGGATCTTTTTGCGAGAGTTCGGTTAACTTAGTTTGTAACGCCGTTAACCAAATACTAAGATCCGAGACGCGATCGCTTAAATCAAAAGATAAGTGATAATAACCGACGTAATGCTCATCCCCAAAAGCATCGGGGGCCGGTTTAGGTTCAGGAATTTGAATGAGTTCAATTCTGCCCCCTAATCCTTCCATCCAACAGGCTAGAGTATAACCCGTGGTAAACCGTTCTTGGAGTGTAAACCCCAACAGTTCATAAAAAGCGATCGCTTGATGGATATTAGCCGTGCGAATGGAAGCATGGTGCATGATTATTCAAACAGTCGAAAATAAGGATAACGCTTGGGAACCCCTGGTTCTTTTTCGAGGTCAAAATTAATAACTTCCCACTGGGGTTCTTTGGGAATGTCGGGGCTAAACTCTACTGGCAAACCATACAAACGAGGTACGGATTGAGAATTACCACGCCAAGAGGTGTTACGCTCTAGATAAGTGCTAACTAGCTCTTTATAACGATTGGCAATAATGACTTTAGTAGCTCGATAGCCTTGAGTATAGAGTCTATCTAGGGCTTCGTGAATCTCAAAACGAATGCCGTCTGGGTGGGTGTGTTGTCGATACCATTCCCCTTCCCACCGTCGCCAGTGCCGACCGGACTGCAAATGAACTAGCTCATTATTGTTGGGGTTAGCTTCAAAGGCCCCATGACGAGGACATAAGTAAGTATCTGTCAAGGTCAAAGCAGGAATCACTTGACGACAATGGGGACATTGGATTTCTGGCCCATAAATGGGGTATTGTAAACTTAAAGTCATCTGTTTTTAGTTGTCTATAACTGCACTGGATGGTCTGGCTTCCTGTAAAAACAGTGGTGTCTGTTTTCAGTGGCAGGACAGACCGAGATTTTTCAGCAGGAAGAAAAGAGAATAATTCTTGATTCGCTGCCGATGATCTCCTGAGAACCGTTGCTAGTAGCTATTATATCGACTAATTCCGAGTCGCCTCGATCCTACCGCGAGATTTTAGATTTAACTTAGATTTATGCCAGACTCCTTATTTTCACTTCCGTCTTATTGGCCACCACCGGATCTCTCTCAAGCTGCTTTTGTTGCCCCCAATGCGGTGGTTGTGGGTGATGTAGAAATTGCTCAAGGGGCGAGTGTTTGGTATTCTGCGGTAGTACGCGGTGATGTGGAAAAAATCATCGTTGGTGCCTACAGCAATATTCAAGACGGGGCAATTCTCCACGGTGATCCCGGAGAAGTTACTTGTTTAGAAGAATACGTCACTATTGGGCATCGGGCGGTGATTCACGGGGCCCATATCGAAAGAGCTTGTTTAATCGGTATTGGGGCGATTATTTTGAACGGTATTAGGGTAGGAAGGGGCAGTCTTATCGGTGCGGGGGCGGTTGTTAATAAAGACGTGCCACCGAGATCCCTAGTGGTAGGGGTTCCGGCGCGACGGGTTCGAGAGTTATCGGAGGGTGAAGCTGACAAAATGATCGAACACGCTAAGCGTTACCAACAATTGGCTTTAGTCCATGGTAACCAAGGAAATAATTTGGGATTCACAAATGAGTCGTGATAAGTTATTGTAATGTCGCGGCTAATACCCTAATCTTCTAAAAGTTAGGGATAAATGGCGACCAACATATAAACCGCGGAGGGTCTACTAAAAATCGAAATTAAGGTATAATGAACCGGAAAGCACTGTTGGAATACAGGGGCACAACCGCCTAGTACCTACTCTCAGTAGGGAAAATGGTCAGGGGCTGAAACTAAGCTAAATATCAAATCCTATTAGCATCTGCTAAGTCTCTCATAGAAGAGAAGAAAACAAAGTAAAGCCAAACCCTATTGGGTGAGGTATTAGAGGCGGTTGGATACGCCTTTGCGTCTATCGCATAAAGAATCCCTACCCGTATACACGGTGGGGTTATTCAAAAATAAAGGGATAAATTTTTCATTAAAGTACCATTAAAAGTAAGAGAGGAAACAAAAAATGGATTGGCGTGTTTTAGTCGTATTAGGACCCATTATCATTGCAGCTAGTTGGGCTGCTTTTAATATCGCAGCAGCAGCTATTGGACAAATTCAAGGGTTCTTCAATAAAGAAGCTTAATTTTTCAAAACTATTAAATTTGCTGAGAAGAGGTTCGATCTTGTTTGTCTTTGTTAGACTTACAAAAGATTACCTCTTTTTTTGTTGATTAACGATCTATGTCTGTTGCTGATCAGATTATTGTTCCTTTAGATGTTCCCACAGAACAAGCAGCGATCGCTTTATTGGATCGCTTGCCTCAAGTTGCTTTTTGGAAAGTGGGTTTAGAATTATTTGTGGCCACAGGCCCGACTATTCTTAAACACCTCAAAGAGCGACAAAAAAAGATTTTTCTTGACCTAAAATTCCATGATATCCCTAACACTGTGGCCGGAGCTTGTGGCAGTGCTTCTCAGTATGGGGTTGATTTAATCACCGTTCACGCTACTGCTGGCAAAAAGGCTCTCAAAGCAGCCACAGAAGCTATTAATCAAAGTCCCTCAGCCCCTCAATTATTGGCTATAACCCTCCTCACTAGCCTCAATGCACGGGACCTGGCTTTTGACCTGAAAATCCCCCTAGAATTGCCAGAGTACGCCCTCCAGATGGCTTTATTAGCCAAAGATTCGGGCATCAACGGGGCGGTTTGTTCTCCTCAAGAAGTCGCCCAACTTAGACAAGTTTGTGGCAAGGATTTTATTCTAGTTTGTCCTGGAGTTCGTCCTACTTGGGCCCAAACAGGGGATCAACAAAGGGTAATGACACCGGAACAGGCCCTCAAGGCAGGAGCAGATTATTTAGTCATTGGTCGACCGATTACAATGGCAGATGATCCTGTTATGGCCTGGAAGCGTATTATTGATGAAGTTAGCAGTTAGAAATGAACACCCAGAAACGAGAACCAGAAGATGGCTTAATCTTGGAATTGTAACGGTTCTTAGCCTTTTTAGTATTACTTTCCAAACCCAAGTTTTAGCTCAAAATGAGACTACTTGTCCCTCTGATTTAGAAACGTTAATGACTCGGATGTTAAAAGATTTACCTAGTTACGGCAACCGGGTCACACAAAGGTCAAGACGAGGCGATCGCAGTGTTGAGGTTTATAACTATATTGTCGTAGCAGGAAACCCTGAATTTGAGCCTTTACCTTTGAGTAATTTACAATATCAACCTCAATTACCTGAGGAAACTAAACAGGTTTTTTTTACTACTTTAGAACGGCAATATACTAAAACTGAAGTAATTTTATTACAGAATTATTATTGGTTATTTTTAACTGCTAGTTCCGATGGTTGGCGACTGGTTTTATTGTTTTCTCAATTGGCTGATTTAGAAAAAGCTGATCTACCTTTACCTCCTCAAGATGCTATCAATGGTGCGATCGGTCAAGGGATTAAGCTATGGTTGAAAGATTGTCGAGCAGGGGTTTTAAGAAGATAGCATTTTGTATTCAATTGTTTATGGGGGGTAAAAAATTAAACGACCCCAAGTTCTAAACTTGGGTATTCTTTATTTGCTGAGGTTATCCATTATTATTTTACCCAACCCAATACATTTCTAATAATAGACCAGCGAGGTTTTTTGACACTCTGAATATTTCCTTGAACCCAGTAATCATAGAGAGATTTTATGGTTCCGTCTTCTTCTTTTAAGTCTAACCAAACATTAACAATATCTGCTAAACTATCGGCATTTTTGGGCAACATATACCCCACAGGAATGGATACAATGGGCTGGGGAACTGCTACTACATTACTAGGATAAAGAATAGTCCAGGCTGAAGCATTTTCTGCTGGTAAAATTAAGGCATCAAATTCGTTTGAATCTGCCACTAATAAGTCTCTGATATTTCTCTTGGTAACTATTACTTCAGCATTGGGTAGTAAGCCTTTTAATTTAGCAATATAGTAAGGAATATTGGCTGGAATAGCTAATCTTAAATTTTGGCTTTTTTGAAGTTCTTTCCAATTGCTGAATTTGTCTTTTTTATGGTCTTTAACTACAAAAGCTACAGTTCTTTTAGAAAAAGAGTGGGTAAATTTAACAACTTCGGTTGCTTGTGGGGTCAAAGCTGAGGAAGGAATTAATATATCGCAGTAATTTCCATTAAGATAAGCTGCAATTTCTGCTTTTTCACTAAGTCCTTGCTCTAGGGGAATAAACTCTAATTTTAAACCTAATTCTCTCGCTAAAATATGAGCCATTTCTACGTCTAAACCTACTAAATCTCCTTGAGAGTTAAAATAAGAGAATGGATAATCATCTTGTAAATAACAAGCTCGCAAAAGATTATTAGCTTTGATTTGTTCATATCTAGATTGCTGTGTTTCTTTTTCAGATAAATTGTTGATAATAGGAGGAGTTGTAGAAACTTTTGCTGGTTGTGGATCTCTAACTCTCAATAGTTCTAAATCACTTAAAATTTGATTTTTTGTATAATTACTAGGGAAGAAATATGTATATACAAAATGGATAGAGCCAACAGTCAAGGCTAATAATAAAATCGAGGTAATAACAAAGCGAATTATCTTTTTTCTTCTTACTACAATGAGTCCTTGAATGGCACAAGTTGCTAAAATTCCTAATGCTACTGTGTGCATCGCTGCTACTAATGTTCCAAAACGACCCGTAAAAATCTCGACAGTTATATATAGTGTTAACATATCCAGAGGAATTTTGAAAAGATTTAATAAAAAAGTTGTCGCTAATGTTCCATCTGCAAAAAGAACAGCGATTCCTGCTACGAACAAAGTTGGATATTGAGTAGCTGATAAGGGTGAACCCACATACCAGGCGGCAAAAATAATAAAACCTAAAGATAGTAATTTTCCCATAGTAGGAAAATTAAAAGAAGCGGGAATAATAACATCTAAGGGGGATTCTTCTTCCTCTATTTGCTGATTATTAATCTTAATATTTTCAATCAGTTTTTTACTATTATCTACTAAAATTGGAATCACAACTAATACATTAGAAGTTGCAAAACCTGTGGCCAAAGGATTTTTAACACTATTAATAATATCTTGATATGTTATCGGAGTAAAAACTGTTATTAATTTTGGTAAAATCCAAAAAGTTAACACTAAAGAAATAGAACCGTGTAAGACAATAAAAACTTGTAATCGCTCAAAATCTTCAAATCTCAACGTTCCAGCAGCATTAGCAGCAATGGCAAAAACACCAATAGGTGCTAATTTTGCCACCCATCGAGTAATTAACATTAAACTATCACTTAATTTACTAAAAACTTCGATCACTATGGATTTTTCAGGAATAAAAATAAAGGCTAAACCGACAGCTAGACTGAAGGTGACAACAGAAGGAATAATCGTATTCGCCATCGCATGAAAAGGATTAGATGGCAAAAACAAATCTAAAAAGTTAATAGTTCTTTCTGGTTCAATTAAACTGGTACTAAAAAATGAAGCTGACTCCCAACTAGGTAACCCAAAGGGCATAAAGCTCAAAACAATAACAATAATTATCCACAAAAATAATAGAACAATTCCTCCTTTTATGAAAATACCTTTAGCTGCTTTAAAATTTAGTTTACCTAAACCAGAAATTAAAGAAACAAAAATGTAAGGAATAACTGGCATTTGAAAAAGGCGAATATAACCTAGTCCGACAACTCCTAAAACTGAGGTCATTTCACCAAAAAATAAACCCGCTAATATACCTAAAACAAATCCAATCAATACTTGTAATGCTAAAGTAGATTTAACAATATTATAAATTTTTTTCACTATCAATTGATCCAATTTATCAACAACATTTAGTTAGGAATCACTCTTATAAAGATTATAAATCCAACTCCAAGAATTAATATTATAGATCATTTAACGGCAATGACAATGATACAATTAAACGGAAGTATTAATTTTGAGTGAAAAATAATAATGATTGAACCTTCTGGCCAACAAAGAGAAGTCAAATCTTTAGGAAGTGCCTCCATCGATGGCACTCCTTTGGATTATATTGTCGTTATGTCTGCGGTGGTGACGGTCTTAGCTTTTATCCCTTTTTCTATTACCATTGGGTCTGGTGGTATATTTCCCCTCAGTCAAGGGATATTTCCCCTTCTGGGATGGATTTTAGGCCCGGTAGGGGGTGCATTAGCTAGTGGCATCGGAACCCTTATGGGGGTGTTTTTAGCCCCTCATACGGCAGGTATTCCCCCTGTTTCTATTTTTGGAGCAATGGTGGCCAGTTTTGCTGCTGGTTGTATGGTAATTGGAAAACAGCGTAAATATTGGTGGTTTTTTCTAAGTATTTTTTTTGTTGTTGCCTTTTATATCTATACTTCTCGTGCTATGAATAATCAGGTTTCTCTTGATGTTATTGTTAAGGGCTCTTTTATTAATTGGTCAGGATTATTATTGTTTATATTACCCACTCGAATTTTATTTGCTAAGTGGATTAATAGTGAAAATTTACGGTTAGTTTGGTTGGGTCTATTTTTTGGTAGTTGGACGGTGGCAGGAGTTTATCATGTTAGTCAAGCGATGATTACTTATACTATGTTTAATTGGCCAGAAGAAGTATGGATATTTTTAATCCCTATTATGCCCTTAGAAAATTTAGTCCGTTCTTTAGTAGGTGCATTTATTGGGGTTCGTGTTATTTCTGGACTAAGGGCAATTGGTATTATGAAACCCGAAGCAGCTATTTATTAATTGAGAATTTAGACTTTTAGAAGATTAGGTATTAGCCACGACATTAGGATAAATTATAATCTTGAACAGCAAACTCGAAACAAAGGTTATATAATAGTTTTAACTGTTGCGCAATAGTACAATGTCAGAAACTTGTATTGGAACAACTCAAGCTGCTTGTCGACTTCACTTATCGGTTCAGCGTGTCCGAAAACTAGCTATAGATGGCCGTATCGAAGGAGCCTATAAAGAAAATGGTCGCTGGCAATTTCCTGTATCTTCTGATGGTATGCCGAAAATAAGCCGTAAAAACAAGGGGCCAAAAGGTCGCTGGAGAATACGCAGACAAGAAATAATGACCTTTATCCATGTCATTCAGACTATAATCAAGTCTAATAACAAGAATAAGACCCATCACCCTGTTATTGCCGTGAAGATGGGGGGACATAGTTTCTTATGTAATGAGGTGAGAATTCCAGGGGTTGGCCGACTGATTTATGATCCAGAACACCAGAAAAACTGTGGCGCAACACTATGGTTTGAGATTGACCCTGATATTCCCTTGCAAATGAACAGCTTTATAGAGATGTTTTAATCTAAATCAGAAAAATAAAAAATAAAAAATAAATAGCTTTTGAACAAAGTTTTTAGCTACATGAAAACTTATAGCTAATCTTTGTGCTTGAGATTTTTTCTTTTTAATATACTTGGTGTAATCTCTTCTCGAAAATCAATAGATTAAGACGAAACTGACTATCTTATCAATAGTTATGCTCTATGTTATAATTTTCCTTATCAATGAATTTAGGTTATTTATGGATATTTGAGGAATTCGTAAACAAATAAAATTCAGACACAGTTAGTTGGATATAAGTATTTGAAAAAAATGAACATTATTGCTGGTTTAGACAAGGTTTCTTATTATTATCCTAATTCTAAAGAACCTGTTTTAAGGGATATTTCCTTGGAGGTTTATGAAAGAGAGTTTTTGGGTATTATTGGACCAACAGGTGCAGGAAAAACTACACTTTGTTTAACATTAAATGGCATTGTACCTCAGTTTTATGGGGGTAGTTTCTTTGGCTATGTTACTGTTGCTGGTTTCGATACTTTGAAGCATCCTGTTAGTCATTTAGCTGGTTATGTAGGGGCTGTTTTTGAAGATCCAGAAACTCAATTAATTTCAACTTCGGTGGAAAATGAGATCGCTTTTGCCTTAGAAAATTTATGTATTGATCGCGATGAAATTATTGCTCGGATTCCCCGTGTTTTAGAAGCAGTAAGATTAGAAGGAACTGAAAATAAACACCCTCAAGAATTATCAGGAGGACAAAAACAACGGTTAGCAATCGCTGCTGCTTTGGCTTTACAACCTCGTTTATTAATATTAGATGAACCCACCTCCCAACTCGATCCTGTTGGCACAATGGAAGTGTTTGCAACAGTTAAAGAATTAAACCAAGAATTAGGTGTAACGATTGTTATGGTATCCCATGCGGCCGAAGAAATGGCCGAGTTTAGCGATCGCTTAATTTTATTGTCTGAAGGAGAAGTAATAGCAACGGGAAAACCCCAGGAAATTTATTCAGAAATTGGTTTATTGGAACGTCACAATCTGCGACCTCCTCAAGTAGCCAAAACTTTCTATGAAATCAACGAAAGAAGATTAAAGATTGCGAATATACCTGTTAAATTAGAAGCCGGAATTGAGCAGTTAAAACAGTTAGGGAATCTTGCTAACAGTTCTTCTGAATTTGACGTTAAAACTGTTCAATATCGAGAGAAAAAAATACCTTTATTACTAACAGATAATTTGACTCATACTTATGAAGATGGAACGGAAGAATTACATAATGTATCTTTAAATATCTATGAAGGAGAATATTGTTTAATTATTGGTCAAAATGGTGCTGGAAAAAGTACGTTAGTTAAACACTTTTTGAACTTGTTACAACCCACACAAGGAACGGTTAAAATAAGAGAAAAAGATACAAAAGTTTTATCCGTAAGTGACTTAGCAAAATCTATCGGTTATGTAGCACAAAACCCCGATAATCAAATTTTTAGTATGACAGTAGAAGAAGAAGTTGCCTTTGCTTTGAATAATGTTGGTTACGATCGCCAAGAAATAGATAAAAAAGTTAGTCAAACCTTAGAAGAAATGGGATTATTACAATATAAACAAGCTCACCCTCTATCCTTACCCAAAGGCGATCGCGCCAGGATTATTATTGCTGCTATTTTAGCCATGGAACCTGACATAATTATCTTTGATGAACCCACTACAGGACAAGACTATAAGGGATCTCGCGCTATTTTAGAGGTGAGTAGTCAACTGCATGAAATGGGTAAAACCATTATTGTTATTACTCATCATTTATATTTAATGCCAGACTATGCAGAAAGAGTTATTATTATGGGAAAAGGGACCGTATTATTAGATGCACCCATCAGAGAAGCATACCATCAAACAGACTTATTAGAATCTACTTATTTAACCCCACCTCAAGCGGTTTTATTATCCCAAAAATTAGGTCAATTAAAAAACCAAGATTATCCTTTATTAACCCCCAATGAACTAGCGGAGTGTTTCTAGCATGATGAAGTTTGAAACTGTCGATAAGCAATCAATTTTTACTCGTTTAGATTTTCGGACAAAATTATTAATGATGGTAGTTATTACTATCATTGCTTTTGTCTGGGAAAGTCCAGTCACTGGTGGAATTTTAACTTTAATTGTTGGAACTGCTTGTGTGTTTGCTGGTGTAAAATTAGAATATCTCAGCACTGTTTTAAAGGTAATGATTCCTTTCTATATTTTAATAGTAATAGTGATGGGATTTTTTAATATCGATCAGGTTAAAACATTACTAAATGCAGAAAATCTAACACCTATTTTTTCTGTTCCTAAGGATTGGTTTTGGATCGGTGGTTTAACAATGAACCAGGAAGGGATTATTTACGGATTAAATATTGTTTTTAAAACGTTAACGATGGTTTTAATTATTCCTTTGGGCATTTTTACAACGGATATTAACGACATGGTTGTAGGAATTGTAAAGGCAAATATTCCTTATAAAATAGTCTTTATTTTTTCGTCAACTTTACGATTTTTTCCTTTATTATTAGAAGAAATACAAGGTATTTTAGAAGCACAAAGGTTACGGGGTTTAGCTTTAGAAAAAATGGGAATTATTAAAAAAATAACAGTTTATGCGACTATTGCAGTTCCCTTGATTTTAAATGCGATGGCCAAATCACAAAAATTAGAAGTTGTCTTACAATCAAAAGCTTTTTCTGGTAGTTCAAAAAGAACTTATTTACACGAATCACTATTAACCCAAACCGATTATATTTGTATGATAGGTTTTGTTCTTTTGTTGATCGTGACAACTATTTTATATTTTCAGTGGGGTGTGGGTAAGTTCCCTTGGTTATTATATTCTTGATTAATCAGTTATCAGTTATCAGTTATCAATTATCAATTATCACCAAAAAACAATAGAATGAGAGAAATATCCCTCATTCTATTCATCTAAAAATGTCTCAGATTACTCTATTACTAAGCTTTTTTATTAAAAATTGCGGTAGCTTTGGAGTCTAAGATTAACAAGGTCAAGATAACCTTTATCATATAAAGTATCTGGAGAAACTCTCCCTTCAGCAATAGCAGCAGTTACTAAAACTTCTGCATTAACTTTTCCCGTCATAACAGAACGAACAAGTCCTCCATGACTAGGAATACCTTGGTGTTTGAAATCTCCTCGATAAGCTAATTTCACAAGTCTCGTTGGACCTAAATTATTAATAGTAGCGGTTCTGTGATAATTACTACTAGGATTAAGGTTCAGATTAATAGCAACGTCTTCAGAGGATAAGGCAGGAGAAGCAAAATTCGCCAGCATAACAGCAGAAAAGCTACTAGCAATGATATATTTGATCATGGAGACTGTTTCCTAGAACTTGTAAAAATAAGAGGATACTACTTAGCCTAAGATGGTTTACTTAACCTTTTCTTCATTCCATAGGATGAACAATCATAACCAATAGGATGAGTTATTTTTCACTAACCAGAGAACATCATAATGACAACAACTTCCCCTTTTCTAACTGGACACGAAATACGAGATCGTTTTCTACAATTTTACGCCCAATACAATCACCAAATTCTGCCTAGTGCATCCTTAGTTCCTGAAGATCCCACTGTACTCCTCACCATTGCGGGAATGCTTCCTTTTAAACCTATTTTCCTTGGGCAAAAACAATCAGACTTTCCTCGAGCTACCACTTCTCAAAAGTGTATTAGAACCAATGATATTGAAAATGTAGGACGCACTGCTAGACATCATACTTTTTTTGAGATGTTGGGTAATTTTAGTTTTGGAGACTATTTCAAAGAACAGGCGATCAAATGGGCTTGGGAACTGTCTACTAAAGTCTATCAATTACCCCCAGAAAATATTGTTGTCAGCGTCTTTGAAAATGACGATGAAGCTTTTAAACTTTGGGAAGAAATGATTGGTGTTCCTCCCAAAAAAATTAAACGTATGGGAGAAAAAGATAACTTTTGGAAAGCTGGTCCAACGGGTCCTTGTGGTCCTTGTTCAGAACTTTATTATGATTTTCATCCCGAATTAGGTGATGACAATATTGATCTAGAAGATGACTCCCGTTTTATCGAGTTCTATAACTTGGTATTTATGGAATATAATCGAGATGCTGACGGTAACTTAACCCCCTTACAAAATAAAAATATTGATACGGGAATGGGGTTAGAAAGGATGGCCCAAATATTACAAAAAGTTACTAATAATTATGAGACGGATCTGATTTTTCCTATTATTGAAACTGCTGCTAATATTGCTAATATTAACTACCAAAAATCTACAGAAAAAACCAAAGTATCCTTGAAAGTGATTGGGGATCATGTCCGTTCTGTGGTTCACATGATTAGTGATAATATCACCGCATCAAATACTGATAGAGGTTATGTTTTACGCCGTTTAATTCGTCGTGTAGTACGTCATGGCCGCTTAATAGGAATTGAAGGACAATTTATTAATGATGTGGCAGAAACTGCCATCAAACTTTCTCAACAAGCTTACCCCCAAGTTAGGGAAAGAGAAAGCTTTATTAAAGCTGAATTGGAACGAGAAGAGGTTACTTTCTTAAAGACCTTAGAACGAGGAGAAAAATTACTAGCTGAAATTATTAGTAAGACTGACAATAAAGGTCAAATTTCTGGGGTGGATGCTTTCACTTTATATGATACCTTTGGCTTCCCGTTAGAACTGACTCAAGAAATAGCAGAAGAAAGCAACTTAACGGTTGATATTGAAGGCTTTGAAGCGGAAATGAAGCAGCAACAAGAACGCTCAAAAGCGGCACACGAAACCATCGATTTAACTGTACAAGGAAGCTTAGATAAACTTGCTGAAACTATCCATCCTACAGAATTTTTAGGCTATACTGACCTACAATCAACTGCTAAAGTTGAAGCTGTTTTAATCGAGGGTAAAAGCGTTGAAATAGCAACAGCAGGAACAGAAATTCAAATTGTCTTAGATAAGACTCCATTCTACGGTGAATCAGGGGGACAAATAGGTGATCGCGGATTTTTGACAGGAGAAAATTTAGTTATTCGTATCGATGATGTACAGAAAGAATCAGGAATTTTTATTCATTTTGGCCGGGTAGAAAGGGGTAAAGTTTCTGTTAATGATAACCTTAAAGCAACTATTGATAGAGCTTGTCGTCGTCGGGTACAAGCAAATCATACCGCAACCCATTTATTACAAGCAGCTTTGAAAAAAGTTGTTGATGATTCTATTTCTCAAGCTGGTTCTTTAGTGGACTTTGATCGTCTCCGATTTGATTTTAATTGTCCTCGTGCAGTTACCTCAGAAGAGTTACAAGAAATTGAGGATTTAATTAATACTTGGATCGCTGAAGCACACGATACAGAAATCGAAGTGATGCCTATAGAAACTGCTAAAGAAAAAGGTGCGATCGCTATGTTTGGTGAGAAATATGGGGCAGAAGTTCGGGTAATAGATGTCCCAGGAGTTTCTATGGAATTGTGTGGAGGCACTCATGTTAGAAATACTGCCGAAATAGGTTTGTTTAAAATCATGTCGGAAAGCGGTATTTCTTCAGGGGTAAGACGTATTGAAGCGGTAGCAGGTCCTGCGGTTTTAGAGTATTTGAAAGTAAGGGAAACTGTGGTCAAGGATCTCTGCGATCGCTTTAAAATTAAACCCGAAGAAATTAGCGATCGAATCACTAGCTTACAATCTGAACTGAAAACTACTCAAAAAGAATTAGAAGGGGTTAAACAAGAGTTAGCTATAGCAAAATCTGACCAATTATTAAACGAAGCTGAGTCTATTGGTGAGTTTAAAATGTTGGTTTCCGACATGGGAGAAATGGATGCTAAAGCTTTACAAACGGCAGCCGAAAGATTACAACAAAAACTAGGGGAGGGTGCAGTTATTTTGGGGTCTATTCCCTCAGAAGGAAAGGTTAGCTTAGTAGCAGCTTTTAGTAAAAAAGTCAATAAAGAAAAGCAATTACAAGCTGGAAAATTTATCGGTCAAATTGCTAAAATATGTGGTGGTGGTGGTGGTGGCCGTCCCAACTTAGCCCAAGCAGGAGGAAGAGAGCCCAGTAAGTTATCTGAGGCTTTATCAACTGCTAAACAACAGTTAAAAGAAGGCTTACAATAAAGCACAATTGGGTGGACATTGTCCACCCTACAATCTAATTAACTAACCTAGTCAAAGTATATTAAGACTTTTTCTCATTTAACGACGGTTAGAGTCGAAGTGCCAGTCACCTGACACAACTCTCTTCAGAACCGTGCGTGCGACTTTCACCGCACACGGCTCCCATTAACTAGCCAGTTGTTACTGGTACAGTTAGTACATCCTCTTTCCATTCGTAGTCATTGTCTGACCATTCATAAGAACCATCACTTCTTGTTTTAATATCGTGACAGTGACGATGTAAGGCTTGTAGGTTTTTATAGGTATCCCTTCCACCTTTTGATTTGGGGAGAATGTGGTCTATTTCTACAAGGTCTTCAGGTGTGAAGTATTGCCCACAGAGGTTACATTTACCTTTTTGTTTCTTTAGAAGTGTTGATACGTTCTTTGGTGTATCTGGGTATTTACCTCTTCTTGAACTCCAATATGTCCAATCACCATTATAAGGAGAGGCTTCACCTTTAACTTTGGTATGTCTCTTAACGGCAGTTTTACTGTGGTATTTCAATTCCATTCCTTCATTGGTTTGGAATGTCCATTTTCCTGCTGAACCTTTTCTGAAATACTTTCTAAACGCTTTTTTGTATTTCTCTTTGTGCCTACTATATACCCATTTCGATAGGATATCCCATAGATAGCTATCTAAATCATTGTAGGTTTTTCCACTGCAAGCAGTAGCGTAGTAGTTACACCATCCTCTTATTATTGGATTTAACTCACCAATCAGTGCCTCTTGGGGAACTTTACACATAGCTTTCACTTTTTGTTTTAGTTTTTCCTTATGAGTCTTGGTTGATTTTATACTTGGTGAGATAATTAACTTGAGATTTAATAATCTACCATGAGTATCCTTACTGGAATGATGTTTTCCAGTGGGGTACTGTCTTATGTTAAATCCTAAGAAGTCAAAGCCGGCTTTTTGTAATTTCTCATCTATTGTTACCTCGTTTAAGGTATGACAAATTCTGGTTTTAGATGGTTTGATTTCTAAGCCTATGTTAGTTAACCACTTATTGATTGCTTCCTTGGCTTCGACTATAACCTCAAGATTTTCATGTAGAATAACAAAATCATCCGCGTACCTAACGATACCGATTTCATCTATTGTTCTAGCTTTATTTCTTGACCCCTTTTTCTTGCCATTCCTATAGGCTGGAATGCGATATTTCTTAATATTCCATAGCCATTCTTTAATGTATGTTTCCATACCATGTAAAGCGATGTTGGCAAGTAAGGGTGATATGACTCCTCCTTGTGGAGTGCCAGTATCAGTTTCATCAAAAACCCCCTTATCCAATACTCCAGCTTTTAACCATTGTTTGATTATAGGTCTGAAGTGTGAACATTCCAGTTTGTTTAATAGATATTGATGGTCAATCTTATCAAAGCACTTAGCTATATCAGCATCTAGCACATATTTCTCTTTCTTACTTGTGTAATTGAAGATTGATGCTATTGCGTCATGTGCTGACCTTCCTGGTCTGAATCCGAAGCTGTTAGGCTCGAATTGTGCTTCCCAGTATGGTTCTAGTGCTAACTTGATTAACGCTTGCATGGCTCTGTCCTTGATGGTAGGAATACCTAGTGGGCGTTTTTCGTCTCTTCCAGGTTTGGGAATCCATACCCTTCTAAGTGGTTTAGCCTTGTATCCTTCTAATCTCAGTTCGTTAACTAGCTTTAATCTTTGTTTTGGGTAAAATACCTTTTTCCCATCGATACCAGCAGTCTTCTTGCCTTGATTATCTTGTGTAACCTTTCTAACAGCTAATAATTTAGCGTAGTAAGATTTGGACAGTAACTTCTGGAGCTTGTGAGCTTTAGCTTTGTTACCTGACTTAACTGCTTGAAAAATCTTCTTTTGTAGCTTAAACACTTTCCTCTGAACCTTAGCCCAGTTGATTGTGTTCCATGATATCGTAGTCTTTAAACTCGCTTTTTCCATATTTACCACTAATTGTTAGTTTTTCATCTAATTAACGTCAGAGTACGTCAGCATATCCTATTCATTACAAATAGGCATTAGCTTCTTACTCTTTCCTACTCCTATGTATCATGCGCTCAAGTTTGTTGCTACTCGTCTTATCGACCAATATGACGAGAGAGTACATAGGGTTTCCCTGTTCCTTCCTATCAGGTTGTGTCTGGATTTAGGTTGCAAGATTATGGTTTCTTGCTTCCAAGGATTGCTCCTTATCTCCTTCTCTACTCCTTGACCTTTTTGAGAATCGGTGTGAAACACCACTCCTTTGTTTCACCTTGGTCTTTCTCTGTTTGAGTGCAGCGTGTCAAGCACTTTTCGCTACTTATCCGTATAGAAGTTTTAGATTGAAGGTTTAGCTTGTGCTTAACCATGTCCAGTTTACTCGGAAGGATTCTTCTTGTACTTAGAAGTTACTCCCTTTTATCCCTTGCTTCATGTTAAGGTTACTAATTCTTGACATGAGGGATATGTTTTTACCCTTTGAGGCATACACCTCATTGATTCTGGGTAAGGTGACTATCACCTACAGATAGGAAAGTTATTTAGATTTCAAGATTCGTTTGAGCTTGATTTAATCTAAACTCTCGATGCGCTCTAACCTAGATATTATCGAGGTTTTGAACTTTCTGAGAAACAGGTCGCACGGACTGGCCGGATTTGAACCGGCGACCTAGCGCTTAGGAGGCGCTTGCTCTATCCAACTGAGCCACAGCCCCATTAACTACCCTTGATTATAGCAGTTTTCAATTGAGTGTATTAATTTTTCAGTTAAGTGAGTGTGGGGAGTGTGGGAGGGTTGAGAAGTATTGACATTTTAATGTTTAATCTATCAAATTCATGATTAATAATAGTTTTAGTCTTATTACATTTTCTGGAAAAAATACATAAATTATTCCCCTAAATAAGCTTCGAGAACTTGGGTATTTTGTTGTATTTCTTCGGGAGTACCGTCGGCTAAGTTAGTTCCTTCAGCTAATACCCAAATATGATGACATAAAGACATCACCACATCCATATTATGTTCAATAATTAAAAAAGAAATCCCCTCACGATTCCAAGTAATAATATGTTCACAAATTTCTCCAATTAGGGTAGGGTTAACCCCGGCCGCCGGTTCGTCTAGTAAAATTAGTTTGGGACGAGTCATCAAGGTTCTAGCCATTTCTAGGAGTTTACGCTGTCCTCCAGATAATGCACCGGCATAATCGTGTCGTTTTTCAATTAATCCAACGGATTGTAAAATATCAAGGGCTTTTTCTTTATTGTCTCGTTCCTCTTGTTTAACCTGGCCTCGTTTTAACCAAAGTTCTAAAAAATTTTCGCCAGTTTGTTTTTGGGTAGCGAGTAACATATTTTCCAAGACCGTAAGACGGGATAACACCCTAGCGACTTGAAAAGTCCGAATACACCCTTGTAAAGCTATTTTATGGGGGGATAAATCTTGAATCGGTTCCCCGTCAAAAAGGACTTCCCCTTGATCGGGACGAATAAAATTAGATAAAAGATTAAATAAGGTGGTTTTTCCAGCACCATTGGGACCAATTAAGCCGGTAATACTACCTTGTTGCACCTGTATATCAGCATTATTGACAGCTTTTAAGCCACCAAAGCTTTTAGATAGCTGTTTGGCATCGAGAATCATCGAAGAAGAATCAGTCATTGTTGCAATCAGAAATAATTTTTCAAACAACAAGGTTAAGTTTCAAGATTCTAGGGTATCATACAATAATGATATTTTGATTGTTCTGCCATTTATTAATAAAATTGATTAGATTAGCCGTCTCAGTTTAGGGGTTTATTAATCCGATGAATGAAAAAACTAAAAATTTTTGTTTTTGTACTTTAGCTTTTAATTCCCCTTATCGAAACATGAGCAGAGAACTAGCCCATGATTTAGAAAAATATGCTCCTGGAATTAAAGTATTGATAGGAACAGATAAGGTTGAAGATTTTAAAGATTGTGATAATGTAATTAGTTATCATCAAAAACAGCAGGGAATTCTGCATTGCTACAACGACAAAAGGTTTGTCCTTGACTTTGCCTTATCTCAATTTGATATAGCAATTTTTATTGATGCTGATACCCGTTTTTATGAACCATTACCCACAGAAATAGAGAACTTTTCAGGGATTCAAGGACTTCACAAAAATCTGATAAAACATATTACTAGATATCGACCAGACAGACTCAGTATTGTGCAAAAATTATCGGAAAAACTCCAGATTAATCTTGATGAGATTAGTTACTTTGGAGAATCTATACTTATGGTTTCTAACCAAGATAATCAAGCTCAAATATTCTTAGAAAATTGGAGAAGAATCGGTCTATATTTAGAATTAAATGGAATTCATTCAGGAGAAGGTATAACCATAGGAATGGCTGCATTTCTAGCAGGATGGCCTTCAAAAAAAAGCCAAGATTGGGAAACACTCAATCAGATAGCACAACATATTGATGCTTCTACAATTGTTAAAAAAACTGCTTGGCAAAAATTACAACAAAGATTAGGTTATCATTATCGCTTAAATAAACAAAGGTTATTAGCATTAAAAGATTTTAATTTTTATTATGGTTAAAAATAGCTAAAATTTTTATCTAAATTCCGCCGTTAATCGCGAAATACTTAAAAGATTAATTACAAAATGAACGAAATTTGTTACAATAATTTACAAAAGGATATATTTTACTGAACTTACAATTATCTTTATGCCTCAATCAACCCTTGCCCCAGATGCCCCTACGGCTGAAACCATTACTATTGATGTGCAACCCCGTCACATTCCTCAGGGACATAGTGAAGACTTAGGACCGATTAGTGATATGTCTCCCGAAAGTTGGCAGTATCGTCCTGAAACAATTAACGACTACTATCGTCAACGTCTTCCCCAGGTTATTAGCCGTCTCATCAATGTGTTCTTATTATTCGTCCGTTTTGCATTAGGACTATGGTGGGATAAAATTAGAGGAAAAAACCCTAAAGAAGAGAGAAAACGGGCGATTCATCTACGGGAAATGCTCACAGAATTGGGGCCAACTTATATTAAAGTGGGGCAAGCTTTATCCACAAGACCGGATTTAGTTCCTCCTGTTTATTTAGATGAATTAACGACATTACAAGACCAATTACCCTCTTTTCCTAATGAGGTTGCTTATGGTTTTATTAAAGAAGAATTAGGCCAAAATCCCCAGACTATCTATGCTGAATTGTCAGATAAACCCATTGCTGCTGCTTCTTTGGGCCAAGTTTATAAGGGAAGATTAAAAACAGGGGAAAAAGTAGCGGTTAAAGTGCAACGTCCCGATTTAATTAAACGAATTACTTTAGATATTTATATTTTACGGAAACTCTCCATTTGGGCGCAAAAAACCTTTACCTTTCTTCGTTCAGATTTAGTCGCTATTACTGATGAGTTGGCAGGTCGTATTTTTGAAGAAATTAACTATATTCAAGAAGGAAAAAATGCCGAAGAATTTGCTAAATTTTACGGTCATATTCCTGAAATTTATGTGCCTAAAATTTACTGGGAATATACAGGCAGAAGAGTATTAACAATGGAGTGGGTTGAGGGAACTAAATTAACTAATATTCAAGAAATCCAGGCACAAGGAATCGAAGCTACACACTTAGTAGAAGTAGGTGTTAATTGTTCTTTACGTCAATTATTAGAACATGGTTTCTTTCATGCTGACCCCCATCCAGGCAATTTATTGGCCATGAAGGATGGACGGTTAGCTTATCTTGATTTCGGCATGATGAGTCGGATCAAACCTTATCAAAGATATGGATTAATTGAGGCAGTTGTCCATTTAGTAAATCGCGATTTTGATGCTTTAGCTTATGACTATGTTAAGTTAGACTTTTTGAAACCAGAAACAGACCTAACTCCCATTGTTCCGGCTTTAACCGAAGTATTTGGTAATGCTTTGGGTTCTAGTGTTGCAGAACTAAATTTCAAAAGTATTACGGATCAAATGTCGGAAATGATGTATGAATTTCCTTTTAAAGTTCCTGCTTATTATGCTTTAATTTTACGCTCAATGGTAACCTTAGAAGGAATCGCGATCGGTATTGATCCTAATTTTAAAGTATTAAGTAAAGCCTATCCTTATGTAGCCAAAAGGTTACTAACCGATCCCTCTCCAGAATTACGGGCTTCTTTAAAAGATTTATTATTTAAAGAAGGAAGTTTTCGCTGGAATCGCTTAGAAAATTTGATGAGAAATGCTAAAGATTCCCAAGATTATGATATTGATAAAGTTGTGGATCAAGCTGCTGATTTTCTCTTCTCTTCACGGGGTGAATTTATTAGGGAAAGATTAGTCAATGAAATTACTAATGCTTTAGATATGTTTAGCCGTCGCACTTGGTTTAATATGTCTAGTATGGTCAGGGAACAAGTGGGATTAGCTGTTCAAGAAACACCTCAAGATTTACAAGATAATAGTGAGAGTTTTGAACACTTAAAAAACATCTTACAAATTCTGCAAAACACCCCTGGTTTTGATCCCATGAAGGTTGTTCCTTTGCTGATGAAACTATTAGGAAAGCCCGAAACTCAGCAAATGGGTCACAAAATTGCTGAAGGATTAATGCAGAAATTGGTTGCCCGTTTAGTTCGTAATTTACTGCTAGAAATAGATCAACCAGTAGATAACAATGCAAGGACTATTAACACCCAAAAATCTTTACCCGCAGCTTAAATAAGACCCCGTCGTTGATATTGTAGGGATCAACGGCCGTTGACCCCTACAATACATTAAATAATCCTGCCATGAACAAGCAAACTCCTTGGCGTACCCTTGAACGTTTTCTGGAACTTAATACTCCTTGGCTCAGTTTAATCGGTGAAAAACTGGAAAATAATCGTCAAGAAATCTTAGATTATTGGCGAGTAGAAAAAGCTGATTCTGTCGTTATTATTACGATTCAAAATAATCAACTTATTTTACCTAATTCTTCCTATCGTCCAGGGGTTAAACAAGTTACTCTTGATTTTCCTGGGGGAAGAGTTAATCAGGGTTTAAGTCCAAAAAATGCAGCGTTAGAAACACTCCGTCGAGAACTAGGAATAAATGAATTTGATCTGGTCAGTTTAAATCCTTTAAATAAAGTAGGTTGGGCTATTAATAGTTCTTTTTCTAACCAAAAACTCTACGGTTTTGTAGCAGAAATATCACCTCAGATCATCATTAATAGTAAGCAGATAGAAAAGATTTATCCAAAAACTTCAGAAGGTATTAATAACTTACTAAAAGACTTAAAGTGTCTGCAATGTCGTGCTGTTTTACAAGAGTGGTTATGGCAGTACACAAATTAGTTAACATTTTACTGTACATTGGCTTTTATTTATATATAATAGTAATTATCGATGAAGCTTTTTTGATTCATTGATTAGGGTAGAAATCTGTCTAAAGCTGACTTTAATTCTTGTAATTCTTCCTCGATATTTCCTTCTTGAGCAGCACGGGCAACACATTCATTCAAATGTTCGTCTAAAATAATACGAGATACCCGATCAATCGCTCCTCTAACCGCAGCTAATTGCACTAAAACTTCGGGACAAGGGCGACTTTCTGAAACCATTGTTTTAACTCCCCTAATATGTCCCTCTATGCGAGAAAGACGATTAATAATCTGCTTTAATGATGTTTCACTATGAACATGATTGTGACCATGATCATGGTCATGGTTGTCTGTACCTTTTACATTACTTTGAGTCAATGATTTCCCTTTAACCTCGATTTCTACTAAAGGAATACTTATATACTATAGAAGCCTAACGATCTTAATTATGACACAAAAAAAGTTTAATTATCAATTGATTAACTGTTCAATATCCATTGTTTCGTAACGTTCAAACGGTTGGCGAATCCAAGGATTATCTGCTAAATATTCGACATAATAATCTGGTTGAAACTGGGAACAACTTTTATACCAAATAACAGCAGTCCTAAGTTCTTCAATGGGGGAAGCATACTGTTGTAACCATTGACTTACTTTCTCTAAACTAACTCCAGAATCAGCTAGATCATCCACCAATAAAATACGATTTCCTAACTTATCATTGGTCATTGCTAAATGTTGACCAATTTTGATCTCTTCACGGGAACGTTTATCTTCTCCTCCATAGGATGCAGCAGCAACGATCGCTAAGGGAAGATCATAAAGACGACTGAGAATATCTCCCACCCGTAAACCCCCTTTAGCAATACAAACAATTTGGTTAAACTGCCATTGAGATTGATATATTTTCACCGCTAAAGTCTCAACATGACGGTGATACTCTTCCCAAGAAACGGATAAATCTGTCATTCTGAGATCATCGGGTTCTTTAACTGAGAAACGGGCAAAGCTGCTTGAGCATTATTAGCCGGAAGTTCACCGCGAAGTTGACCCATTAAACTAGCCATTTCTAGAGCGTTTAAGGCATAATTCCAGCCTAAATTACTCTTAATTCCAGCCCTTTCTAAAGCTTGCTGCATCGTATCTGTGGTTAAAATGCCGAACACTACTGGGGTTCCTGTTTGAAAGCCGGCTGCTGCAATCCCTTTAGCTGCTTCGGCTGCGACGTAATCAAAATGAGGAGTGTTACCGCGAATAATCGCCCCTAAACAGATAATAGCGTCATAATTTCCTGATAAGGCCAATTGACGGGACACTAAAGGTACTTCAAAACTACCAGGAACCCAAACATAGTCCACTTGGGTTCCGTGGGGGTTAACATCGACCCCGTGACGCTTCAAACAGTCTTGACACCCTGATAAGAGTTTATCTGTTACTAAATCGTTAAAACGACCGATAACGATGGCAAAACGCAAAGCAGACGTATCTTGGGCAAAGGTTCCCTCAAAAATGGTCATCGAAAATTACTTACTTAAACCTATGGTAGTATGTTAAGTTAATTAGTTATCTGTTGTCAACCCTTAAACAAAGCCCCTCTAAAAGGGAGAATTTTTAAACAAAACTTTTCGATAATTAATTAACTTAATTCCCTGGAAAAAAAAATTTTCAAGAATAAAAGAAACAAAATTTCATTCATGTCAATCATCTTACCTTGTAGGTAAAGATAATTATCCATTATTGAACGGTTAGTTATTTAAAGATTATGTTAACCAGCAAAAAACTTCAGGACTTATTAAATAACGTTTCCAGTCTTGCTTCTCTTCCCACTAATTCTGCCCTAGAAAGAGATGTTAAAGGAATCTCCACAAACTCCCATTCTTGTCAACCTGGGGATATATTTATTGGTATGCCAGGAACTCGTGTAGATGGCGGTGAGTTTTGGCAAAGTGCCATAGAAGTCGGGGCTGTTGCTGCTATTATTAGTCCCCAAGCTGCCCAAAAGTTTCCCCCGAAAGATGATGATTGTGTGATTATTGTTGAGGATATTATTACTGTTGCTGCGCAAATAGCAGCAGCTTTTTATAACTATCCGGCACAACAATTAAAAATGGTTGGGATAACAGGAACTAATGGCAAAACAACAACTACTCATTTAGTTGAATATTTTCTGAGTCAATGTCAAAAAACCACCGCTTTAATTGGCACATTATATACTCGTTGGTCAGGTTTTGAAAAAACGGCCGTACATACCACACCTTTTGCCCCTGATTTACAAGAACAACTGGCCGAAGCAGTAGCAGCTAATAATGAATATTGTGTCATGGAAGTCAGTTCCCATGCGTTAGTTCAAGGACGAGTTAAACAATGTCCTTTTCAAGTTAGTGTCTTTACAAATTTAACCCAAGACCATCTTGACTTTCATAAAGATATGGAAGATTATTTTGCAGCCAAACGGTTATTATTTACCCCAGATTATTTACAAGAAAAAGCCATTGTTAACTTAGATGATACCTACGGTAAAAGATTAATTGATAGTTTCCAGTCTGAACAAGTTTGGACCTATAGTGTTGAGGATACAAAAGCAGATTTTTATACCAGTAATTTAACCTATCAAGCTAACGGAGTAACGGGAACTTTAAACACCCCATTAGGTAACATTGAATTTACTTCTCCTCTAGTAGGACAATTTAATTTATCTAATGTTTTAGCAGCAGTAGCAACGGTTTTATATCTCGGTTTAGATTTAAAAGAAATTGTCGATAAATTACCGAACTTTTTAGGAGTTCCTGGCAGAATGGAACGGGTACAAATTAACGAAAAACAAGATATTAGTGTAATTGTTGATTATGCTCATACTCCCGATAGTTTAGAAAATTTATTGAAAGCTGCTCGTCCTTTTATTAAAGGTAAAATGATTTGTGTGTTTGGCTGTGGAGGCGATCGTGACCGTACAAAACGTCCTTTAATGGGTCAAGCATCGGCTCAATTAGCTGATGTTTCGGTGGTAACTTCTGATAATCCCAGAACAGAAGATCCTCAGCAAATTTTAGAGGATGTTTTAACAGGAATTCCTGAAACAGTTGAACCTTTAGTTATTAGCGATCGCGCCAAAGCTATCAACACAGCAATTTTACAAGCCAACCCTGGAGATGGTGTTTTAATTGCAGGAAAAGGTCATGAAGATTATCAAATTTTAGGCACAGAAAAAATTCATTTTGATGATCGAGAAGAAGCGAGAAAAGCTCTAGAAATTCGTCTAAAATAAGCCCCCGTCGTTAACGACGAGGTTTAATTTAAAAGTAAGACCCCGTCCTTAAAGACGGGGTTTTATCAATAATAATTATCCATTATCCATTATCCATTGCTTCTACTCTGTATCAGAATTTAACATATTCATGGCAATATCTAAACTGACTTTCATACGGTTTAAAGAAGCAGCTAATATCCCCATTTCATCGTTATAAGGATGGGCGAATTCTTGACTTAAATCTCCCGTACTAATGCGTTGTGCTAACTGTGCCATTTTCTTTAAAGGAGTTGTCACGGAAAATGTCAAGAAAAAGTTAATTAAAATAATCGCCAAAGCTAAACAAGCTATCAAAATAGCAGTGACAGAAACTTGTAGTTTTTTAGCACTTTCAAACACAGCATTAGCAGGAATTAAAATCATTTGCGCCCCAACAATTTCGTGTATTTTCCAATTGAAACCATTTTGTCTACCGTAGGTTGTTAATAAGCTTTCTGGGGCGACATCTGGGGTACTGTGACAGCGTAAACAACTCTCTTTAGAAACTTCTAAAGGACGGGCAATATAGAAAATATCACCACTATTAAAAGAACGAAAACCAGAAACTTGTTCGAGACTTCTATCATTACGAAACTTCTGAACAATTTTCGCTTCAAAGTCATCAGCTTTGTCCCGTAAATTAGTAGGATTTAAAGTCGCTTCTTTGTAGAAAAAGTCTTTGTAACCCCCTTGTTCTCGAAAATACTCAAACACTTCCCTCGCGGAATAAGCAGGAACCGTTTGGGGTAAAAATTGATAATCTGTTTCCAATCTAGACGCTAATTCCGGGTTGATTTTAGTGCTAGTATAATTACGAACTGCACTCATGGTTTCCATAAGAACTAAAGCTTTATCTGTCACGACTCCTTCCGCATTGTGAGACAGAATTAAAGATAAAACCCCACCACTTAGAAAAATAGTAATAACAGCAATAACGATCAATAAAACATTGAATTTTGTGGCAATTTTAAGATTCTTGAGCATATGATTGTCTTTAAACATGGTTTTATTCTGAGAAGCATAAAAAAAAGACGATAAAATATCGATAAACTAACCAATCATTGCCAAAGACTGTCAGCCAAAAGCCTAGAAATGGCTTAAACTTGAGAAACCATTATCAACAAACATTAAGAATATTGCTGAAAATCAAGTGCTAGTCTCCTCTGAGGTTAGTTCATGGCTTATCATGATAGTAGTATGCCCAAAAAATAACTAAAACTTTCATAGTTACTTTGAGCGAACTAAAATAATAAAGAGAATGTTGTTAGCTTAACTTTTATTGATTACTGACATGAAATTTCGTTGTTTATACTTAGTCTTAATTGTTTTTACCTTGTTTGGTTGTCAGTCACGACAACAGTTACCCTCTCGTATCACTTTAGGTGTAGTTAGCTTTGGAGAAGATGAACAATTAGAGGAAAAATACGGAGAATTGAAAACATATCTTGAATCAGAACTCAATAGTATCGTAGAATTAGAACCTGCCTATAACGAACGTCAGGCCGTTGCTCAAATTAATGATAAAGGTTGGGATCTTGTGTTTGCTTCTCCTGGTTTAGCAGCGATCGCCAGTCAAAAATTAGCATATATACCTATTTTGCCCCTAGAAGGAGGACTCAACAACCGTTCTATCTTTGTTGTTGCTGAAGAAAGTTCTTTTCAAAGTCTCTCTGACTTAAATGGCCAAGCTGTTGCTCTTGGACAACCTGGGTCGGCTACAGGCTATTATTTTCCTTTACTGAACCTTTATGGACTCACCTTAAGTAAAATTCGTTTAGCGGCCACACCAAAACAAGCATTACAATGGCTTGCTCAAGGGGAAGTGGTGGCCGCAGCCATGTCCCTTGAACAATATAATCTTTATCGTGGAACAGTTCCAGAAAACAAATTCCGTGTTCTCTATCAAGATGATAATTCTGTTCCTAATGGCTCTGTTTTAGTCTCTAATCAGCTTCCTCAAATCGAACAAGAAGGACTACGTAGGATTTTAACCTCTGCTCCTCCGATGATTTCTGCTTCTGTGGGATACATTGCTAATGGGGAGGTTCCTAATTATCAGGAATTAATAGGAGTAATTGATAAAGTTACCCCTATTACTGATAACATTCAACAACAACCAGCTATGTTATACGAAGAAGAAAAAGTTAAAAATTAAGCTTATTTTTCTAAGCGGATAACATACCATTGTAAATAACTATCCGAACCCATATCGAGGTCACAAAAATTTTCCATTAAATATTCTGCTTGTGCCTCCACTGTAGTAAATTTTTCTAATTCTCTGGGTAAATCATTTTGACGAGTTACTAAAATTCCTTTGAGTTTTTCTAATAATTCTTGAGCAGTGAGTATCTGTTCTTCTTGATCGGGTTCGAGGACAACAAAACCATCCTCTTGATACATAATTGAATCTGCCATAATTTTGAGTAAAGATTATTTGGTTGATTGATTTCTTTTGAGGATAATAAGCTCCTTACCTACCACTGGAGTACGAGCCACTAGATTGCCTTGATTGTCTACAATATCTAATTTCCTAAAATCCAAACTTTGAGAGCGTTCTAGGATATTATTACCGAGACTATTTTGTTCTTCAGTTGTCAAATTATACCATTGATCACCTACAGTTACAATCAGACGGCTGCCGATAAAATTGGCTTCTATTCTCCCAATCAAATCGTCAGGATATTGATTAGTTAAATCTGTTACTTCTTTCTGGATGGCTGCAATTAGGCTTTGTTCTGGGGTTAATTTTGGTTGAGGAGAAGGGGCATTTTTAATCGGTTCTGGTAACGATGGTTCCTCTAGTTGGGGTGGGGTTTCTACTACTTGATTTTGAGTAGTTTCTGGGGAACTCTTAAAAATTTCCAGATTAGGTAAAGTTGGTTTAAATAGGACAAATGATGTGGATAAAATAACAACAATAAGTAATCCTACAATGCCGGCTATTTTTCCCCCTGATAAATTTTTTCTAATCGAAGAAGCATCAGAATCTTCTTGTTCGGTGCTGTCGAATTCTTCAACTTCTTTGCTAGTTTCTTCTATAGTTTCTGTCTCCGTAGTTTCTGTTGAAGTCAGATCATCCGCCCAATTTTCTAGGTCATCTAATTCTTCATTTTCTATACTTTCTTCCGATAAATCTTCGGGTGGCAATTCTGTTTCTTTTTCTTCTGTTTTTAGAGAATTGGCAATCATTTCTGTACTATCAATGAGTGCATTTAAACTTTCTTGCTTAGGTAAAGTGGTAAGATTTTTATCACTGATTTCATCAACAATTATATCCAGTTTAGTAATGGTATTTTTGAGCAGACTTATCAATTCTTCTTGGGAAAATTCATCTGTTGGCGATAAAGAAACATCAGAAATATTTGAGGATAGAGGAGAAGGATTTTCACTAGACATAAGTTAACTTCCTCATAGAGTAATCAATAGTAAATGGGGGAGGTTTGCGGTTAAATTTAAACCCCAAAAAGTTAAGAATATTCTTTTTAGTTTGGTGTCGTTGACTACTAGACAATTTATCAATTTTGTGTTACTGAAAACCAAATAACAAAAAAATTGAAACCGTAGACATAGCTCCAATTTATCATTTATGTTAACCAATTTGCTCGAATGTTTAAGCGTTATGGCAAAACCTTCATCATTCAAACATTGACTTGCTTGGAAATTAAGTGTTATGGTAGTAGAGTTTGTAAAAAAGACTTGATAAATTCGTATTTTCTCGGACAGGCGAAAATACGGATTAGACAAAGCACAAAAGTATACTTGCCGTCTTACGGCACACAAGTGTCAAGAATCCACTGGAATAGTTCCAGTAAGTTTTCCGAGGAAAAGTCCCTATTCACCACTTGTGGTCGAGTATATCATCATTGAACAGAGGAATCCATTGTGGCTAAACGTCGTAATTTAAAGAAAGAAAAAGCGGAACGTAATCAAGCTTATGCCCGTCAGTTTCGTCAAAAAACGTCTCGTTCTTTTTCTCGTGGTCGCTCCTATTCTAACGATCAAGAAGACAAAAACGAAGATAACAACGATAACCAATCATAGTGAAAAGAGGGTTGAGGAAATAGGTAAACTCCCCTTTCCTCTTGCCACAGTCTTTTAAACAGATGTAAGGTTTAATTGGGAGAAGAAACGCTCTATATCGAAGTTTTTAGCCATTAATTCCTGAATACAGCCAACTTTGATTTTTTCTTGTAGTCGTACTTTACCAAAGGATTGATCAACGATTTCCACCGTACTTAATGTATCGAGATCAACAGAAAGGATCGGCACTTCTACATCTTCAGCACGACTGATAATAAGCGGTTGAGGGTTCATGTGTCCTGTCAGTATCAGACAACTGGTAGAAGTTTCTAGGGCAGCTAGTTGTAGATCGGTGCGATCGCCTCCTGTAACAACAGCTTTATTTTGCCCTTGTCGGAAATATCCTAAAGCGGAGTTAACATTCATCGCTCCAATAGTGAGGCTTTCTACCATTAAATCTAAGCGATCGTTGCGACACAAAACTTGAGCATTTAGCTGACGAGCAATTTCGCGAACACTAACACTTTGCAGTAAACGACTAGCTGGCAACAAAGCTAAGACGGGAATACCATGACTTTCGAGATAGGGTTTAACCAAAGTTTGAGTTGTTTCTAACTCTTGAGTAGGAATATTATTAATAACCATCCCAACCAAGCGATCGCCCAATGCTAGTTTGACACTTTCAAGACTATCTACCACCAAGGTAGAATGATAACGGGCTACCAACAACACATAAGCGTCTAGGGTTGTGGCCATATCGAGAATAGATAAACCAAAAATACTGCCTTGGGAAAGGGTTCCGGCCCCTTCTAAGATGACCACGTCAGCTTCTATATTGGTCAAACTTTCCTGTAATAAGGCCGCGTAGTCTGAGTCATCCTCTTGTTTGAGACGTTTTTCCAGCGTTAGACTTTGCAAGTCCACCAGAGGCCAGCGAATCTGAGCTTCTTTTAAGCCCAGGGCTTCAGCAATAAATTGTACATCTGCTTCTTTGGGGTTAAGATCTTGCTCCTTAAAACAAGTCCCAATAGGTTTACTGTAGGCAATGGAGAAGCCTTTGTCTTGAAACTCACGGGCGAGTCCTAAAATGGTTCCTGACTTGCCGGTATAAGGTTCAATTGAGGCTACAATTAAGTATTTGGTTGACTTGGCCACCCTGTTACTCCTTAATTTTCTATGGGTTTAGCTGTCCGCCGCGAGAAGCACTACGCTGTGTTGTCTGCCGAGTTTAAGGGAGCAGAAACAATCAGCGTCGGATGAATCGCGGACAGGGTTTGTGATATGATCAAGGGGCTTGACACGGCAAGTAAATAGCGACAACCAAGCTATATACATCCGAAAATTTGATTAACCGTGTACTCTGACCTTCGGGACGAGGGGCAAAGCCTATCGCCTTGATGTGAGACTCGCTACTCTTCGGAGCAGAAAGCTCTCGATTGGGTAGGAAGCCAACGCAATAATCTTCGATTTGGCGTAGGTAGTTCACGAGGCAGACTCTTCACAGTGTAGCAACTTGCGATAGAATCCCTGAGGAAAATCTGCTGTTTGTCCTTGTTGACAAGATTTAAGTGCTGAAATCAGATAGTCAATAAATTCCGCATTAAGAATAGTAATTTCATAACTTAAATCTGCTTGACCATCAAACTGTATCCGGCAACGAGTGATTTCTGAGGGCAACTTAGATACATACCAGGTAGCTACAAAGGGGATACCTTTTCCCCCTTCAATGCGCCTTACCCCTTCTATATGGCCTAAATCGTATAGAGAGATGGCATAGGGGAGAACTTTATGTTTATCTTTAGGATAATAGGGCTGATAGATCATTACCTTGCTTTTGGAGGCAGGTTGGATGTCTTCGATGCTAGTCATAAAGCCAATAAACCTTCAAAGATGTGATGGTGTGATTAATCGGTAATCCTGCTAATCCTCATTATAAGCAATTTTGTCCCAACAGTCAGACCCAGATTTTTCAATACTTCCAGAAAAACGAATTCTCTCACTAATAATTGATAACCGGTAACTACTAATTTGTCACCGGTAAGGTGATAACTTATTTAGACATTTCTAGCATTCGTTGAATTGGTTTCAAGGCAGCTTTACGAATAGACTCATCCATAATAATTTCTGGCTGCTTATGTTTCATAGATAAATACAATTTTTCTAAGGTATTGAGACGCATATAAGGACATTCATTACAATTACAATTATTAATAGCGGGGGCTGGAATAAATCGCTTACTGGGTTCTTCTTTTTGCATTTGATGAATAATTCCCGGTTCCGTCGCGACAATAAAAGTATTTTGAGAACTTTGCTGAGAATACTTTAATAAGGCTGTAGTTGAACCTATATAATTGGCATGGCGTAAAACCGTTTCTTCACACTCAGGATGGGCAATAATTTCGGCAGTCGGATGTTCAATTTTTAGCTGAACAATTTTCTTTTCTGAGAAGGTTTCATGGACAATACAACTACCTTGCCAAAGGATTAAATCTCTTCCTGTTTGTTGGGCAACATACCGTCCTAAATTACGATCAGGACCAAAAATAATGGGACGATCTTTAGGTAATTGATTAACAATTTTAACCGCATTGGAACTGGTGCATATAACATCACTCATAGCCTTTATCTCTGCGGTACAATTAATATAAGATACGACAATAGCAGTAGGATGTTGCGCTTTAAACTCAGCAAACTCTTTCGGAGGACAACTATCCGCTAAAGAACACCCGGCCTCCAAATCAGGTAACAAGACCAATGTATCAGGATTGAGAATTTTAGCAGTTTCTGCCATAAAGTGAACCCCGGCAAAGACAATCACCTCCTTATCAGTGGTGGCTGCTTGCTGAGAAAGTCCGAGAGAATCACCGATAAAATCAGCAATATCTTGAATATCAGGATCTTGATAATAATGAGCCAAAACAACTGCTTTTAACTCTCGTTTAAGCTCATCAATGGCACAAAATAAGTCTTTGGGTAGTGCGATCGCAGGTTGGGATCGGGTCGGTCTAACAGTAGTGAACACAGTGGTGAGGAATTCCTCCAGCAATTATAGTTAATCTTACCATAACTATTATAACAAAGATCCTATCATAGCATCTCAAGTTTAAGGATAATAATGAATATTGTTAACGAAACTACGGGTTTTCCCATAGATCGACAAAATTAAATAAAATTGGAATATTC
This sequence comes from Crocosphaera sp., assembly GCA_051439625.1. Taxonomy (GTDB): domain Bacteria; phylum Cyanobacteriota; class Cyanobacteriia; order Cyanobacteriales; family Microcystaceae; genus Crocosphaera. Next base: position 16,027 of record JBFRWO010000451.1, on the reverse strand, counting down.
CCTAACCCGTAATCTTACTTACTATGAGTAATATTTTCCGAGAATATGTTAAAAAAATTGGTAGCGGTGTTCATACAGGCAAAGACTTAACCCGTGACGAAGCTGCTGATGCCATGAAATTGATGCTTTTGGGAGAAGCAACCCCGGCCCAAATTGGGGCATTTTTAATCGTTCATCGCATCAAACGGCCAACTCCTGAAGAATTAGCAGGAATGTTGGATACTTATGCCGAGTTGGGACCAAAATTAAACGTTGATAATCTCGCCTTTAATTACTCTGTAACTGTGTTAGGAACTCCCTATGATGGTAGGTCCCGTATTGCCCCTGTAACCATGCTCACAGCACTTATTTTAGCTACTGTAGGGGTTCCTGTGGTACTGCATGGGGGGGAAGAAATGCCCACTAAATATGGGCTTCCTTTAGTCACCCTTTGGCAAGGTTTAGGAGTTGATTTTTCTGGCTTTTCCCTGGAAAAAAGTCAAAATATCCTAGAAAAAACCGGTTTAAGCTTTGTTTATCTCCCTAACCATTTTCCCCAGGCCCAGCAATTAGTCACTTATCGCGAACAAATTGGCAAACGTCCCCCTTTGGCTACATTAGAGTTGATGTGGTCTCCCTGTTCATCCCCAAATGTTCATCTTGTTTGTGGGTTTGTTCATCCTCCTACGGAAAACCTCTTTCGAGAAACCCTGAAACTAAGAAACTTTAATCATTTCACTACAGTTAAAGGGTTAGAAGGTAGTTGTGATTTACCCCAAAGTCGCACCGCTATCATTGGCATCAATCAACCCAATCATAACCCCGAATGGGAACGCTTACACCTTCATCCCCAAGACTATCAATTAAAGGGGAAAGATGTCCCTCTGGAGTCAACAAAACAACTTTTAAAACAGATGCAGCAAGTCTTACAAGGGGAAAATAACCCTTTGATGTCTTTAGCTATTTATAACGGTGGGTTTTACCTTTGGCGTTGTGGAGTTTGTAATGATTTAAGTACAGGGTTTGAGCAAGCTAAAACCCTATTAATGAGTGGCAAAGTTAGACAAAAATTACAAGAGATTGTTAACTTTAGTTCTATATAACAACAATTTTATAGGTTGTTATGAAATAAAAAAAAATGAATCTATGTAGTTTGTTGGCTAAAAACGTCTAAATACTGTGATAGAGTCTTTTTTCTATTTCTACACTTTTTAGGAGTTTTAAAAAGAACTATATTTGTATCTTTAAAAATCCTTTGATCACTGTTTAGGATGGATTGATAAAAAAGATTTGTTGTTATCTTTCCTTGTTTGACTAATTCTTTAAATTGCTTTTCTTCTTGAATACCAAGCCCGAGATATTTAGAGAAAAATATAAGCCATACAATTTCAAAAGTAGATTCTTTTTGAAAAGCTTTTGAAATTTCAGATATAATTATAGATTTTAAATAATCTTTTAATTCAGGGTAATCTTTTCTGTACGTTTTATATAATTCCTCTATAATAGAGAGAATATGGCAAAGAATTTTTGTAGATTCTTTTTTGACCAAGAATAGTAAACTGAAAGTTTTATAGATTTCTTGTTCTTGTTTGTGAGTAGAAAACTTAATCTTGAGGGTTTTGTCTTTTTTCTTGAAAAGTTGTGACACAAACTTTTCTAATATATTTGTTCCAGGATTATGACGATGAATATCAAGTGCAGCCAGTAATGTATATTCAAATGTTTTGAAACTAATAATTTCTTGTTCTGATAAAGAGTAAAGAAAATACTCACGATCGTGTTTTCTATATAATCCATCTGGCATCTTAAGAATAGAGGTTTTGTTTTCATTAACAGTTAAATTAAATTCCGCTAATTGACTAGAAACAATCTTTAAAATATTTTGAGCTTCTTGTTCAGATTGGCATAGAAATCGATAATCATCTTTAAATCTAACTGCTAAAAATTCAATATTTTGTTCTTTTATATTTTGTGATATTTGTGTATCTAATTTGGCGAGAATTATCTCTGCCAATAAATCACTTAATACTGATCCAGTAGGAATACCATTGGTTCGTCCATCATTAGAATACTGATAAAGTTTGTCAATTTTTGTTCCTAATTTCTCACCAATACTTTGATCTTTTCTAGCATCTTCTTTACCATGTAATGCCCAAGCAATGCTATGAGTATATACTGATGAATAAAAGTTTGTAATATCAGTGCGAGCAATAAATTGGTAATGGATACAATCTAAAATTAAATCTTTTTCAGCCATTTGCAACCATTCATATATCATCCGACCAGAACGTAATTTACTTAACTTCTGTTTTTGATTTTTGGTAACGGGAATAGGAAGACTATATGAATATACTTGATTATCATCATTGAATAGATGATCTAAAATAAATTCCCATTCTTTTTCAAGATGATAAACAATATCATGATAATTGTAAGGGTGTTGAATACTAAATACTCTTGACGTTAATAGAGTTTTGGGATGTGAAATACTAATTAACTTTCTTTTCGTTAAATTATTGAAATCTTTGTTGTATGGCTGATTCTGAAGTGTAAAATTAGAAACTTCAAAAGACGGTGGTAAGACATAAAGTTCAGGAAAATAACCTTGTTCTAAAAGCCAGGAAGCTACATCTAGCGAAGGGACATTTCTAATAAGTTCTTCTGTCTCTCTAAAATGCTTCTCTACATGGCTTGGATATTCCATAAGTTTCTTGCTATCTGGGTTGTTTTTCTCAGGTTCAAGTTTAAATTACCCATTAAAGCAATAATAATTCCTACATCCCGATAACTCTACTTGTCGGGATCAATCCTTATAGATGACACTATCAGTAACGCTTCATTGCTCGTGACATTTCTCGTTGATCTTGACGACGTTTGACTGTTTCTCGCTTATCGTGAAGTTTCTTCCCTTTTCCGAGACCAATGCCTACTTTTACCCGACTGCCTTTAAAATAAAGCTTGAGTGGTACTAAAGTTAAGCCTTTTTGTTCAATTTTACCGATTAGTTGATTAATCTCTTTGCGATGAAGCAGCAATTTACGAGTACGCTTCGGTTCGTGGTTAAAATATTGACTACTGCCTTGATAGGGGGAGATATGAACATTAGTCAACCAAGCCTCACCATCCTTGATGAAAGCATAGCCATCGGCTAAGTTAACCTTTCCGGCACGAATGGACTTAACCTCCGTTCCCACCAGTTCAATTCCCGCTTCATAGGTCTCTAAAATTTCATAGAGAAAGCGAGCCTTACGATTATCACTAATGATTTTGATAGTTTTATTGTCATTTCCCATAGCCTTTCTAGGCTAACATTTTATTTCATTTTTAGCAAGATAAACTTCTCAAAGAGATCAAAGCCCCTAAGAAATAGAGGCTCAAAACCCATCTAAATTAATCAATGAGAGCGTTTAACAAGACATCGGTTAAAGACATCCCTTTCATCTTATCAACCGTAACGGTATCAACGATATCAAATTTTGCCCCAGCCCCTTGAAGATCGTCATCTAAGGCTTTAAAGAAAAGAGTTGCGTTTTTATCCGTTCCCACTTGAATAAAGGAAATACCTAGCTCGTCTTCTCGGTCAACTTTCTGAGCCGCATCCATGATCAGACTGATCACCGCCTTGCGATCGGTGGGTTCTCCATCAGTAATAATCAGAAAAGTCTCTCCATTTGGTTTTGCTGTTCCGGCTTCTTTGCGTTTGAAATAGTCTTCAAAAGCATCTTCAAGAACGGAGGCTAAGTCCGTTTGTCCCATAGGTTGATTTTCTTCGTAAACTTTTGTCACTTTATCTGATGTGACGTTATCGTAGCGTTTGAACGCGCCAGAAAACACATAGACTGTAATCCCATCAGGATCAATTTCTTCGCACTTGTCTGCTAAGGCTAAGGTTGACTCCTGGGCAATTTGCCAACGTGTTTTACCATCAGGACCATCAGACGTAGCCATACTACTGCTTTTGTCGATTATCAGGGTATAGTCCCGATTTTCGATACGTGAGTCTCCTGACATATCAGAAACAACCTCCTAACTTTATCTAAAAATATAATGATTACTCTGCTTTCTAGCCTATATGACCTTTGAGAATTGCCCTAAAATATCCTGATTTTCATCATAATTCAAGATACTCTTGATCTATTTTGGTTAACAATCGTTGACATAACCTAATCAAATTGTAAAGTCATATTGCGATAGTTTATAAAAATCTTTAAATATTCTTGTTGTTCCGATAATTGTTATTAACCTAGAACATCAGAAGCAGCTAATTGTGGAAATTTTTATAATGGACAAAAAATCTCAAAAATACCGTTTGGTTTGCACCTTAACTTTTGGCGATATTTATGGTCAAATTATTATTTGGTTAATCGTTATTTTCTTAACTTTAGCCAGTGCGCTTGGGTTATGGAGTAGCACCCGTCAACTTTACGCCTTGGCTATGGTGGGATTAGTGCTAGTCTTGTCTTTACCCTTCTTACTGTTTGCTTTCGTCACCACTTTACTCAACCATATTGAGTTTACTCCCCTTGAAGCAACAGAAACCACCAGTTCTTCTTCTCGTAGAACCATTAAGTCCGGCCAGAAAACTGCTGAAGCCACCAGTTAATTTACTCAGGGTTAAGGAGCCCATCCTCTTTAACCCTAAACTGCAATTGCCCCAATCATCAACCCTAAGAACTAAAATTTTTGTTTATTTTTATTTATTTTACTCTCAACCTTAGACATAATTAAGTTAATGATGATCGAGATAACGCAGAGTTGAGTTGACTGGTAATCGGGGTCTGATTATTTTCTCTGAGTTATTAGCTTTTTCCTCGACTTTACTAAAAAACTTTAGAGGTTTATCTGCTCTTTGTGGCTTGCATCTATGAGCAGGCAAAACTTATATTGTTCTGTATCAAGATTAATCAACCACTCTTACTCTTAGCTTCATTAATGGTGGGCTACAGAAGTAATATTTTTGAAGACTTCTACCAATAATTGGGGTGAAAATACCGGATATGCTTAATACTTTAGCACAGTTTTCTCGATTTGCGATCGGCTGTTTAACTTTGGGTCTCAGTACCCTAGTATTTATAGCACCGAGCCATGCAGAAACGGAGATTATTACTGACCCTAAACCTTTAGAAACCTATACAGGAACTCTAGAAGATTTAGAGGGAACAGACTCAAGAAATAGGGTTGAAAGTTTGGCTGGTGGAGGGGAATATCCTCCCAACGTTGAAATTCCTTCTCTAGAACCCGAGAAGAACTCCTTTGAAGCTAAAACTGAGGCTCTTAATTCCACTTTAGAAGACCATGATTATACGTTAGGAGATGTGACAAGGCCAACCTATCGAGTTCCTTTAATTAACTTCTAAGTAAACATTCAGCTATCAGTACATATTATTTTTTAGGCAACAGTAATCACTAACTTTTTAATGATTAAACTGTTGCCTATTTTATCGATTAAAAGGGTAAAAAAATTATTGTTTAAGGGCTGATTCTCCGGTTTCTAATGGTTGTGTTTCTTTTGTTGTTTCCAGGAAATTTGCGTAAACCCATCCTCCTAAAACACCCCCAATAATAGGAGCAAGCCAAAATAACCATAATTGACCAATAACAGCCACATTCCCACAAAATAGTGCTACTCCTGTACTTCTAGCCGGGTTAACAGAGGTATTTGTGACGGGAATACTGATTAAGTGAATTAAGGTTAAGGCTAAACCGATGGCTACCGGAGCAAAACCAGCCGGTGCTAAGCGATCGGTTGCTCCCATAATAATTAATAAAAACATAAAAGTCATAACGATTTCAGTGACCAAAGCAGAGATTAGGTTATAACCTCCCGGAGAGTAGGTTCCGTAACCGTTAGTAGCCAAGGGGTTCGCACCAGTTAAATCTAAAGCTCCATTACCACTAGCTATGATAAATAATACGCCTCCGGCTGCGATCGCTCCTAATACTTGCGCTACAATATAGGGTAATAAATCAGAGCCATTAAAGCGTTTTCCTGCAAATAACCCGAAGGAAACTGCCGGGTTGAAATGACCCCCAGAAATATGACCTACTGCATAGGCCATTGTTAAAACCGTCAGTCCAAAGGCAAGAGAAACTCCTAAAAAGCCTAATCCTAAGGGGTTTCCGTCTCCTCCAAAGTTAGCAGCGAGAACCGCACTCCCGCAACCCCCTAGCACTAGCCAAAAAGTACCAAAAAATTCAGCTACATATTTTTTGTTCATGATTCAATTTTCTGTTAATTTTTCTTGAAATTGACTACAAATTATCAGTGATTTTCGGTAAATACAAGGTCATTAATATTTTTTCAATATTTCTTTAATATTTAGTCATATTGAGGGGTTTTTAGGTTAAGAAATAAGTCTTTTTGTTAATTTTTCATTAATCAAATTTTTACCAATAACAATGAATAATGACCTTCTGACTCAGGTTATAAAAAGATATTATTTACCAATACAAAAACGACTAAAAATCCTGTCTAAAACGGATTCGGTGATTTCTTCTCCTGTAATTTCTCCTAATGCTTGAATGGCTGCTCGTAAATCAATAGTCCAGAAATCTAAGGGTAATTCTTCCTTGATAGTTGTTTGTATTTGTTCTAGGGAAATTTTGGCACGGGTTAAGGCTGCTGCTTGTCTTTGGTTAATAGCAAAGTCTAGATTACTAGCGGTTAATTGATCTTTATGTATGGCTTTTAAAATAGCTTTTTCTAAGGCTTCTATTCCCTGATTGTTAGCAGCAGAAGTCTCTACAATTGCGCTAATTTGTGTCGGCAATTGAGCTAAATCTGGGGTAACTAAATCAATTTTGTTAATAACTAAAATTACGGGACAATTATCTATTTTTTGATAAATATCACTGTCTTGATTTGTCCATCCCACAGTGCTATCAATAGTTAGTAAAACGAGATCCGCTTGACTGGCCGCTAACTGCGATCGCTCAACCCCTATTTTTTCAACTTGATCGGTTGTTTGACGGATACCGGCTGTGTCTAAGACTTGGATGGGGATACCTCCTACCACTAACTGGGACTCGATAACATCCCTGGTGGTGCCTGGTAAGTCGGTGACAATGGCGCGATCACTGTGACTCCAAGCGTTTAATAAGCTTGATTTTCCCACATTGGGACGACCAACAATAGCTACTTTTAAGCCATTACGCAATAGTTCCCCTCTCTCGGCGGTGTTTAAAATGCTCTCTACTTGCTCTAAAATCGTCTCTAAGCTCTGAGAAATAGCTTTTTCGTCTAAAGGGGGTAAATCGTCTTCAAAGTCGATTCTAGACTCAATTTCGGCAAGGATATCTAGGCAATGATGGCGTAATTTTTGTAGTGGTTGAGCTAGTTTTCCCTGCAACCCGGCCAGTGCCATTTGGGACGCTTGTTGCGATCGCGCACCTACTAATTCGCTGATGCTTTCAGCCTGTGTCAGATCGATTCTACCATTGAGGAATGCGCGCAGGGTAAATTCTCCGGGTTGGGCTAAGGTAGCACCCTGTTCTAGACATAACTGTAACACCTGTTGCACGGGCATAATACCGCCATGACAGTGAAATTCTATCACATCTTCACGGGTGTAGGAACGGGGAGCTAACATGATTAATAGTAAGGCTTCATCGATCGCTTGTTGGCTTTGGGGATGACGAATATAACCGTAAAGGATGGAATGGGACTGCCATTTTTGGTTTCCTGGGGCGATAAATAGGGTTTTAGCGATACTCAGGGCTTTATTTCCGGATAAACGAATGATTCCGATACTTCCCTGTTGCGGTACAATGGCCGTGGCGATCGCTGCGATGGTTTCTCCTTGGGTTATAATTTTTGTCATTATTAACTGAAAATATTATCTAAAAATGTCTATGTTTAAAGAAGAAAACCCCTTAAAAGGAGACGCTTTAATTAAAGAAGTTTGTCGTCGTATTCGAGTTGCTAGAAGTTACTGGGATGCTCATAATAATCGAGCTTGTCGACGAGAAAGAGAACAGGCATTACTATTATATAATCGTTTAAGTAAACAAGAAAAGGAAAAAATTCCTCAAGTGTTGAGAGTGTGGCTACGTTATCGGAGTGAAAAGTATTTTGGTCCTCATCAAACTCCACCCCGAAAAAAGAAGAAGAAAAAATGATATTATAAACAGTAAAAATACAATTGGAGAAAATTATGTCTCAAAAAATATTAGTAGCTTTAGCTTCATATGAAGATGCTAAAGTTGTCTTACCTAAAGCATTAAAAATAGTAGAAAAAAATAATAGTATTTTAAAGCTCTTTCACTGTATTAATTCAGAGGTTTATTTAACTCCTTATGGAGCTTTTAGCACACCTGAAATTAATCAATTAGTACCTAAATGGCGAGAAAATTTAGAAGAAGAAACAGAAAAAGTTAAACAGTGGTTAACAGAATATAGTCAACAAGCAGTGTCAAAAGGAATTGAAACAGAATGGGATTGTATTATGGGAAATCCCAGTTCTTCTATTATAAAAGCAGCCAAAGAGTGGAATGCTGATATGATTATTATGGGACGTAGAGGATTAACAGGTTTATCAGAAATGTTCTTAGGAAGTGTGAGTAATTATGTGGTTCATCATGCTTCTTGTAGTGTCTTATTAATTCAATAATAATCAACTCATGATCTCCCATAGTTTTACTCACATTGGTTGATTGATTAATCAATAAAACTAATGGGGTAATAAATCCATTGTTTATTTTCTATGTTCAATTTTCCTTGTATAAATTTTGCTCCTTTTAGGTCTTTTAAACAGTAGTTGATCATAGAAATAGGACGATTTAATCGATCGCTCAATATTTTTGCAGTTATCCCTTCAGGATGGGTTGAGATTAATTTTAGAACTCTCTCTTTTGTTGTGAGACCGGGGGTTGAAGAAATAATAGTAAATGACAAGGTTACGTCTATTAATCTGTTCAAAGAGTACGGTTTCTAAGACATATAAAAAATACATAATGTTCCAAATTAATTAATTTATTGGTAAGTATCAATTCTCAATAAATCTTCTATAGACTAAGATAAACTTGTTTTTGTTCCTGCTATAAATTACAAAATTAATAATGCTGACCAATACCTTTTATACTGAGTCGATAATCACAGTTTGCTTGCTTTAAAATCCACTTTACATAAGTGTTACTATTAGGACCTGGGAAGTATCGATAAGAGTAATTGTAAGGATAAATAATCGGACTATTTTCAATAGTTTCAGCTAGTTTATTTGCTAAAGTATCTGTCCAGATAGTTTCGCACCAACTTGGACCATTTCCAACCCCATTTTCACAGGGCATTAAGTTTTTATGTAAGTGACCCCAACTATCTTCAGAAAGAGATTGTGTTTGCCAAACTTCCCATCGATTTTTCTGGTTTCCTCTGATAATAATATACCAGTAATGAACGGCAATAAAACCAATAATTGGTATTTTAGCGGCGCGTAATTCAACAACTGTTTCCATAGTCTTTTTGAATGTGAAAGATTAAAGATAGGTTATTAATTAGAATATCATCTTTCTGATAATAAGATCCTTATAATCCCTGTGTTACTTAATCTTTGTTAATGATATAATAGAAACACTGGTAACCAATAAAGTTGAGCATAGATTTATGAACTTAAATGTTGTTAATTTAGTAGGACGTGCCGGCATTGATCCCGACATTAGATATTTTGACTCAGGAAAAATAAAATGTACTCTAACCCTAGCAGTTAATCGTCGTTCTCGTAATAGTGATCAACCTGACTGGTTTAATTTGGAAATGTGGGACAAGACAGCAGAAGTAGCAGGTAATTATATTAAGAAGGGTCGTTTAATTGCTATTCAAGGTTCATTAAAAATAGAAAAATGGACGGACAGAAATACAAATGCTGAACGTTCTAAACCTGTTATTATTGTTTCTCGATTAGATTTATTGGGTTCTAGAAGAGATAATGATCCGGGTTTAGTAAGTGGATATTCAGGAGGAAATGATGAGTTTTAATAGACAAAAAATATCTTAATTGTCTATTTATCTAAAACTAAGTAAATAGTATAAATAAGACTCATGTTTTAACAACTTTATTTATACTATTTAATATTGGACAATTAATAATCAATAATTGTCATTCCGAGGTACGAAGAATCTCTATAATCTACTTATTATATATAGGTAGTCCCATAGTGAGCAGGATGCTCACATTACAACTGTCATTCCCAGGTGCAGTGAGCATCTTGCTCACACTACTTATTTAAACTAATATACTTGTCTAATTTTTATTTTATATGAGACATCTAAATGCAGGAGAAAAACTCCAAAATGGACGTTATACAATTAATTCTATTTTAGGTGCTGGTGGTTTTGGTATTACTTATCTAGCGACAGAAAACCCATCAAATGAGCAAATAGCTATTAAAACATTAAATGCAACAGTACAAGGTAAGGATAATTTTCTAGATTTACAAAATAAGTTTATTAAAGAAGCTTTTTTATTAGCAAAATGTAGTCATCCTCATATTGTGACAGTTCATAATGTCTTTGAGGAGGATGGATTTTGGTATATGGTCATGGAATATATAAAAGGGGATGATTTAGCAGTTAATTTACAAAAAAATGGTATGTTTAATGAAGTGAATTCTTTACTAATTATTAAACAAATAGGAGAAGCATTAAGTTATATTCATTCTCAAAGTTTTTTACATCGAGATGTGAAACATAATAATATTTTATTGTCTATAAATATTGCTAAATTAATTGATTTTGGGATAGCGAGAGAGTTTACCGCAGGAGAAACCAGAACCCATACTAATTATAGAACAGATGGTTATTCTCCTCCTGAACAATACGAAGAACGAGCAAAAAGAGATATTTATACTGATGTTTATGCTTTAGCTGCAACCTTATATAACTTATTAACTGATGAGGTTCCTAATGTTTTATGATCTGAATATGCTAATCGTGTGTGTGAAAATTACTATTGTTGGTAAGATTTTATTAATTATCATGGGTTTAGTTAACGACAAAGAGAAAAAAATTGTATAATAAAAGAAATTGTAAATTGTCTTGAAATCAATAATCTTTCACTATCTATGATCTTTGAAATTATCATGCAAATTACCATTGAAATTCCTGATAAACTAACTGCAAAAATGCAAGATAAATGGGATAATTTATCAGAAAAAATCTTAATTAACTTGCTTTTAGAAGCTTATCAAAATCAATTAATTAGCACAGCATAAATAGGAGAACTATTAAACCTTTCTTCTCGTTTACAAGTTCATTAATTTCTCAAAAATGAAGGAATTTATCTTAATTATGATCAAGAAGAACTGGAAAAAGATTTAGAAACTATTGAACAATTAAAATAGCAATGATTATTATTTCAGATACTTCTCTATTGTGTTATCTAATCTTGATTGATTGTTTAGAATAATAAATAGTAGATTAGGAATTAGAGATTATGGAATTTTGTGCTAAAATTGTAAGTAAATTCATAAATATCCTGGGGAGTGAATGATTGTCAAAAAAGAAGTTTCGTAAATCTGTGGAAAGTATTCGTTATCAAATTCTGAGACATAATCAAAAAATCGCTGATGAAGAAAAAAAAGAATCTCCTGATCACAACTTAATTAATTATTGGAGAAAAGAAATTAGGGGATTAGAAAAAAGTCTTGCACGATCAGAAAAAAGATTAAAAAGAGGTAAATAATGCTATCTAATATTGATGAAAAACCCTTAAAAGTAAATTCAACTTTAGCAACTTTATTATTAGAATTAGGAGAAGAATGCGAAACAGTTTTATTTTTACTCAGTCAATTAAGACTCTCCAATCTTACCGATGATCAAAAAGGTGATATCCTAGCAGAATTAACTGGTGCAATTACTCATTTAAACGTACATACTGAAAATTTACCTGATTTAATTGGAGATGAAATTTTAACCTTACCTGATGATTAAAAAAAACAATATAACAGCACAAAAATTGCTTGAGACATTTTTCATATCCCTAGCTGTCATTCCCAGTAACAAGGAATTTCCACAACTTTCTAACCATAATGCGTCGTGCTATCAAAACAGGAGATAAGTTAAAATTTAGTCAAACTACCTTTCAAGTCTCCATAGAAATAGAAATAGAAAATACCTAAAACTTGGAAACCTGAACCATAAAAAATCAGAAAAAATTTATAACTGTTTACCATCTATTTTAAAGGCAACCTCTTCAGTATGATGATGTTTATCATTGACATCAAGAGGAGGAAGTACAGGGAAAAAAGGTTGATGAATACTAATTAATTGAGCTAAAGTTCTTTTCAGTTGAGTACGAGAAACAATAGCATCCACAAAACCATGTTTTAATAAATATTCCGACGTTTGGAAACCCTCCGGTAACTTTTCCCTTAAAGTTTGTTCAATTACCCGTCGACCGGCAAAACCAATAGTAGCTTTGGGTTCAGCTAAAATGAGATCCCCTAACATAGCAAAACTAGCAGTTACCCCTCCAGTGGTCGGATGGGATAAAATAGGGATATAGAGTAACTTAGCATTGCGATGACGTTCCAAAGCCCCAGAAATTTTGGCCATTTGCATCAAACTTAACATCCCTTCCTGCATCCTTGCCCCACCAGAAGCACAGACAATCACCACAGGGAAACGTTCGGCCGTAGCGTGTTCAATGAGACGACAGAGTTTTTCACCAACCACAGACCCCATACTACCTCCCATGAAGCGGAAGTCCATCACTCCCAAGGCCAAAGGTAGACCATCAATCAATCCCGTTCCCGTTTGTACTGCATCCACTAACCCCGTTTTTTCCTGAGTGTCCTTAATGCGATCGCAGTAGGGTTTGCGATCGCTGAATTTGAGAGGGTCCGTAGGAGTAAGATGTTCGTTAAGAGGTTTCCAGGTTTTTTTATCGATTAACTGGGCAATACGTTCCGAACTTTCCACCCGAAAATGATGGCCACACTCAGGACAAACCAATTGATTAACCATTAGGTCTTTAGTATAGGTCAAGGCCCCACAAGCTTCGCACTTAGTCCATAAACCATCAGCAATTTCCCGTTCTTGCTGTTGTTGAATGGAGGGTTCGGACTTTTCTTGTTTAGCAAACCAATCAAGTATGGACATAGTATAAAATCTAAATTAATAATTATTTTAACCGTTCAAAAAGCGAGTATTTCGGAGAAAACTGCACGAGTCAACCCGTGCAGAAGGATTGATGGAAATTTTAGTTAATTTCTTCAACAGAACGTTCTAACATATTTTTTTCAGTAGCTTCTGCCTGGTGACGTTCTTCGGCCAATGATTCCCTCGCCTTTTCATTAATCGTTTCTTCTTGATGAGTTTCTTCTACTTCAGCAGCCCGATTAACCATTTTCTGATGACGTTGTTCATCGGTTAAATGTTTTTGAGCCATCAATTCCCGTGCTTTTTCTTCGGTATTCATAACAGAGTTTCTCCATGGCTGAGACTATTTCTATATTATCATCGGGAGCATCCCAAACTTGCGATCTTATCCTTTATTGATATTGATAATAGTTGAGCCAATAACTTTATAAACACTCCCCACACTCCCCACACTCCCCACACTCCCCACACTCCCCGTCTCCCCACACTTCTGAAAGGGATCGATCACAAACTTAAGACTTTGCGCTACATTATCATTAAGTCTTGTTGTGTCCACGCTTTTGCAAAAAAATTAAGCATAATCACTTAAACAAGGCATAATAGAATGGGTTGATGAGGAGAAAGGGAGACTTTTTTAAGTCTGTAGCATTATGGAACAATCGACAAATCAAAGGACTACCGCTAACCAAGCTGCTTTATTAAGTCGTATTGCCCTACGAACCAGTCGAATTCCTTGGCAGTTCTGGGCGCTTGTCCTGATCATCGTTTCTGGGAGTGTTGGTTTTACAGCAACATCCATGTTATTAAGGTTGCCAAAATCCCCCCAATGTGTTCGTATTTTTTGGCCAATTGCTTCAGCATCTAAGCGTATCTACTGCGCTCAAGTCGAAGCAGAACAAGAGACAGTAGATAGCTTCCTAAAAGCAATTGATTTAGTGGAAGCACTACCGCAAGATCACCCCTTAAGAAACGAAATTAACCGTAATGTAGAAGACTGGGCCTTGGCTATTCTGGATATAGCTGAAAGGGAATTTCAAGGGGGCAAGTTAGAAGCAGCGATCGCAACAGCCCGTCGTGTGCCTGAAAATTTACAGGTTTATGGGCTGATAGAAGAAAAAATTGAAGAGTGGCGCAGTATCTGGGGAGAGGGAGAAGAAATTTTTGCCAAGGTAGAAGAAGAATTACGCAATTCCAACTGGAATCTCGCTTTTAGAGAAGCAGTAGGTCTTTTGACTGTCTCTAATAAATATTGGGCAACCACCAGATACGATGACACAGTTAAGAAGATTCAATTGGCTCAAGAAGAAAGTAGTCTTCTGGATGATGCCTATCGTATTTTGCGTCGTGGGGGAATTGATAACTGGTTACAAGCGATCGCGGACGCTGAAGAAATTTCCCCTGAGAGTTACGCTTATCAAGAGGCACAAAACCTGATCGCCGATGCCAAAGAGAAAATCGTTGATAGCATCGATGATTTAATCGATGCCCGTCGTTGGTCGAGTTTATCGGATGTGGTTAACCAACTGCCTGATAGTCTGGCCTTATCCGATGAGATAGCAGACTGGAGAACCATGGCCAGCGCAGGTTTGGATGCGCAAACAGGCACAGTAGAAAACCTAGAAATTGCTATTTTAGGTCTCGAAGAAATCGACGAAGACCGCCCCCTCTATCAAGAAGCCCAAGATTTGATCAGCCGCTTCAAATTAGAAATACAAGATGTCACTAATCTAGAAGAAGCCCGAAACTTGGCCGCGGGAGGTAGTGTTGATGATTTGAATGCCGCCATTGCTACTGCAGAAATGGTTCCTTCGAGTAACCCCCGTTATGGAGAAGCGAGACAAGAAATTACTCAATGGACTACTACTATCCAACTACGACAAGACCAACCGATTCTTGATAAAGCCCGTAGTTTAGCCAGAGGTGGTAATATCTCTGCCTTAAGACAAGCGATAACTCAAGCACAAAGCATCGGTTCAGGTCGTACACTTCACAATGAGGCGCAAAAAGAGATTAGGAAGTGGCGTGTTAGTATCCAACGCCAAGAAGATCAACCTATTCTCAATCAAGCCATTGCTTTAGGTGCTGCTAAAGACTATGAAGCAGCCATTGGTGCTGCTCGCAAAATTAGCTCCGGACGGGTTCTCTATCAAGAAGCTCAAAACAATATTAACAAATGGCAACGGGAAATTCGCGCCAAAAAGAATTTAGAAGAGGCTTTTTTAATTGCCCAACCCCAAACCCCTCAATCTTTGGTTTCTGCTATCGGTGTGGTGAGGAAAATTCCTTCTTCAACAGATGTTAGTTATAAAGCGAAACAAGCTTTAGATCGCTGGAGTTTTCAATTACTCTCTATGGCTCAAAGAATGGCCAATCGTTCTTTGTTGTCCGAAGCGGTAAAATTCGCAAGGATGATTCCTAGTGATAGTGCTGCTTATGGTTCTGCTCAAAACCAAATTAATGCCTGGAATAAGTTATTAAGACCAGTACAACCAGAAATTCCCCCGTCTTTAGTTCCAGAAAACCAATTTGTTGTACCAATTCTTGATACTGAAGACTCTGATAATACTCCTTAATTGATTAAAATTAACCGCTTATGGAATGGCTTGAAATCTCCGGAAGTTCTGTTTTAGTGCCTAGATACCCCATCGCTATCATTCATTTTTTGGGTGGTGCTTTTGTGGGAACGGCACCCAATTTTACTTATCGTTGGCTACTCGAAGAATTGGCAAAGGAGGGCTATGCTATTATTGCCACTCCTTTTGTTAATACCTTTGATCATTTAGCGATCGCTCGTAATGTTCTTAACCGTTTTGAAGGTATTTTAGACCGTCTCCAAACCAATAATTCTCTGGGACAAGGTTATCTACCTATTTATGGTATCGGTCATAGTATGGGTTGTAAACTTCATTTATTAATTGGTAGTCTTTTTTCTGTGGAAAGAGCAGGAAATGTTCT
>JBFRWO010000450.1:0-4967 GCA_051439625.1 Crocosphaera sp. | reverse complement strand
TAACCACCCCTTAAGGCTCAAAGTCCACTGGGGTTTATATTCGAGTAAACCCCAAAATTTTTGGGGTGGGAGTTGGCAGAAAACCATAATTAATTGACTAAGAAACAGAGGCAGAACGTTGTTGTTTGAGATAGGTAAATACGGATTTATCTCCAATATCAGGGATTAAGGGTTGAATAGATTTCCGTAGGGCAAAAATGATAAATAAACCTGACCAGATACCCAATAATGCTTGTTCCACACCTACGGATAAAACACCGAATAAATGACCTAATAAAAGTAGGGGAACTAGAGGCGTTAATAATTTTGTTTCCAGACGATTAAAACAAAACGCTTCCTTAAAATAAATCCCTGTTAAGGCAACAAAGATAAAGCCAATTCCCAATAAAGTAAGGGGATTTTGATAAACATATAAAGCTAAAGGGTCTTGAGAAAATATAGACAGAATTATAGCGGTTAGGGTTCCAATTCCCCAACATACCTGTAAGAAACGATGGAGAGGGATCAAGTAAATATGAATAGTTATTAAGCTAATGCCCAAACCAAGAGAAAATGAGGTAAATAAAGGAGTGAGTAAAGTTAGGGTTAAAGAGGTCGTCCCTTGCCCTAAAATCAAGCCACTTCCTAAAGCAAAACTGAAAGCGGATAGTAGCAACCCAAGACGATATATTTTAACCCCTTGGAGGTCTTCTGAAGTAATAGTATATTGTCCAAATTGACCTTGATAAACCTCTAAGGTTTCCGATGCTGTCTTCATGATTATCTTCTCCGTTAGTTAACGTTTAAATTGTATCGTTTTTTTACGAAAAAAAAAGCCCTTTTTTTATAATTATAAAATTCATCTTAAATTTCAAAGGATTCCTTGATTTTTTGAGCTATTATTATGGTTTAAAAAAGGATAAAAAGCACGATAAAATTAGCAAGAAATAACCAATTGTAAAATAATCCTATGATTGTCACCTTTGAACAGAATTAAAGAGCTACAATAATTATTGTAATGAATAAGGTGCTAGGCAGAGAGAAACAATTTAGCGACCGATAAAGTGTGGTGTGATGTAGTGAAAGTCCCGCGAACTAATCTAGTTTAGGGCAAATTAGCTCAAACAGCAGTTTGTTTGTTATTAAAACACTGCTCCTTACACTCTTTGGAGGTCAAAATGGTTAACAATTCAGCTAAGTTTATTGCTTTAGGTACAGTAGCAACCGTTGGTGTACTTGGTTTAGTTTCCGAAGCGCAAGCTCAACATTTCGTCTATCCTCAAGAATTAGAAAAAGAGGAAGAAATCGCTTATGTTGACTGGGACAGCAATCCTGGCCCCCGTGCTTTTGAACGCAAGATGCAGAAAGTTGTCTTTGAATGTATTCCTCAAGCAGATGGCAGTTATGTCACTGAAGAACGGGTGGTAGAAATTACCTTTAATCCTGCAAAGGCTCCTCCCGTTGATAGCACTTTCGATCCTCATAACCCCTATAGTGGTGGTGTTTATTCACGTGAGGATGTGTCCAATCAGTACATCGCATTGGGTGAATTAAGTGGACAACCCATGATTCTCTGGAATGAAGAAGTTGCTTCCAGTAATCCTGAAGGGTTATACACTCCCGAAAGTCGTTGTCAGACCGTTAGTGCGCGCTTAACCAATCTCGCCTATGCCTTTGGTGAAACTACTCCTGTAGGTGTTGCTCAAGCATTCACTGAAAGAATGGCTACTGGTGTCGTGAACGGAGAAAGAGTTATCTTTATCTCCTACGATCCCGAAAACGTTTCTACCGAAAATGTAGTCTTAACCTTAAGACCTGAAAATGGCGCTACATTCGCAGAATCTCAAAGAACCTTGGCTCAGTTCAACAATTCTCTTTCCCCCGCTATTGGTGGTTTAGAAGAAGATCCTGCCAAGCTTCCTCCCATTCAAGAGTAGATTATACCAACAGGGAAAGACGTTCAACATCTTTGTATTCTTTCCCTTTTCTCTAGAGAGTTAGTACGTTACTACTCTCTATTTTTTTGTCTACAAATAATAAAACTTGCAACTAATCTGAGAATTACGTTAAATTTAGTTAAGTTGGGTCTGCAATTTCAGCAGAACTCCCGTATTTATAACTAAACTCTTGACAAAAAGAATATTTTATGTTAAGAAAACCAAATTCACTCACCTAAGAGAAAACTTAACCTATGAAAATATCTTGGAGAACCCTATTACTCTGGACATTACCACTATTGGTGGTGGGATTTTTCCTCTGGCAAGGAGCTTTTCCCGCAACATCAACTCCCATGGGAAACAACACAGCTAACACTCGTATGACCTACGGGCGTTTCTTAGAATATTTAGATGCTGGTCGTATTCTCAGTGTTGACCTTTATGAAGGAGGTCGCACCGCTATTGTTGAAGCAGTTGACCCGGAAATTCAAGACCGTGTACAACGCTCAAGGGTTGATCTTCCCATGAACGCCCCTGATTTAATCAGTAAGATACGTCAGTCTGATGTAAACCTAGAATCCCACCCCATCCGTAACGAAGGAGCATTATGGGGCTTTTTGGGCAATCTATTATTCCCAATTCTCCTGATTGGGGCTTTATTCTTCTTGTTCCGTCGCTCTAGTAACTTACCCGGTGGTCCAGGTCAGGCCATGAGTTTTGGTAAGTCTAAGGCTCGTTTCCAAATGGAAGCTAAAACCGACATTATGTTCGATGATGTGGCCGGTATCGATGAAGCGAAAGAAGAATTACAAGAGGTTGTCACCTTCTTAAAACAACCCGAACGTTTCACCGCAGTTGGGGCCCGCATTCCTAAAGGGGTGCTATTAGTTGGACCTCCTGGAACTGGTAAAACCCTCTTAGCTAAAGCGATCGCAGGAGAAGCTGGTGTACCTTTCTTCAGTATTTCTGGTTCTGAGTTCGTAGAAATGTTTGTGGGTGTGGGTGCATCTCGTGTTCGTGATTTATTCAAGAAAGCCAAAGAAAACGCCCCTTGTCTCATCTTTATCGATGAAATTGACGCAGTAGGTCGTCAACGGGGTGCTGGTATCGGTGGCGGTAACGACGAACGGGAACAAACCCTCAACCAGTTATTAACAGAAATGGACGGGTTTGAAGGCAATACAGGAATCATTATTATTGCTGCAACTAACCGTCCCGATGTACTGGACTCTGCTTTAATGCGTCCGGGTCGTTTTGACCGTCAGGTAATTGTAGACGCTCCTGACTTCAAAGGACGGATCGAAATCTTAGAAGTTCACGCTCGCAACAAAAAATTAGCCCCCGATGTCTCTATTGAGACTATCGCCCGTCGTACTCCTGGTTTTAGTGGTGCTGACTTAGCTAACTTACTCAACGAAGCAGCTATTTTAACCGCCCGTCGTCGTAAAGAAGCCATTACTTTATTAGAAATTGACGACGCTGTGGATCGGGTGGTTGCTGGTATGGAAGGAACTCCCTTGGTTGATAGCAAGAGTAAGCGTCTGATCGCTTATCACGAAGTTGGCCATGCGATCGTTGGTACTTTAGTTAAGGATCACGATCCCGTACAGAAAGTTACTTTAATCCCCCGTGGACAAGCTCAAGGGTTAACCTGGTTTACCCCCAACGAGGAACAAGGTTTGACCACCAAAGCACAGCTTATGGCCCGCATTGCTGGAGCTTTAGGCGGTCGTGCTGCCGAAGAAGAGGTCTTTGGTTACGATGAGGTAACAACAGGTGCTGGTGGCGATTTACAGCAGGTCTCAGAAATGGCTCGTCAGATGGTTACTCGTTTCGGAATGAGTGAACTTGGTCCTCTTTCTTTAGAAAGTTCTTCTGGTGAGGTCTTTTTAGGCGGTGGTTTAATGAACCGCTCAGAATACTCCGAAGAAGTGGCTATGAAAATTGACGCTGAAATGCGCATTTTAGCTGAAGAAGGCCATAAATTAGCTCGTCAAATTGTCCGCGACAACCGCGAAGTGGTGGATCGCTTGGTGGAATTGTTGATCGAAAGAGAAACTATTGA
The DNA here is from genome assembly GCA_051439625.1 of Crocosphaera sp. Classification (GTDB taxonomy): domain Bacteria; phylum Cyanobacteriota; class Cyanobacteriia; order Cyanobacteriales; family Microcystaceae; genus Crocosphaera. Next base: position 986 of record JBFRWO010000450.1, on the reverse strand, counting down.
TGGAGAAGAGTTCCGTCAAATTGTAGCTGAATACACCGAAGTTCCTGAAAAAGAACAGTTTGTCCCCCAGCTATAAACTAGATTAAAAACTAGGCAAAAAAGGCGCGAGCGATCGCGTCTTTTTCTTGCTTAAAGACAAGAATCTTAATCAAGAATATTAGGGATTTAAGTGGTGCGTTACATTTCATTAACGCACCCGACAAGATCAGGCGATCGCACTAGCTCTTAACTGATAATTCTTCACGAAGAATACGACGTAGATCCTCTTCGGTGAGAGGTTTTCCAGAATGGGGCTGAATATGTTTTTTTAAAGCCTCATTAATTAGAGTTTGATAACCAACTCCAGCAGTTTCTGCTTGTTCTCGAAAATTGGCTAAAATTTCATCATCGAGATAAATGGTAATGCGAGTTTTTCCTTTAGAAGAAATTACGGCTCTTCGTTTTCCCTGGGAAAAATCATATTCCTTTCTCATAAGCTTTTATCTCCTGTTTTGTTGCACGACGAGCAGAAATTAGTCGAATCTCCTCACCGCGCATAGTATAAACAACGACCAATGGTAGTCCAGAGTTTCCTATTCCCACTGCGATGAAACGTTCTTCACTAATCGAATCTGGATCAAGGTCATGAATGGCAAAGGGATCAAAAAATACCATTTCGGCTTCCGCAAAGGAAACACCATGCTTTTGCCAATTGGTTTTTGCTTTTCTGGGATCATATTCAAAGGTCATACATACATTATATGTATAGCATCTTGTGTCATCAAGTTTTCTGTCAAGGAGTGATCGCACTTTATTTCCTTTCAGAAAAAAGGACAAAAGTAGGGTGTGTTAGCGACAGCGTAACACACCGAATAACCAGATTTAATGGTGCATTATATTTCATTAACGCACCCTACAAGATCAGGCGATCGCACTTAGCCGCACTCAATAAAAGAGGTATACTCTTTGGGTAACTGTGCCATGCTGTTGAATCATCAGATTAATAC
>JBFRWO010000449.1:0-6450 GCA_051439625.1 Crocosphaera sp. | reverse complement strand
TGCCAATTCAGGGTTAGTCGTCACTTTCTGGGGGACCCCCAGTAGGTAGCTGAATATTGCTACAGTGTAATCCTAACACAATTACGCCCTAAAGGGCGGGGTTTTAGACCCATGATTTTTCGATAATTAATTATTCGGTAATATTTAGGAAACAGAGGGATTTAGATATTGATAGCTAACATCGGAGTTTTCCCATACCTTGCCGTCTAAAGCCATTTGCTCGATAGAACTGGCTAAACGCAAGGCTTTCAATGCCTGAGTTCCTCCGACAGAGGGTTGATCTCCTCCTCGGATACAATGAACAAAATGGTCTAATTCTGCGTGTAAAGGTTCTATTTTGGTGGTATGAACTTTTTCAATTAAACCGTCTTGACGGTATAACACCTGTCCATAGTCGGTGCTGTAATTCGCGGTGGTTTGTCGATGAATTAAAATATCGTTGTTGAGAAAATCCGCTTCGGTTAAACAATTTTTGCAGTGGGCAGATAAACGGCGGATTTTACGATGAGTTACTTTACTAGCTGTTAGGGTGGCGACAATACCATTGGCAAAGCCCAGTGTAGCGGTTACATAATCAAGATGACGAGAATTTGAGCCACAACTGCCACTGGCGGTTAATTTAACTACTGGTGACTTGACTAACTCTAATAATAAGTCAATATCGTGGATCATTAAATCCAAAACCACAGAAACATCATTAGCCCTTTGAGAATAAGGACTCATTCGATGTGCCTCTAAGGCTAAAACTTCTTCTGTTTTTAAGACTTTACTCAGTTCTTGGAAAGCAGGGTTAAAGCGTTCGATATGACCCACCTGTAAAATACCATGAGAACTAGCGGCCTCGTTAACTAAAGATTCAGCTTCGGTGATACTAGCAGCAATGGGTTTTTCAATCAGGGTGTGAACACCGGCTTGTAAACACTCCATACCAACGGAATGATGCAAGCGAGTGGGAACGGCAATACAGACTGCATCTACATGGGGTAGCAGATCCTGATAATGTTCAAAAAAACGGACTCGATATTTACTGGCAATATCGATCCCCCGTTCCACATTCACATCAGACACGCCGACTAACTCCACATCTTTGAGTAAGCTGAGAATTCGGCTATGATGTTGCCCCATGTTACCGACTCCGATCACACCAATGCGGATGGGGTCAAAGGTGCTTCGTTGGGATTTTAGGGGTTGTTGTGTCTCTGACATTTTTCGGGTTGCTCCTGTAAACTCCACCACCAATTTTGATTGTCTCGCCTCTAGGTAATTTTCTTTATTGAGCCAATCATCCAAGATATTAACACAGTTTGTCAAAATGTGAAGAAATTTTATCAGTGAGCAGTTACCAGTGAGCAGTTACCAGTTACCAGTTATCAGTTACCAGTGAGTAAATGCCAGCATTGTTGAGCGATCGCCCAATCTTCTTCTGTATGGATCACTAAAATACTAATAGATGAGTCTTCGCTGGCGATGTCTTGGTCAACGGGGGAGGATTCATTTTTGTTTTTGTCTAATTTAAGTCCTAAAAATTCCCAGGCTTCACAGGCTTTTTCTCGCACTAAAGCGGCATTTTCTCCCACTCCTGCGGTAAAAATCAAAGCGTCTAGTCCCCCTAAGACGGCTAACATGGCACCGATCTGCGATCGCAGACGATGAATATACATATCAAAGGCTAATTGCGCGCGAAAATTATTTTCTTGCATTCCCTGTAATATGGCTCGCAGATCGGCTGAAATGCCAGAAACTCCTTTTAACCCGGATTCTTTATTTAACAAGGTGTTTAAGTCTTCCGGGGTTAGGGAATATTTTCGCATTAAATAGAGTAAGATGGCTGGATCAATTGAACCGCTACGGGTTCCCATCATCAAGCCTTCTAGGGGAGTAAATCCCATAGTTGTATCCAAACTTTTGCCGTCTTTGATAGCTGTTAATGAGCAACCATTACCGAGATGACAGTTAATTAACTTTAAGGAAGATAGGGGTTTATTTAAAATTTCGGCTGCACGATTAGCGCAATATTGATGACTAATACCATGAAATCCATAACGACGAATTCCTTTTTCTACCCATTCAAAGGGAAGAGGATAAGCTGCATTTTCTAGGGGAATGGTCTGATGAAAAGCGGTATCGAACATTGCCACTTGAGGCACATTTTCTAAGACTTTTTCTATGGCTTCTATGCCTTGAAGATGTGCGGGGTTATGATTGGGAGCAAGGGGTATTAATTCAGCAATTTTAGCTTTAACTTCGGGGGTTATTTTAGTTGCTTCGCTGTATTTTGTTCCTCCATGAACCACTCGATGACCAACTATATTAATATCGCTCAATTGCTCAATAACTTTTGTTTCTCCTGTGATTAAAGTAGCCAGCATTTTAGAAATTGCTTCTGATTTATCGGCAATATCTAAAGTTATTTTTTGTTTAATATTATTGGCTTTTACTGTTAAGATACCGTGATCTTTAGCTACAGTCCAATCAATATTTCCTGTCCATAGGGGTTCAGGGGGATGTTTAGGTAAGATGTTTTCTTCTATACTATATAAACAGGTTTTTTGACTGCTCGATCCTGCATTCAGTACCAAAATTTTCATGATCTTTTCTCATTAAAATCATGTTTTTATGATACCTCGGAAATTGGCGAATCGAGAAAAAATTAAGTTTGATATTCTGAACACGCCCTGGAGGACTTGAACCCCCGACATCAGGTTTTGGAGACCTGCGTTCTACCAACTGAACTAAGAGCGCATGGTAAGAGTCATGGTCTGAGACTATGCTCTAATCCTTAATTATTATAGCGCACTTTGTTACTTTTTTGCGTGATTATGTGCGCTATCATCAAAATCATTCTAAACAGGACGATCAAAACGCTGACGAATTCTGGTCGCTTTACCTACTCTATCACGTAGATAATAGAGTTTTGCCCGACGAACTTTACCACGACGCATAATTTTAATATCGGCAATGCGTGGAGAATGGATCAGGAAAACCCTTTCTACGCCTACACCTTGGAAGATTTTGCGCACGGTAATGGTTTCGTTGATACCACCGTTACGCATACCAATGACGGTGCCTTCGTAGGGTTGAACCCGTTCTTTTCCACCTTCTTTGATACGTACACCGACTCGGACGGTATCACCAACATGAATAGTTGGTAAGTCCTTCTTTATATATTCCGATTCTATGTCTTTGATAATTTGTTGAGCATTCATGGCCTTAGCAAAAATTCACAATTTCTTATTATAGCTTGACTTTTAGAATAAGTCAACGCTTTAGAATTCAATGCCGGGTTGAGCTTTGATCCCTTGTTCTTTGAAAGGATGTTTAATTAATTTCATTTCTGTGACGAGATCGGCGACTTCAATTAATTCCGTTGGCGCACCTCTTCCTGTTAAGATAACGTGTGTTTGTTCGGGTTTTTCTTTAAGGGCTTTAATTACGTTTTCTACCTCTAAATATCCTAATTTTAGGGCTACATTTACCTCATCAAGTAAGACTAATTGAAAGTCAATATTATTAATAAAAGCAACGGCTTTTTCCCAAGCTTGTTTGGCTTTTAAAATATCTCTTTCTCGATCTTGGGTTTCCCAGGTAAAACCTTCTCCCATGGCTAAAAATTCTAGTTGGTTTTCCCAGCGGCTTAAAACTGCTTTTTCGGCGGGTTCCCAGGCTCCTTTTATAAACTGAATAATAGCTACTTTATACCCATGGCCAAGCGAGCGCATGACCATTCCTAAAGCGGCGGTGGTTTTTCCTTTACCGTTACCTGTATTAACAATAATTAGTCCTTTTTCTTTCGATGCTTCTGCAAGACGTTTTTCTTGAATTTCTTTCCGTCTTTGCATTTTTTGTTGATATTTTTCTGGGGAGAGATTGGTGTCAGTGATCATGTTATTAAGTGATTGAATATTTATTGAAATACTGAGGGCATTAGTCCTCAGTAAAGATTATAACTTAATGATTAGTTTTTTTCATCTGTAGTAGCTGTATCTGGAGCAGGTTGGTTGATATCTTCAACCTCTGATTGAACTTGGTTCAAATGAATATCATTAACTCGGTTAATAAAGGCTGCGATCGCTTGCTTTTCTAGTGCTTGCTTTTCTTCTTTTGTTTTTTCTTTTTTATCTATTTCCTCTCCTGTTTTTATGCATTTCATATCCAATTTTGTAATTTTTAGTATAAATTTTTCTTGTTCTGCTTCGAGGTTTTCAACAACTTTATTGGCTTCTTTCCACCTGTTTTCTAAGGGAAATGATGTAGCAAAACTGGCAAAAATAGAAGCAAATGCTGGTAAAATAACTGGTAACCAGTTTAACCATTCTGGACCAGTATCTAGCTTATCTACTAATACTAATACTGGGGTAACACCAGAAAAAATAATGGTAGAAATTTGCAAAATATAGTAAAAGTTACGGGAATTCTTTCTGGTACTACTGTAGTCTTCGACTAATTCTTGACAGTAGCGTAGGGCGTTTTCTCTTTCTAGTTGAAGTCGATTATCTGATAACTGTGAACTTCCCAACAGTTCCTCATATTTACTTTCTCTTTCTGCTCTATCCTTAGCAGAAAAGTATTGAGAATTGAAAAGTATTAAAAAAATAAACCCTGCTAAAAAGACCGCATCTAGGGTAATAAATAGTTGCTTATTCGTTGCCACCAACGTAATGATAACCGTTGCGGCAAAAGCATCGAGAAAGATATATTCTAATACTTTGAGAAATCGACGAAGACCAACCAGAGAACTTGTTTTTTCTTCTGGATTATTAGGTGGAGTAGATTCAGATAGTGTCATGACTAATTAGAGGTTTGCTGTTAACAGAAATAACAATTACTTAAGTCAAAAAAAACTTTTCAGTCAAATCGATTCTACCAGACTACCAAAAACTTTGAACAGAGTAATCTAGTTTTTGTAACATTTTTCTTAACAATGGTAAACTTAAACCAATAACATTACTGTGAGACCCTTCTATTTTTTCAATAAACAAACTTCCTTTCCCTTCTAAGGCAAAACTTCCGGCACATTTTAGGGGTTCTCCTGTGTTTACATAAGCTTCAATTGTCTGATTATCAATATCAGCAAAATGAACTTTTGTTAGGCCACAAGATAGTAAGCTTTTTTGTTGTTTTCCATCTAAAAGTGCGTGACCGGTGTACAATTCTCCGTAGTTATTTCTCATTATTTGCCAACGGGAGATCGCTTCTTCTGGGGAGTGAGGTTTACCATAAATTTTTCCATCAATAGCTAACACAGAATCACACCCTAATACTAAACAATTTTCGTATTTTTGAGCGACAATTTCTGCTTTACATTGTGCTAGAATTTGCACTAATTTAAGGGGGTTGGTTTCTGTTATTTGAGACTCATCATAATTACTGGAACAAACAATGGGATCTATCCCTACAGTTTTTAGCAGTTTGAGACGTGCAGGGGAAGCGGAAGCAAGTACAAAAGGTGGAGATTGTTGCATTTTTTTGTCCTGCTATAGATATAATTAATAGACTGAAAAGGAATTGACTGAAGTTGTAAACAAGTCTTTAACTTTGTCCCAACGTTTTTGTACAGTGGATAAATTAAAGGTAAAAAGTTTGCCGCGACTGACAGCAATACTAGCAAGATTATGGCGTTTTTGTTGATTGGGTAAAGTTACTTCATATTCTAAATTATAATAAGTGTTTCCTTCGACTTCCCGTGATTCAGCATTAATTAAATCTACTTCGCGGCCACTTTCTTCTTTATTATTCATTTGTTTTAATAAATAATAGCCTACTTCTGTCGGGGTTCCTAATGAGGTTAATGTTTTTTCTTTGTCTACATCACTGACGATAACGCTTAAGTTTTCACTCTCTTCTATGATATCTCGAAAAATGACATCAACCCCTTGAGAAGACTGTTTGATATCGACACCAACCCAACCGTTAGGATAAAGAAATTGATAACCATCAGCAGCATCGATATAGCTTTGTAAACCAGCTACACCGGTGGAACAACTAATTAAGGTTAAACTTATTAATGTAAGGACAAAGATTCTTAGTGACTGATACATGGATTTTTCATAATTGGATTATATCCATTGTCTCATTTTAAGGGTCATCTTGTCATATTAATTTATAACCAGTCAATCTCTTTAGCTTTTTCTGATAATTTTGCTGTTTTTTGTCCTTGACTTCTAGCATGAAAATTGAATAAATCAATGGGCATTTTTATTAAATCAAGGGGTATTGCTTTACCTTGTAAAATTTTAATACTATCTCTCGGTATTTCTTTTAATAACCAACGTGCGCAGCGATAAATGGCTTCTTTTGTGGTAAAGTCTCGCATTAAATCTACTCCATATAATTCGTGTAAATAAAGATTAGAACGCCCATAACGTTGCCATTGACTTTTCAATTCTTTAAAGTTAGAACGATGGCGATGACGAATAATTCCATTGGCGGTAAAGGTTAATTTATAGTCTG
>JBFRWO010000448.1:0-17023 GCA_051439625.1 Crocosphaera sp. | reverse complement strand
CTTATGATCCTGTTTTAGAACAAAACCAACCTATCCAACGAAAAAGCGATGATTCTTTATCGTTATGGTTAGAAGAAGGGTTAACATCCCTATCTAGCAGTTGGGGAGTGGGATCATTATCATTAATTTTGTTGTCTAATCTGGCCATTGTGGGGGTACAACTCTGGAAACTACAGGAAAACCCTCTAGAATCGCCTACAGCAACCGTTAACCTAGAAATGGCTGCCCCCGACTTATCCATACCCAAGAGTCTTAATATTGCCAAAAAATCCCCCGATCAGTTCACTTTAGACGGACTGAGTACGGTTTCTAACGCTTCTATCTCTCCCCAGTCTCCTCCACAACTTCAGAAACCCTCTCCTATCCCTCCGGCCCCAACCAAAAAGGTGGTTAATGTTAATCAACCTTTAACCCTCACCAACGCCATTTTACCCCCTTCTCTACAACCTCAAACCATAACCCCTTTACAAGTTCCTCAACCGCCAAAAACTGCCCCCTTAGCTTCTACTATTCCGGTTGCAGAGATTCCTCGTCCCCTTCCTTCTTCTATTCAACCCCCTCCTCCTGCTATTAATCAACAACTGCTTTCGAGAGACAAACAAGTTCGTCAAATGATGCAACAACAGTTAACAGAAACTTCTCCTCCTGTAACCATTCAATCTCCACCAACTCCGGTCAATAACCCAACTGTTTCCCAAGATGAACAGGTTCGTCAATCTATTAAACAACAGTTAACAGAAACTTCTCCTGCTGTAACCATTCAAACCCCAGCAACTCCAATCAATAACCCAACTGTTGCCCAAGATGAACAAGTTCGTCAAGTGATGCAACAACAGTTAAAACAAACTTCTCCTGCTGTTTCTCCTTCTCCTCAACCTCCCACCTCTCCCACTGTAACCATTGACAACCCTCCAACTCCGATCAATAACCCATCTGTTTCCCAAGAGGAACAAGTTCGTCAATCTATTAAACAACAGTTAAATATGGAAGAAAATAATCATAGTGATATTCCCTTGGGATTTAATCATAAAACCCGTTTAGAAATGCAAAATGGCATTAATCAAGTTCCCTCGCAACTATTACCGCAACAAGTGAAATATATGGAACAACTACAACAACGAGAGGTTTTAGATTCACAAGTTTCACCAAATATGACTATTAAGTAATCGTTGTTATTAACAACTTTTTGTAATTACTTAATCTCCAAAATCTTGGTAAACTATTATTAGAAACCATAAAAGAAGATTAGGAGAACAAGAATGGGATGGTTAGAAAGAGTTAGTCGGGTTGTTAGGGGTCATCTCAATAGTTTAGTTCATGAAGCAGAAGACCCCGAAAAATTATTAGATGAAGCCATCAATAAGATGGAACAAGAATTGATTGCTATGCGTCGTGCTTTGGCAGAAGCGATCGCAACCCATAAAAGCGCGGAACGTCAATTATCTCGTTACGAAAAAGCTGCTGCAACTTGGTATGAACGGGCGGAGTTGGCTATGGCTAAAGGCGGTGAAAGTTTAGCTAGAGAAGCGTTATTTAAACGTCAATCTTATAAACAACAAGCTGATAGTATTCAAAGCCAACTTATCGAACAAAATGAGATTATTCAAAAACTAAAAAATGAGTTAAGAGTAATTGAACATAAAGAACGAGAAGCTAAGGCGAAAAAAAGTCTTTATTTGGCTCGACTTCGTTCTGCTATAGCTTCGCAAAAACTTCACGAAGTTTTAGGAGATTTTGATCCTTATAATTCTGATAATCTCTTTGAGAGAATTGATCAACAAATATTAGAATTAGAAGCACAATCAACTACAATGGGTAAAATGCCTGATCCTCTAGAAAGTAAGTTTAAGGAATTAGAAAATAATAAAAAAGTAGAACAAGAAATGGCTAAATTAAAAGAAAAAAATTCCCAGGCAGAAATCGATGAACTTAGATCAAAAATCGATAGATTATAAAGTAAGAAAATGAATCAAACATCAATCCACGCCCAACCACCTTTAGAGCATATTCCTCCTAATTTTAACCCCTGGCTTTATCGTGGGGTGAAAACTTGTTTACCTTTATGGTTACAATTGCAAACCACAATTCAAGAAATTGAGGGTAATAATATTGAACAGTTAGCTGATTTTTATCAACAATTTCAAGATAAGAAAGTTCGCTTTTTAATGGCTTTTCGTCACCCCAGTGTTAACGATCCTTATTGTATGGGATATTTAGTGTGGAAACTGTTGCCAAAAGTGGCTAAAGAAAAGAAAATTAGTTTAAAACATCCTCTTCATTCTCATTTTATGTACGATCGCGGGATTCCTTTATGGGCAGGTTCTGCCGTGGGTTGGTTATACTCTAAATTAGGGGGAACATCTATACAAAGGGGTAAGTTAGATATTCCTGGTTTACGTTCAGCAAGGGAGTTATTTGTTAATAGTCAATTTCCTATTTCAGCAGCCCCTGAAGGGGCAACAAATGGGCATAATGAAATTATTAGTCCCCTAGAACCAGGGATTTCTCAATTGGGGTTTTGGTGTGCAGAAGATTTACGTAAAAGTAATCGCAAAGAAGCGGTTTTTATTGTTCCTATTGGGATTCAATATTTCTACATTTCTCCTCCTTGGCAAGAGATTGAACAATTATTAACTCAGTTGGAAAAGGATGCTGGTATTTCTTCTAAAAATCATTCCTTGGAAACAGCAAAATTATACGAAAGATTATATAAATTAGGGGAACATTTTTTAGGTTTAATGGAAAAATTTTATCAACAATTTTATCATCAACCTTTGGTGGATAACTCTGAGCAAACTTTACAAGAAAGGTTGAAAAAATTACTCAATACTAGCTTAGAAGTTGCAGAATCTTACTTTAGTATTAAACCAAAAGGAACGGTAATTGATCGTTGTCGTCGTTTGGAACAAGCGGGATGGGACTATATTTATCGGGATGATTTTAAGGAAATAAATAAATTATCTTCGGTGGAAAAAGGGTTAGGCGATCGCATTGCTGAAGAGGCGAGTTTAAGAATGTGGCATATGCGTTTAGTTGAGTCTTTTGTGGCAGTAACGGGTTATTATGTGAAGGATAAACCTAGTGCGGAAAGGTTTGCAGATACCGTATTATTATTGTGGGATGTTGTGGCAAAAATTAAAGGTGAAAATCCTTTTTTTCGTCCGCAACTAGGTAAACAAAAAGCATTAATAACTGTGGGTGATCCTATCTCGGTTAGCGATCGTTTTGATGACTATAAAAAGAGTCGTCGTCAAGCTGTAAGTAGCTTAACCCAAGACTTAGAAAATAGTTTAGACGGGTTGATAATTCGTTGTTGAATGTGAGAAAATTTTGTAGGTACATAATACTTTTATTAGTGTCAACTTAACGCTTAATTGTTATTTATTGATTGTCATTGTGAGGGGGTGAATTACTACTAGATACTGATTTGTTTTCATTATTCTCACGAAGCAATCTCTATTTTTCTGTTCAGTTGTGTTAGAGATTGCTTCGGAGGCAGAATTAAGTCTTAAACTAACCTTCTGTAAAAGTCTTGCCTCCTCGCAATGACAGTTTACAGTTGCTTAAAATGAATACTATGATGTCCTAGATTAGAAAAATAAAAATTATTTTTTAAACTATAGTAATAGAAAAATTAGTTAGGACATTTTCTATCCTTTTAACTATCATTCCGAGGAACTCCGAATCTCTTGAACTTTTTAACCAAAGTTTGTATTGCTGTCTGAGTAACTTAAGTTATAATAAAAATGTAAGATGGTTGTTACAAAAGCAAAATTTATGAATCTAGTTTGTGAACTTCCTATGGGAGTTTCTGAAAATGAGGCGAAGTTACTCCTAGCTATTAAATTATATGAACTCAGTAAAATTTCTTTGGGAAAAGCAGCTAAGTTAGCAGGATATTCTAAGTCAGCTTTTATGGAAGTTTTGGGACAATATCAAATTCCTGTTTTTAATTATTCTGCTGAAGAATTACGAGAAGAATTAAGTCAATGACTGATTTAATTATTGCTGATAGTACCTGTTTAATCGGATTAGAAAGAATTGGGAGAATTGATTTATTACCTCAGATGTATTATCAGGTAACAATTCCTCCAGAAGTTCAAAAAGAATTCGGTCTATATTTTTCAAGTAATGGGTTTTATTTAAGTCAATCTCTTAAAAAAGAAGCACTAATTTTAGTAGGAGAAACTTAATCTATGATTCTATACTTTTAAACTCCTTTAAACCCTGCGGATGAAGAAATATTAGTGTTTGCAGACAACTTATTTTGTTTGATAATTCCAATTTGATTAAGAATAATTCCTCCTAAAATCACTAAACCTCCTATATATTGTGCTGCTGTTGGGGTTTCTCCTAAAATAAAAAAAGCAGCTAAAACTCCTGCAATAGGATTAAAAGAGTTAGCTAAAGATACCTCAGAAGCATTGCTACGTTTTAAACCCGCAAACCAAGATAACTGGCCAATAACAACGATAACTGTTCCATAAAAAATCATCCATTTCCACAACAAAGGAGAAGATACATCCATGAAATGTTCTATCCCAAATAAATATAATGCGATCGCAAAGAAAATAATTGTCCCAAAAGTAGTTCTTACTACATTAAACAACCCCAAGGGTACATTTTTTAAGCTAACTTGACTGATAATATTTGCGATCGCTGAAAATACGGCCCCGGCGGTTGCCATTAACTCTCCTCTTCCTAGTTGAAACGCTGACATCTGGATCATTTCGTTTTGAGGGGGTTGTAAAACTACAGTGAGGACAACTCCGATCGCTGATACTATTGCACCACTAACTACCCAACTATTAACCCTGGCCTGCAAAAATATAACGGATAATAATAAAATTAAAGGGGGTTCAATACGACTAACTAAGATAACATTATTGACTGCTGTTTGTTCAAGCGCGTTAAAAAATAAAGCAGGGGCTAAGGCCCCAGATAATAAAGCTACTAATAACAAATAAGACCAATTTTTTGAGGATAAATTACGAAAAGCTGTAGGTTGTAGTTGAGGATAATAAAAAGCTATTAAAGCGATTAAAGCGCACAAATTACCGACAAATAAGACATTACAAAAAGAAATGGGGTTGCGACCATCAATAAGATTTTCTGCACCTATTTCTGTTAGTTTACGAGTGACAGAGTTAGCAACACCGAAGATCATAACTCCTACTAATAAATAGGCACGACCAGGAATTTTGTTAAACCAAGACACCATAAGTAAATTTATCCCTTAAAATCTTTGTTCAAATCGAATACTTCCTCGATTATCATCTAAAAAGTTACTCGATCCTCTAATCACTGTACTCTCATTAATGCGATATTGTAACCCTAATTTTGGAGGGCGATTACCGTTAACAATAGTTTGAATAGACAGGGAAAAATCTTCTGTTAAATCGACTCCTGCTTCGGCGGCAAACCCAATATTAGAGGTATCAAGGGAGTCGTCTTGATTGATTAAAGGAGTAGGAAAAATACGAAATTCACTTAACCCTAATGCTTCTCCAATTGCCCCTTGAAAGGGACCAAAAACTGCATTTCCTGCTAAATTTGCTAATCCTAATGTAGTTTCTCCTGTACCTAATGTATTAAGAAAAGTTCCTCCTAACAGGGTGATAATTTGCTGTTGACTCCGTTTCGGTTGACTGCTTAATTGAATACTTTGGGTGATATTACTGGCAAATCCTTCTACATTAGCCCTAATTCTGACTGTTTCTAAACTATTTTTATCAGCACTAAATGTTTCAGGTATTTCTGAAGAATTGGGATTAATATTAATGGTGTTTTGTGTTGTTTCCGTGGTGGAAGCAAATAATTTAATGTTCAAGTAAGGATCAAATCCTTTTTGTGGTAAAAATTGTGCTGTATTATCTTTCCCTCCTGCTAACCTTAATTGACTGGCAAAGAGATTAACTAAGCCATTTTCTAAGTTAATAGTTCCTCTAGGTTCTGGTTTTGCTAATGTTCCATTTAAGGCTAAATTTCCTGTGGCTAAAAAGTTTAAAATTGGCAACCGATTTATGGTCAGTTTTTCTCCTAAATTTACTTGCAAATTGTTTAACTTTGTGCTATTCAATAAGGAATTATTTTTCTGCGGTTTCTTACCAGTTTCCTTAAGTGAAATTTGACCAGAAAATAGATTGACTTTTCCTCCAATTTCGGGATTTAATAAACTTCCTCCAATCTTCAAATTTCCCTGCACTCCTCCTTGATATATTTGGGGAAGGTTGAGGGCTAAATTGTTCAACTTAACGGTTACAGATGGGTTGTTTTGGGTCAATTTTAGCAATGGTAAAGACCCATTAATACTAACCTGTCCACCGCTAAAATTCCCTGTTAAGCCATCAAAGGCAATAGTATCTAAGTCCAAGAAAATTTTGCCCTGAACTTGTTGAAACGGGCTTTCAGGCATCATTTTGGTGGCAATGGTGGCGTTTTTAATTAGGGCTAAACCATCGGCTTGTAGTTCGTAGGGAATACCCCGTTTTGGATCAACTTTTCCTGATAAGTTTAATTGTACTTCTCCGCTTCCTCCTAACCAAGCGAGTTGTCCTTTGCTGAGGATATTGAGTAGGGTTAACCCTTCATTTTTGGCCTGAAACTTGAGAGAAAGGCGATCGCTTTGGGGTTGCTGTTGGGATGTGGGGAAAACGTAGGGAAAGGTTCCTTCTATGGTTAAGGGTTCACTTTGGCGATCAAGAATACTACTTGCGACAAAGTTAAATTGACCTTTTTCGTAGGTAAATTGTCCTTGAGTAGAGTCTAACAGAGTTTGATTGATGCTAGGTTGTTCAATAGCTAATTTTCCTGATGCTTGAGGGTTGTCACGGGTTCCCCCTAAGTTCATATTTGCGTTAAGTTGTCCTCCCAAGGTGACAAGGGAGGGAAGGTTAACCCATTGCGACAGGGTTTCTAGGGGAATATTTATCACCTGTAACTGTCCCTGTTGGGTTGTCTGGCCAATACGACCGGCAAATTGGATTAAACTATCTTGTAATTGTAGATTGAAGGGTTCTAGGGTCAATATTTCATCTTCCCAGTTTCCTTTGGCCTTAAACTGGGTGAGTTGATATTCTCCCCATTCCCATTGTTGTCCCATGAGGTCAAAGTTGAGTTGTAATCCGGTCTTTGGGGTGATATTTAGGGCAATTTCTCCTGCGAAATCTCCTTTTAAGCTTTCTAATGGTGGTAAAGTTTTATTTTCTTGTTTTTCCTCTTTATTTTTTCCTAATAATGCGGTAATTTGGTCGAAGGTTTCTAGGCGATCGCCAAGGGACTGTTTTGCTGTTTCTACTTTAAATAGGGGTGTTTGGTAATTTTGGTCTTTTTGGTAAAGATCGGCTGCTTTTGCGTATTTTGGTGGGTTTAATCCTCGTTTGAAGTCTTCTAGTTCAAAGATTTGTAGTGTTTCTAGAACGTCCTGGATTTTACCTCGGTTTATGTTCAAATTAGCTGCTATTTCAGGACCGTTAGGGGTTGGTTTAAATTGTCCGTTTAGGTTGTATTGACTATTTTTGGTGAAAATTGTAGCATTATTGACGGCTAAGCTTTGGTTTACATAATGAAAGTTTCCTTTAACTTGTTTAGCTTGAATTGTTCCGATAATGGGATTAAGAATAGCAACTTTTTTTCCAGCGATCGCCCCACTGTCTAAGTCTAGACTAAATTGACCGGATACTTTTCCTGTCATGGGTTGTTGGAGTAAAGGATTATTTTTGTACTTTTTTTGAGCAATTTTTTGGATAATAGGTAAGGAGAGAGAACTAATATCTATTTTCCATTGTTTATCTTGTTTATTGGCTACTAAATCTATGTTTTCCTGTTTAATAGCTACTCTGAGGGGTTTGAGTTGGGGATCAAGTTGTAAATGGATGTGAGCTTTTGTCCCGTTTAAGGCTAATTCTAGTCCTTTTTCTGAATTTTTGAGAATATTTCCACTAATTACAGGCTCAAAGTTAACATCTTCTACTTTTAAGTTAATTAAGGCCATTTCTCCCTCAATATTAGGGTTTTGAGGAGTTCCAGCGATCGCCCCTTGAAAGTCTAATTTTCCTGAATAGTTCACATTTTCAACAGGTAAAGATAAGGGTAAACTCGCTATATCAAAACTTTTTGCATCAATATCCAAATAAAATGCTTTAATTGCTGTTAATATATCGTTCTTTTTCTTTAAATCAACATCTAACCATCCTTTTGCTATTAAACCCGATGCTGTTATCTCATCTAAGGTTAATCTTTGTCCGTCCCATTGCATAGCAGTAGTTAGAGAACGGTTGATATAGGATAATCCTTGACTAAATTTTAATTCTCCTTTAGCTTGTATATATTCTGGGGATATTTTGTTTAATTTTCCTGCAATTTCTAAGTTTCCTGCTAAATTTCCAGTTAAGTTAGTAGATATTGTCTTTAGAGGGAGAGAAGTAGATATCAAAGTAGTAGTAAAGTCACCTTGAGTAATGATAAGATCCTTAGCTGCGATCGCGCCTTGAGATAGGGATAATGTAGCGTTACCTTTTCCTTCAATACTATTTATAAAAGTCTCAGAATTAATATTTCCTGCTAGAGTTAAATTACTGTTTAATTTTCCTGCTAATTGTTCAGGAACTTTATTAGTTAAACTCTTAAGATCAACATTCTGACTTGTTATTTCAGTTGACCATTTACCTTGATTTAAGTAGAGATTATCAGCAACAATTTTTCCACCACCAATGCTTAAACTTCCCTGACCTTGACCTTGAATATTGTTAAGATTAGATTCTAAATTACCCGCAACATTAAAATTTCCGTTTAAGCTACCTTTTAAGCCAGTTTGAGGCAATAGTTTACTTATTTTAGTATTGTTTACTGCTAATTTTGCTTGCCAGTTACCCTGATAAAATTTGATATTTTGAGCATTGATAAAACCATTATTAACTTTGATGGTTAATTCACCATCCGCTTTTAAACTATCTTTTATTGTTTGTTTACTGTTTGCTGAAACAACAAAAGTGCCTTGAATTTCACCCTTTTTAAGAGGTAAATTAAAAGTATTTAGATCAAGGACAGAAATCAGAACATTGCCTTGCCAATTTCCATTTTTATAAATAAAATCTTCAGCTTTAATAATACCTTTATTTGCTTTAAAATCAGCCTTTCCTCTCGCCTTAAAAGTTTCTGAATGCTTGAGATTTCCTGATAAATTAACCCTAGTAGAAGCTTCATTAATATAACTAGGAATATCCGTTTCATAGAGACTAGCTAAACTAGCTGTAGGAAGACCTTTCCCTTCAATATCAATAGAATAGAGAGGAGAAGATGAATTAATTTTTATATTTCCTTTTCCTATAACTTGTCCCCCCACCACAGGAATAGCTTGAAAACCATTAATAGTAAGTTGAGATTTATTTAATCCTAAACTTGCCTTTACATCACTAAAATTAACACGATCAATTTTTATCTCATCCTGATTTTTCAAAGACATTAAAACATTAGGATTTCTAAAAGCACCTACAACCTTTAAATCTCCTTCAACCCTACCAGAAACCGAAATTTTTTTAGGATTTTGTTTAATAGTTTTAAAAACATCTGTAATTGAAGTAACTTCAGTCTTAGCTGTTAAATTTAACCCCTTATCTAAATCAATATTTCCCTTAACAACTCCCCTTATTTCCCCAAACCGAGTAAACACCTCATCAAAATTAATTTGTCTGCCTTTAAACCGTAAGTATCCCTGAGTAATCAAAGATTGAGGTAAACCTTTAATTCTTGTATTAACCGTGCTTAATCTAGCTACACCTTGTAAATTGTCTATTTTTTTGTTAGCGTGTGAAACTTCTAAATTAGCATCAACCTTTCCAGATTGTAACTCTATAGGAAGAGGCAAAATTTGACTAACTATATTAGCATTAACTTGATTTCCACGAACTAATAAATTTGTCGCTTTTTTCTTGCGGTCATAAATACCAGAAATATTAATCCTTCCACTATCAATTATTTCCGAGTTGACTTTAAACTTGACTCCACTATTATTGTTAATAAGTTGAATTTTACCCGATAACTTTTCTAAACTTATAGGAGTTTCTTTTTCCCCATCATTAGAACGAGAAACAACAATAGCTTGACCTTCCTCTATAACTAAATGTTTAAAACGAATAGGACTATTAGGATTTAACTTATTAAACTTAGTTACTAACCACTCACCTTTTTGCCCTTGTTCTAAATAAGCAGAAGGTTCAACAGCAGTTACTTCAATTTCTAATTTTCCATTAATAATATAATTAAGAGGATTATAAGCAATTTTTAAAGCCGACATAGACACCTTAGCCGGATCAGTTGGTGTCGATAAAAGATCCGTAGAACCAAAGCGAATATAATTGAAAGAAAATGTTTCTAATTCTCCCAAATCCACAGGACGATTAAGAAAATTACTAAGTTGTCCTTCAACCAGAGGAGTTAGGTTTTGTTGCACCAAGAAACCGCCGGCAACCGTTCCACCCCCTAATCCTAACAAAACAACACCCACACCCCAACTGGCCCAAGAATGATGTTTTCTGTGGAGTTTAGGCTTTTTCCCATATTGTAAGCCATAGTCCCGTCGCTTCGGAGAACGGTTTATTTTCATAATACTTACTCACACCACCAAAGAATTTCACTGATCACTAATCAGATTTTCTGCGTCCATTATAGTCTGTAAAATCAACATTAGCAGACCAAACCCCTTCCCTAAAACCCTAAAAATTTGCTAGCCTAATCTAATACTTAGGGAATGGAATATAGAAGTGGATATTATTATTGGTCGCAACAAAACAGCCCGACGCGCTTACGGGATAGACGAAATCGCATTAGTACCCGGTAATCGTACCTTAGATCCTAGTTTAGCAGATACGTCCTGGACCATTGGCGGAATTGAACGCAGTATCCCCATTTTAGCTAGTGCTATGGATAGTGTGGTGGATGTGAAAATGGCCGGGTTACTCTCAGACTTAGGAGCGATCGGTGTTCTAAATTTAGAAGGGATTCAAACTCGTTACGAAGATCCTAAACCAATTCTCGATCGCATTGTCTCCGTAGGCAAATCTGAGTTTGTGGGGTTAATGCAGGAACTCTACGCAAAACCCATTCAACCAGAATTAATCAAACAGCGCATCATTGAGATTAAAAACAACGGTGGTATTGCCGCAGTCAGTTTAACTCCGGCCGGTGCCTCTAAATATGGTAAAATAGTAGCAGAAGCCGGAGCAGATTTATTATTTGTGCAAGCAACAGTGGTATCCACGGCGCATTTATCCCCAGAATCGATTACACCTCTTGATTTACAGGGATTTTGCCAAGAAATGCCTATGCCTGTCATTTTTGGTAACTGTGTCACCTACGAAGTAGCCTTAAACTTGATGAAAGCAGGGGCAGCGGCCGTGTTAGTAGGTATTGGTCCGGGGGCAGCTTGTACCTCTCGCGGAGTGTTAGGGGTAGGAGTCCCCCAACCAACGGCGATCGCAGATTGTGCGGCGGCCAGGGATGATTATCAACGAGAAACAGGCCGTTATGTTCCAGTTGTGGCTGACGGTGGTATTGTCACCGGTGGAGACATCTGTAAATGTATCGCTTGTGGTGCCGATGCAGTGATGATCGGTTCTCCCATTGCCCGTGCAGCAGAAGCCCCTGGAAAGGACTATCATTGGGGTATGGCTACCCCGTCTCCTGTCTTACCCAGAGGAACTCGTATCAATGTAGGAACCACAGGCAGCATCCAAGAAATTCTCACCGGCCCTGCAAAATTGGACGATGGCACCCATAATTTGTTAGGAGCATTACAAACCAGTATGGGAACTTTAGGGGCCAAGAATCTCAAAGAAATGCAGGATGTGGAAGTAGTTATTGCACCCTCCCTGTTGACAGAAGGAAAAGTTTATCAGAAAGCTCAACAGTTGGGTATGGGTAAGTGATCTAACCTTTGTATCAATATTTCGGTTGAGTAAGTGTGGGGAGTGTGGGAAGTGTGGGAAGGGTGGGGAGTGTGGGAAGACTAGAAGCAATATCAGTATTTTGCTCTCCCATCTCCCCGTCTCTCTCTATAGTAAAGATTCAAAATTTCAATGGAACAATCCTAACGCTTCAAGGAAAGCTTCTGTTAGCCCAAACTGATTTAAGAGAGCAATGGGAACCAAATTGTCCTGTTGTTCTTCTTTTTCATCTAGGGATTGACAAATTTCAGTCAATGACGGCAATCTGAAAAAAAGTTAAAATGATTAACTCTGTTTGAAAATTGCTGGTTTTATATCTATGCTTTCATTACTATCATCACTTCTCATCGCACAAACAGCGTCCTATCCCTTAACCTATAGGGAAAGGAATCCTCAATTTATCACTCAACCTCAAGAGATACGCCCTTTACCTGGGCAACTTAATGATGTTCTCGTTTTCAATAGCAATAGTCCGGAAGTTGTTTCTCGGGAAGGTGTCTTATTATCTACCTTTCCTAGCAATGGCAAAATACAGCCTCAAGCGCATCTAAATCATCCTGTACAAGGCCGTTTTGATGTTTTCACACATCATATTTCTCGACCGGCCCAAGGCAACAAAACCCTTTATCAAGGTCTTTTGGTACATAACCCCACGTCTAAGACCATAACGGTTAATATTAAACAAGGAGCTAGTTACCTCAACTCTTCTGATGCACCCTTTATTAATCTTCCTCCCATCGTTGAAGATCCATCAGGAAAAGTGTTTTCTGGCCCGGGTTCCCGTTTAATGGGTGACATTCTCCGAGGGGTTAACCAAAAAGAATTATCCCGTCGTATTGTTATCCCACCTTACCAAAGTCGGATGCTATTTGCCCTACCTATTCAACCCAGTAGCGCGCGTTCTACTTTTTTGAAGGTATATAGCGATGGACCGCTTTATATGGCTAATTTAGCCCTTTATGAGGTGGCAGAACAAATTAAATATCAAGAAGGGGACAAAGAAAAGGTCAAGATTTCTTATCGACAACCCAACCTCAACGAATGGCGACAGATTGTTACTAAAGGTGGTTTAATCTATCCCAGGGACTTAGCACCCACTCCCCCAGATATGGACTATGGTGATAAAACTATCTATGGCCGTGTTGCTGGTATTTCTGTGGGGTCGGAATGGGAAGCAAGATTAAGCGATGGGCCTGGTAAACCTTACTTGAGTATTCCTCGACGGGGTGGGGCGTTTTCTTATCCTTTGAGTACGGTCACAACCGGAACCCACGGTACTCGACAGATACAAAGCGCACCTATGTTGGTACGTTATCCTGATACCGCTTATCAAGCCCACGGAAACTATGGGGTACATTATAGTTTAACCCTTCCTTTGGTTAATAAAACTAATCAACCCCAAACGGTTGCTGTAACTTTGCAAACTCCTTTCAAGAAAAATGAATACGCGGATCGCTTGATGTTCTCCCGTCGTCCCCAAGGTCAAGTTTTCTTTCGTGGGACAGTACAGGTGAATTATGAAGATCGGGATGGAAGCAATCAACAACGCTTCTTCCACCTAGTACAAAGACAAGGACAAAAAGGGGAACCTTTGGTCAGATTTAATTTGAAACCAGGGGAACAAAGAAATGTTGAGGTTGATTTTCTTTATCCTCCCGATGCAACTCCTCCCCAAGTTTTAACCGTGGAAACTATGCAACTATTCTACGGTAATCGTCCTCAATAAATATGTTGGTGTAGGGGGTGTGATGTGGGTTAATGTCACCCCCAATTTTTTATTATTATTCCTTCTATCTTTGACATTCCGAGAAATTCCAAATCTCTTTAAGATTATAATTATAATAGGTAGCTTTATAAGTTATCTTGGAAGCAAAAAATAATAAAATTCAAGAAAATTTTAACCAATTAAATATCTGTTCAACAGTTAACTGTAAATCAATTCCCGTTAAAATTGGCAATTGTTGATCACCTCGAAATAATTGCACTTTTTGTTCAGAAAAAACAGATAAAATAGTTTTTTCTTCGGGATAAATTAACCAACCTAATTCTGTGCCATACTCAGAACAATGTAAAAGATTTTCTAATACTTTCGTTGAACTTTGACGAGGGGATAAAATTTCAATTGACCAATCAGGATATGTTTCAAAACGATTAGCAATTTTTCCTGCTGAAGTTATAGGAATTCTTGCCCAACGAAAAACAGAGACATCAGGGATAATAGAATTTCCCCCAAAGGTACAACGTAATTCTGAAAAAGCATAAGCAATTTTTGCATCTTCTGTTATATTATTGATTACAGAACAGAGTTTGGACTGTAATCTACTGTGTTCTCCTTGTGGCATAGGTTTTTGTCTAATTTTTCCTTGAATAAATTCCGTCCCTGGTTTTGTTTCAGGAAGGGTTAAAAATTCTTCTAGGGTTAAAGGTTTAGATGGTGTTTTAACCATTGGTTTATTTGTTTGACTTTCTTTTTATTATATAATTATCTAAGAAGATTGAAGAAATAAAATTTTAACCCACGCAAACTATAGTAAGGAGACTTGGAAAAATGACGACTGGTTTAAAAGAAGCTAATAATTATTATTTACAGTTAGTAATGGAGTTTCCCCCTCGTCCCATTAAAAATGATGAGGAATTAATGGCAACTCAAAATAGAGTTAATTATATTTTAGATAAAGGAATATTACAACCAGAAGATCGAGAGTATTTAAGAGTATTAGGAATTTTAATTGATGAATATGAAGAAAATTATAAACCTATTCCAAAATTAGAAGAGGTTGAGTTACTTAAAGCTTTAATAGAAGAAGATAATTTATCTCCTCAAGATTTTTTAGAGATATTCGATAATGAAAAAGTTGTTTTAGATGTGTTAGAAGGTAAGCGAAAAATAGCACCATCAGAAGCTGAGAAATTGAGGAAATACGGGAGTTTACTTATTTAATATATGATCATTAAATAATAGATTACCAGCTTTGTAATAGATAAGTTGTCTCTCTTAGTCTATAATAATAAAGTAGATTAGGGTAGTAAATGTGAAGTTTGCTATATATATAACGTCTCTACACCTGTTAATAATGTACCCACACCCCCACCCAAAAGGGATGATTTATCATCAGATAGAGGGGTGGATTATAGTAAGTTAAGGGACTTATTAAAAGCAGGAAAGTGGCAAGAAGCTGATCAAGAAACAACAAGAGTAATGCTTCAAGTAGCAAACCGCGAGAAGGAAGGATGCTTGAGGCTTGATACGGATATATTAGATAATTTCCCCTGTACCGATTTACGCACCATTAATCAGCTTTGGTTAGACTATAGTGGGGGTAAGTTTGGCTTTTCTGTGCAAAAGGATATTTACCACCGCTTAGGAGGAACAAGAAACTATAATGGAGAAGTCTGGGAAGCCTTCGCTGATGCCGTAGGATGGCGAAAGGGAGGACACTGGTTGCGCTACAATGAGATGACATTTAATACATCAGCACCATCGGGACACCTCCCCTTCGGCTACCATGATAAACTTATTCACAAATTACTAGAGCAAGCGCAAAACAGAACAACTGTCTCTTCTCTCGCGTCGAGACTTGTAAAGTGTAGCATATAAGGCTTGTAGAGCAATTTTAAGAGTATGTTTTTGTAGGGGCATAATATTATTATGCCCATTATTTTATGTATTGTATAATTAGAATCATGATCTTGTTTATTTTATGGATGCTGATACCCTAGAAAGAGGAATAGAAAAACGAAAAAACCACATTTTTCGTAATATAGAGGGTCACTTTCCTAATGATACGCCAACTAGTCGTAAATTGTTAATTGACACAGCATTAAATTTAGATAATTATCTAGGAAAAGACAAATGGGGAAATCATTGGTATGCTAAAAATAACAGCAATGGTCAACAAATCTGGGTACAAGTTAGAAGAGGAGAAATTATTAATGGTGGTATCAATAATAATCCTCGTCTATGGAATCCATTAACTGGGTTTTCTCGACTATCACCTTAAAGAAAAAATGGAGACAAATTAATGAATAAATTAACAGAAAAACAAGCTTATTTAGCCATGATAGAATTTTTAGATGATTATTATCAACAAACACAATCCGATGAAATAGGAGAACTTTTAGGTAGTTTACAGTTATTAGAAGATGGAAAACCTGCTGATCCTGCTATGTGGGAAGATTGGTTAAAATCAATAGAAAAAATTAGTATAGAAATGGCTAGAACATCAAATCAATTAAATAAAATTTGAATCATGAAAAAAATTTGTTGAAATAACTAAATTAATAAAAACTTATAAAGATTGACACCAACCTTTACCCCCTGCATTATAACCTTGAATTATGAAGCTTCAATATAATCACAATATGTTGTCGGTTCAGGAATAGGTAAACCTTCTTCTCTTAAACCATCTAAATGAAAATCAATTGCTTCCTTCATATTTTTTTCTATCTCCTCGATGGTATTTCCTGTGGTAATACAACCAGGTAAATCAGGTACATAAGCTGAATAATTACATTTAGCTTTTTCGATAATAATAGCATAACGCATAGTTTTAATCTCCTTAGTTAAACTTGTAAGGTGGGCAAACTATAGATAGTTGAATAATAGTAATTTATGTTCAAAGTTTGCCCACCTTACTATTAAGAAACTACTTCAACTTCAACATTAGGAACTTCCTCATCTTTCTTTTCCTTATCAAACAGCAAATTATTATCTTTACAATCAATAAAAATAGTATCCCCAGAAGCAAAAGTCATTTCTAATATTTTAGTGGCAATAGGGTTTTCTAACTCTCGTTGAATCGCCCTTTTTAAAGGTCTTGCACCATACACAGGATCATAACCAGAATTAACGATATAATCAAGGGCAGAGTCACTCAATTCTATGGCAATATTTTGCTCTTCTAATAACTGTTCAATGCGTTTCAGTTGGAGTGTAACAATACTTCTTAATTGCTGTTTCTTGAGAGTATGGAAGATAATTAAATCATCAATACGGTTCAAAAATTCAGGACGAAAATGCTTCCGTAATGCTTGTAAAACTTTCTTACGCATGGCTTCATAATTGTCATCATCTCCGGCTA
>JBFRWO010000447.1:0-5629 GCA_051439625.1 Crocosphaera sp. | reverse complement strand
TTGAATTTGGAGATAGTCCCCGTTGGACTCAAGAAGCAGAAAAAAAGCTGAAAAGTATTCCCTTTTTTGTAAGAACTCAAGCCCGTCAAAGAATCGAAGACTTAGCTAGAGCAGACCATTTAGATGAGATTACAGTAGAAATGGTAGAACAGGCTCGCCTAGAATTTGGTCAATAATTATAAGTTATCAGTTACCCATAACTGATAACTTATTCAGTGACATTTTCTGATTGAACATTGAACATCTTTCATTTTGGTTTCAAGCCTACTTCCAAACGAATGATAAATGATAAATGAAATGACTGCAACAGTCCATCTTACTATCATTTTACCACTTCCTGTAATGAATAATTTGCCCATAAAACAAGAAGTCTTATTTTTGATAATGTAAAATCTCGTTAGCAACTCGATCGCAGACACCTACCTCTCCTAACAGTGTGCGCATTTCTTCATAGTCAGCAAAGGTTTTTTTACGGCGATCGGGATTTAATAATAAATCTACCGATTCATCAACAATGCGCTCTATTGTAGCTTCTTCTTGTAATAATTCTGGTACAATCTCTTCCATAACAATTAAATTAGGAGGAGACATAAAAGGGATAGAAAACTTAAGAATATTCCGAGCGATCCACATAGTTAAAGGATTAACTAAACAGAGAACTAATTGAGGAATATCTAATAAAGCCAATTCTAAATTAACCGTTCCTGACTTAGCAATAGCAAAATCAGCAGCGGCCATCACTTCTATAGCGCGTCCATCAAATAAAGTGATAGATAAATCGTATTCTTTAACCATTTCTTCGATGGTGTGACGATATTCTTGTAAAGAAACAGGTAAGAGAAAATGAAGATTAGGAACCCTTGCTTGTATCTTCTTTGCTGCCTTACAAATTAACGGTAAATGATACTTTAACTCTTGATAACGAGAAGCAGGAAATAAGCCAATCACCGGCTGATCTTCTTTAAGTCCTAATGCTTGACGGGTAGCTTCTCTCGTAGGGGCCTCCGCCATTCTATCTAATAAAGGATGACCAACCCATTTAACATTTACCCCTTTTTTCTCAAAAAATCTCGCTTCTTCCGGAAAAATAGCCAATAAAATATCAGTAATTTCGGCAAATTGTTCAATAGTTTTATTATTCGGCGCCCATACCCAAGACTGAGGAGCAATATAATAAATAATCGGCACATGGGGTAAATGTTTCCGTGCATATTTCCCAAAAGCCACATTAGGCCCCATGTAATCCAATAAAATTAACACATCAGGGGGATTATCCCGTAAATAAGCCTTAACCCGACGCTGCATTAACCAAGTAGGAATAATAAACGGTAACGCCTCCACAATACCAATAGAGCCAATACTAGCCGTATTTCCCAATAACTTCGCCCCGGCCGCTTCCATGCGCTCGCCCCCCAAGGCCAAAATTTCTAAAGGAATATTTTGCTGCTGTGCTTGCCTATAAAGGGCCTCGACCAACATTGATCCTTGTAAGTCCCCTGAAACTTCCCCTGTACTGATAAAAATCTGCATAAATTGCTTTCTAACCCCTAATTATCGATGGATGGATGACTTAATTTCGTTTTTAATCTCCGTTTTGAAGAAAAAACAGTCTTAATTTGATTGTTTATTTATTCCCTGGAATGGGCCCCCGTCGTTGTTCTCCTGTGGTGGACAGTTGCAGAAAATGACGTAAATATTGGGCGTATTCATTATTATCGAGGGTTGCTAACTCTTCTAAACCCTGTTGTAAGGTAAGCTCCGAGCGATATAAGAGACGAAATGCCTTTTTTAGATACCCTATATCTTCCGTGGTCAGTCCGGCACGTTTTAACCCCAATAAATTGAGCGATCGCACTCTTGAAGGGTTGCCCTCGATCATCATAAAAGGAGGAGCATCGCGATCAATACGACTCATACCCCCTAACATGGCATTGCGGCCAATTCTCACGAACTGATGAACCCCTAAAACACCGCCAATAACCGCCCTGGACTCGATGTGAACATGGCCAGCTAAAGCGACAGCATTAGCAATGACAACATGATCTTCCAGAACACAGTTATGGGCAACATGAACATAAGCCATCAATAGATTATTATTGCCAATTTCGGTGAGTTCATCTGCTTCTGTGGCACGGTTAATAGTGACAAACTCACGAATCGTGTTCCCGTCACCTATTTTCAGACGACTGGGGACCCCTTTATATTTAAGATCCTGGGGTTCTAGACCAATTACTGCACTGGGAAAAATGCGGTTATTTTTGCCAATTTCTGTTGGTCCTTCGATAACCACATGGGGGCCAATGGTGGTTTGTGCGCCTATTTTTACCTGGTCACCAATGACAGCATAGGGGCCTACTTCCACTGTGGGATCAATTTGTGCCTTCGGATGAATGACGGCAGTAGGATGTATTAGCGTAGTCAACGGGTTATCTCCCTTTGGATAGGTCAGCATAGAATTTATTTATAGGGTACATAATAAAGGTTTTTTAGGGAACAGGGAAAGGAGAATTAGGGACAATAATGTATGATGACGTAAATTCTTGATTTTGGGTTCTGCTTAGTGGTCACTGGTTTAAATATTAGTTGACAAAACGAAGTTTGATCCATCAAGACCTCGTTGTTAACGACGGGGTTTAAATAACTAATTTTGGTCTGGTTTCATGAATTCAACTTGGGATCTCGTTACCCTCTCTTACTTTTCACCGAAAACTTGGCTTAGTGCCAGTTATGTTTATCGTATAGTGGGTTTATTTTCTGCTTGGCGATCGTCTAGTTTTTTATTACGATTTGGTGAGGCGATCGGGGCTTTATTAATCAGTCTTATTTTTATTTTTGGTCCGTTTATTACTACTGGTTTGATCGGGGTTTGGTTAATTGCTATTACTGGTTACTGGGGCATTTTAACTTTATCTGATACGGAAAAACCTGGGTTTAGTCCTATTCATTTATTTGTATTTCTTTATTGGGGAATTTCTGCTGTTGCGGTGGCGTTATCTCCGGTTAAAGCTGCTGCTCTTTCGGGTTTGATTAAGTTAACTTTGTATTTGGTATTTTTTGTTTTTTGTGCCAGAATTTTGCGATCGCCTCGTTTAACAAATTGGTTAATTACAGTGGTTTTAGGTATTGGTTTAGTGGTGGGTAGTTATGGAATTAGACAACAAATTTTTGGGGTCGAACAGTTGGCTACTTGGAACGATCCTACCTCAGAATTAGCCGGCGCGACCAGGGTTTATAGTTATTTGGGTAATCCTAATTTATTATCTGCTTATCTTTTACCTGCGATAGCTTTGGGGGTTGCTGCTTTTTTTGTTTGGCAAGGTTTTGCCCCTAAATTGTTAGCGATTACTATTACATTGGTTAATACGGCCTGTCTTTATTTTACGGGAAGTCGTGGCGGTTGGATCGCAATGTTAGCTTTAGTGGGAACATTTTTGTTACTGTTTTTTGTTTGGTTTAAAAACAATTTATCCCCGTTTTGGCGTAAGTGGTTATTACCTTTAGTGTTTGGTATTTTAGGGGGTTTAATGTTTGCTGCTATTGTCTCTGTTGACTCGTTAAGAATTAGAGTTATGAGTATCTTTGTGGGAAGACAAGATAGTAGTAATAATTTTAGGATTAATGTCTGGATGGCGGTATTAGATATGATTCGCGATCGCCCTTTAATTGGTATTGGTCCGGGGAACAGTGCTTTTAATAAGATTTATCCTCTTTACATGAGTCCTAAATATAGTGCTTTAAGTGCCTATTCTGTATTGTTAGAAACAGCAGTGGAAACCGGTTTAATAGGGTTAAGTATTTTTATCTGGTTACTGGTTATTACTGTTAATCAAGGTGTGCAACAAATTCAACGTTTAAGGGATACAAATAATCCTGCTGGTATGTGGTTAATAGCTGCGATCGCTGCCATGGCAGGATTAATGGCCCAAGGGTTATTTGATACTGTTTGGTATCGTCCCCAAGTTAATACTTTGTGGTGGTTTCTAGTTGCTTTAATTGCTAGTCAATATCAACCGAAATCATCAGCTAAGAAGGTAAAAGAAGACAAAATAGAAGTTAGAATTTAGTAGTTTTGGGGGAGATTTCTCTATATCCTAATTAACAATTAATAATTGTCATTTCGAGGAAAGAGGAATCTCTTTTATGTGATAAGCATAATATTTGATGTTCTATGAATCTAAAATGACTGCCAAATTCTGTATATTTATTCCAGCAAAAATACTACAAATAGAAAAACATTTTCCGAAAAAATTAAAAACATGGGTTACTGAATATAAAAGATCAGAATTGATAGAATTTGGATTCTATGGCTATAAATTATTAAAGTTATCAGAATTTGTGAAACACTCAGATGTTAATAGCGATTTACCAAAGAAAATTTATGATCGCTATATTGTAATTAACTGGGGTTTTTGTTTTCCTCACCCTGATATTATCAAAGACTTTTTAGCTTGGTTAGCTAATATTTATATTTATGGGGAAGTGGGATTATTAAAATATTGGTCAGATCAATTAAAGCGTTTTCCAACCATTAAAATAAGTAAAATAGAGCATGATTTTGATAATTTTTCTGTTTATGATTTACCCCTTGACCAAGTTATATTTTTCCCCTTAAAACAATTTAATGAAACTGATTGAGTTATTTCCTTTCAGAAAACAACATAGACAAAAACTTCGAGAAAACTATCAAACTTTATGGCAAGAAGCTGAAAAAATAGGTAAAGATTATGAAAAAAGATCCTATCAAGAAATTTTGTCTTCTCCAGCAAAAACAGTTATGATTAACCTAGCTGACAATCAACAAATAAGCTGTTCTATCGATGCTTATGATGTCCAAAAAAATGGAAATGTCGCAGTATCGATTGATGCTGCTGGTTTACCCACAATATTAGGTATTAAACCATCCTATCATTTTTATAAAAGACCCGATGGTTCTATCTATTACTAAAACTCTCATTTTAAACATATTATGAACAGTGAACAATTGGCCCGATATATTGAAGAAACAGACAAAATATCACAACCCTGGTTGTTGATACAGTTAAGACTGAAAAAATTAGCAGAAAATCGTCACAATCTTTCATCTGAAGAATATTTAGACAAATTATCGGAATTGCACCAAGAATTGATGAAATTGGGAGAATGGTGGGTGGGAATTGAAGATGATGTTTTTAATCCGTAATTCTAAAATACCACCCTTTATTTAGCCTCTATTTAATTGCCATGAGAGTCATATCTACTTCCTGAATGAGATTATTGTAAAAACTGCTTTGTTCAAGTAAATAGTCCATATCATCTGCTCGTTCAGTCTCAAACTTATACCAAAGTTTACTAGGAACATAGACAGTCTTTAGTAACTCAAAATCGACTCCTAAATAAATTCCTAAAGGGGTAGTTGGTTGTCCTTTCAACTGACATTCTTTATTGAATTTCTGGGAGAACATACTTAAACTATAGGGGGTAATTGGCCGAACATGGGTTGGGTCATGCAAAAGGTTATCATGACGATGGTGAGGGACTACTATATGGACGGTTGCGTTTGGTTTGCAAACCCGATACATTTCTTGAATGATTTTTAAGTATACACTTGTCTGTTGCCCTAGATGTTCCAAAACATGGGATAACTCAATTG
>JBFRWO010000446.1:0-20451 GCA_051439625.1 Crocosphaera sp. | reverse complement strand
CATTTCCACGTACTAACCCAAAAAATTTAACCCTCACATCCCAACAACAAGAAATCCTTTTGGCACTGTGTTCGCGTTAAAGACACGCGAACACAGACTCTCTCCCCCTTAACCGAGCAGTATTGACTGGTGACTGTTTTAAAAGGAGGCAGGAATTGAAAGACTCCGAGGCTCCGAGGTCGGTATAGATGGGGATTTAAACCCACATCGCGCCTGAAGGACTGTTAATAGCGGTTTTCAAATGAGTGGACCCTTGTAGAATCTAACTTCTAACTTCTGACTTCTGTGCGATAGCGCGCCCTACGTAGAATCTAACTTCTAACTTCTGACTTCATTAAGTTCTATGCCTCAAATAAAAGTGCCATATTATGTGGATATTAGGAAATACTCAACAAACACAGCAAATTTTGCAAGGAGGAGTTGCTACCCAACAAGCTGTTTCACAAGCAATGAATCAGTTGTGGAATGACACCCTTAATTCTCCCATGTACCAAGCGATCGCAGAAATTGGTGTCTTGTTTTTTGCAGGGACTATGGTTCTCTTCCTTTTTAACTGGGTTAAGGGGATGTTGCAAGATGGAAAGAGTTTTGTTCCTTGGGAACAGTGGTTGCTCCTAGCAGTAGCGGTGGCTTTATTGACGAATCAAGGTGCATTGATGCGAGATTTGACCTTTTCTCTCCGAGATTTGATGAATGCTACCAATGCCAAAGTTTTGCAATCTTCTATGGTTAATGGAAATAACTTAATCAGTGCCTTTAACCAAGTTTCCAATGGAACAGGGGTTCAGTCGTGGTACAACCAGCAAGTGAAAACCTGCCAAACCATTAATGACCCGGTTAAACAACAACAATGTCTTGATGACGCTAAGGTGGTTGCAGAGCAACTGGCTCAAAATGGGGGCAGTGGCAACCTTGTTAATCAACCTGGTTTTTTCTCAGGGATCGGTTCTGCGATCGAAACGGCTATGGTGGGATTGCTTTTAGCTTTGGGGGTCGCAGTCCAATGGCTTGTTGAAATTAGTTGGATCTTAACGGCTTTTGCCGGTCCTATCGCCGTAGGGGGGACTTTATTACCTGTTAAACAGAAGTCCTTATTTGCTTGGTTGATTGCTTTTTACTCTATCGGTCTTTATAAGCTCTTTTTCAATATTCTCACTGGCATGGTGGCCATGGTTATGTTGAGATCCAGCTTAAATAACTTGGTTTTTGCCGTTGCTGTGGGTCTATTGTCCCCCATTTTGGCTTTAGTGTTAGCTGCCGGGGGTGGACTGGCTACCTTTACCAGTTTAGCCTCTATTGGTGGTGCTATAGCAGTCGGAGTCGCTAGTGCTGGTGCTTCCTTGGCTGTTGGTGGGGCAACGATGGCAGGCCGGATGGCTGCTCACCCTGCATTACGTCGCATGGGGACAGCTTATCAAAATAATGTTTCCCCTTCTGTTCGCAAACGCATTCGGGGTCGAGTTCGGGATGCTACAACTCCCATTTTTTCTAAGAGTTCAAAGAGGTGAAATCCTCTTGTTGAGTGCTTTTCCACTCCGGCTGACCTGGGTGAAACATAAGGGAATTTATGGATACCCCATGAAACAATTATTAATTATTAACTATTAATTATTAATTACACAAAGTAGTCAGCCTTTTTTCAACATTATTAAAGGTAAAAAAATGAGTTTATTGGAGAAAGCTAAGTTACGAGGAACATCGGATTCTGTCTCAGTTAAAGATGCTTATGGCAAATTGGTTATTGTTTGCCTAGCAGGAACAGGATTGACTTTAATTTTTAACTTTGGTCTACTGCTTGGTATTTTTCAAGTAGCTAGTAAACAGCCTCCTACTTTAGTGCAATTGAGTAATGGAGACTCTATCAATGTGATTCCCATTGATTCAACCGAACGAACTGACCAAGGTATTTTGACTTTTTTGAATGATATTTTCACCTTAACTTTCACTTGGTCGGGAACGATGCCAGACCCCAAAAATCCAGGGCAATTTCTGGTTGATTCTGGCGTTGATATTAATGGTGAAGATGGTCAAAGAATTGGCAAAGTCCCTACTACAGTTTGGTGGGCTAGTTTAGGAATGGAACTGAATTTTAGGAATGCGTTTTTACGTCAAATTGCTGAGTTAATCCCTCAGTCTGTTTTTACTCAAAAAACTCAAGTGGCTTTTGTTCCTGTTTCTTTTTCTACTCCTAAACAAGTTTCCCCTGGTCGTTGGAAAGTTCGCTTAATTTCTAATCTTTTGTTTTTCAAAGATTTAAGACAAGTTTCTGAAGTGGTTCCTTACAATGTTGACATTTATGTTAGGTCTGTTGTTCCTCCTAACCCAGTTTTAGTTAATCAGTTAAGTGACCAATCTAAGTCTTCATCAGCCACTTTAGCCCAACAAGTAGCAGAAATTCGGCAAGCTGCTTTAGAAATCGATTCCATTGTTCCCTATCGTCGTGAGGATTTAAAATGAATTCAAGTTATTCAACTCAAGATATTTTCAATTTGTTAGACTTAAAAACTAATCAAGGTAAGTCAACGTCTTCTCCCCAATCTCAAGAAAGTGATGGTTCGATTAAATTTAATATCTCTCCTGAGAACAACCAAGAGATTGACGAGAATTTCTTAACTGATAAAATTGAGGATAACTTAGATGGAAATCCAACTCAAACCCAGAACTCTTTTTCAACTAGAAACCAGAAATCCTTTTCCAGAAACCCCTATGTTAAATTTGCTTTAATCAGCTTAGTGGTTGGTTCAGTTGCTATCTTTTTAGGACTACTTTTTGCCCAAGGAAATTTGATTTATTCAACCTTTTCCAAAGATTCAAGTTTAGCTGATTCTTCTAGCAATGGTGTTAACAATCCAGAAAAACAGTTAGACGAAACGGATAGTTTAGAAGAAAGAAATGCTAAATTATCAGGGGAATTGGCTTTAGCTGAACAGAATGACCAAATCAAAGCCATTAAAGACAAATTAGATAATGAAAAAGACATTCCTACGGTAAGTGTAGAAAAACCAAAAACAAATCCCACTCCTGCTGCAACCCCTGTGGTTAAGACCCAAACTCCTACTCCAAGAGTACAACAGCCTCAACCAATTAAAAATGTAGTGTCTCAACCACCTCGTCAAATTGCAACCCCAAGACCACCACAACCACAATCTTTATCACCGGTGCAACAAAGAGATCCGATTGAGCAATGGCAACAATTAGCCCAATTAGGCAGTTACGGTGGTGGCCAACAAGTTAATCAGGTGTTGATAGCTCAAACTCAACCACAACCACAACCAAACTCTAATAACAACATTCTTGAAGTTGACAGTTTACCCCAAACTACCTTAGTAAGTCAGTCTTTGGGGACATCTTTGCCATTGGGACAACAAGTATCGGGGGTTCTTAGCACACCCATCGCTGTTCCTGTGGATCTCAGAAATGCTACTGGGGATTTTGTTTTTATGGTGACGTTAGAAGAACCTCTCAAAAGCCATCAAAATGAGACGGTGTTAAAAGCAGGTTCAACGGTTATTTTTGCCGTCTCCTCGGTTCAAAGTGGCATTATCGATAGTCGAGCCGTTGCTGTAATTAGTGATGGACAAGAGTGGAAGCTTGACAATGATGCCCTGCAAATTCGTTTAAGTAATGGTAGCCCTCTCATTGCCAAACTCAAGGATAACTATTCAGGAGAAATTGCTCGACGAGATGGGGCCACCTTTGTTATGGGAGCTTTAACCAAAGCTGGTGAATTGGCTAATCGTGCCACTTCTACTTCTACCTTCAGTGGTATTGGTGGTGTGTCTTCGACTTCTACTTACAATGAACCCAATTATGTTGGAGCCGTTATCGAAGGCGGTTTTGGTCCTCTTACTGAACAATGGCAACAACGTAATCAACAAGCTATTGGTGAAATGCAAAATCTTTCTCGTCTTTGGTGGCTTGATGCTGGTATTCCTGTTCAAATTTGGGTTACTCGTTCTGTTGAATTAGGAGGTATCGATGTTCAAAATCCTTAGTAGTTTAACGTTATTACTAACCTTAAATATCCCTAGTCAATTAGCCATTGCCACTGAACCCAATTCTTTTCTTCGAGTGGTTAAAACAGCCACTAAGGGACAATCTAATCAAATGCACCCTATTAATATTTCTTTGGCTAATGGCTATGGTGTCACCCTTTCTTTTTTACCTTCTAATCAGATCATTACTAAAGCTTGGTTAGATAATCCTTCTTTTGTAGTTATTGATGGGGATGGTTGTTTAAAAGGTCTTCCTGGTTCCGTTAATTGTAGCAATCAATCTCCAGGGGCCAAAGTTTTGCATCTTAAACGCATTTCGGATCTCAAAATCCCTGGCCTACCCTCTACTAATACCAGTCTTTTGACCGTTGTTACCACTGGACCGGATGGGGGTGGAATTTACCTTTATCGAATTAACAAAGCAACTAAACCTGATTCTTTAGTTTTTGAGATGGTTCCCCCTGCTCCCTCGAAACCTCTTGTTTCTTCTCCTTTAATTACTCAATTAGAAAGGGGAATTAAAGTGGCTTCAACTCAGAAAAATATTGAAGATTGGAAGAATTTAAAGCCTAAACTTCGTCGGGTTATTATTTATCTTCAACAGGGACAAAGTTTAAGTGAGTCTATTCATCGTTCTGAAGTTTCTTGGGATGTCATTGGTCAAATGTTAGAGTTAGGAGATAATCAATGAATCAACATCTTCGTCAATTAATTTATAGCCGTTTTCCTATCCATAGAATAACGCTCTGCTTACTGCGCGTTTCCACTACCTTAACCAAGTCCATTAAAAACAGCTATGACATTGGTAAATTTTCTTATTGGTTTTTAACAGGATGGGGACTTTTTTGGGTCTTAACTTGGATCATTCTTGTGTCAACTTCAGGTCAAGCTTTATCTCAAACACTTCCCTTATTTAACCAGTTAACTTTTGATAATTTACCATCGGTTTCTCAATCTGGTTCGATTACTGTTCCGCCTGAACTTCAAGGACAAGTTGATTACAATCTTTCAAGAACTTGGCAAAAAGGACAATCCGTTGATAGTTTTCTTAAATTAGGTGATTTTCAAAACTCTTTTCAACTTCAAGAGTTAACCTTGAATGAGATTGAACAAACAATAGGTCAATCTATTACCAATCTTCCTTTATCTAATTTTGAGTTACTTCGTCAACAAAATTTAGGAAGTTTACTGACAATTATTCCTCAACTGGAAAATAAAAACCTTTCTCAAATTCCCTTTATTCAAGATTTATTAAAAGCTCAGGGTTATCAAATTTCATCCGTTCTTAACCAACCTCTAAAAAAGTTAACCAAACAGAAACCTAAGTTAAATCAGTTATCCTTAAATCAACTTGATTTAAGTCAGTATACTTTTGATGATTTACCAGGGTTAACATCAGTTCCCCTAGAAAAATTTACAGGTTGGCAGAATGTTTCTCTTGCTAGTATTCCTGGTTTATCTTCTCTTCCCTTTGCTAATTTTCCTAACCCACCCCAGTTATCAGGGGGTATTGTGGCCAAAATTGATTGGGTACTGAGTGATGTAGAGCAACCAGCTACTAAAACCATTTCAGGTAGCGATCGCTTGGGTTATAACGTTAGTTGTCAACAAAACTGCGCTCATATTGAATTAGGGGATAACCCCATTGTTGCCGGTCAGCAATGGGTTTCAGGGAAATATCAATCCGTTGAAGGTGGCCATGGTTTCCTATCAGGGATGTTTAATGGAGTCGAACCCACCGGACGACACCCTTTTGGCCCTGGTTTCAAGGTTGTCGTCTGGGATATCGATGAAGTGACGGGAACTGTTAGCACCGCTTGGTTTTTCCGTGTCTGTCAAAAAGGTTTGTTTAACCTGGGTTGTTCTCCTTATGGTATTGGCCCCATTCCTGCTTTTACCTACAAAGAAAATGATTGGATCTTTTTGGGACCGTAAATTATGTCAAAGACTTTTATTGGAGTTCCATCAACTCCATTATTTCCATCCTTAGCCTTCACCAATAATAATCAAAATAACTCTAGTCAATTAATTAACACTTTATCAAATCCCATGGCCTTAACCTTAATTGGCATTTTTGGCTTATATGGGTTGTTAAGTTTAATGGGAAATGGGTCAAAAAAGGGAAAACTTTCTACTGCTTATTGGGGTGGAAAAAGGGAAAAAAAGAAGGCCCAAAATATTGCTTTATCTCAAATTAATGAACCCACTCGTAACAGTGCTTCTTTATATATCGGGACTCCTGACACTGTACTCCTAAAACTCCAAGAACAATGGTTATGGTCCGGACTTAAATTTAATGATCAACGAAAGGCCGCGTCTTCTCCCATTTATATTCCCGACATTCAACGAGGGGTTTTAGTAGCAGGGGCCGCCGGAACGGGCAAAACCTTCAGTGTCATTGATCCTTGCATTCGTTCTGCTTTAGATCAAGGGTTTCCTATACTGCTGTATGACTTCAAGTTTCCTACCCAAAGTAGTCGAGTTATCGCCTACGCCCTTAAACGAGGCTATAAAGTACGATTTTTTACCCCGAATTTCCCTTTTTCTGATGTCTGCAATCTTCTCGATTTTTTAGCCGATGAGGAGGATGCGGTGGCCGCAGGCCAGTTAGCTGAAGTTATTGCTAAAAATATTGACCTCAATGCGAATGCTTCATCAGATAAGTTTTTCGAGGATGCCGGGGCGACTCTTGTACAAGGGATCTTTTTATTGGCTAAAGCAGTAGCAGCCAAATGTGGTAAACAATACGCTGACTTGATGACTTGTGCTGCTATCTTATCTTTACCAGAACTGGGTAAACGCTTGGGTTATTCGAGAGAACGTCAACAGTTTCCTATTTGGACAATGCGCCCCTTAGCTCAGTTAATTTCGGTGGCGAATGCTCCTGAAACGGAAAGTTCTATCATTGGGACTGCACAACGCACCTTTGAGAAATTTCTGAAAAAAGACTTTATTGGGGCTTTTAGTGATGATTCTACTATTCCGTTAGATTTAGACGGCAAAACTCTCTTGGTTTGTGGGTTAGACCGCAATAACCGCGATATTGTTGGCCCATTGATGGCTGCTGTTATCCACATGATTGTCTCTAAAAATGTTTCTCGTTCTGAACCTAGAAAAGACCCGTTATGTGTTTTTCTTGATGAGTTACCCACCATGTATTTACCACAATTATATGAGTGGTTGACCCAAAACCGTGAAGATGGTTTTTGTGGCATCATTGGTTTCCAAAACTTTGCCCAACTTGAGAAAGTTTATGGTAAAGAAGTGGCTAAAATTATTATTGGTAATTGTGCGACTAAATTCATTTTTAATCCTCAAGAAGTTGAATCGGCGGAATACTTTTCTAAGGCGTTAGGGGAGTTTGATGTTCTTTTTTCTACTAAATCTCGTTCTCATAATTCTGGTAAACATAGTAGTGGTTCTCGTTCTCGTTCTGAAAATCGTCAAAAACGTAGTTTATTTGAAGTTTCTCAGTTTATGAAGTTGGGTAAGGGGCAATCTATTATTATTAATCCTAATTTTCAACGGGGAGATGAAGAATATGTCCCTATTAAACAAAAGATTAAAGTTCCTCCCGATGACCTATCAGAAATGAATTGGTCACAAGAACAATGGCCTAAATTATGGGACTATTTTTCTCAACAAAATCATCAAGGCGTTGATGATGAAAAACGTCGAAAACAATTTGAAGAACGTTATGAATTAGTTAATCATCTTTTTCCTTTACCTCCTTCTGATGACCAGAATAATAAACAGTCTCCCCCCCCAAAAAGATGCTAATGAAACTGTTTCTTCGGCTCAAAGTTTTCCTAGTTCCTCTTCTAATTTTTCTGTTGATGATCTTGATTGTTAATTTAACATTATCTAGTTAACTTAGGCAATACTTGTAAAAGCAACCTATCAGCCGTCATCAATAATTGTTAACTGTTAATTGTTAATTGTTAATTGTTAGTCGAACATCTTAACTTTTATGTCTAAACACATTAATCAACATAAAATTGACCAAACTTTACCTAATTTATCCATTGATTATCACCCTCAAATTATCGAATTCTTCGACCAACATGGAGTTTTATTAACTCAAACTCCTTTAGGGAAAATTGATTACCCTCGTCCTCAAAATCATCAAGCAGAATATTTAGCCATTTATTGCGATGGAGAACTATGTTTTTTCTCTGAATCTGACAAAATCTTGTTAAATCGACTAAGCAATTTAGCTCAAAGTCTTTTGATTAGCTAGGGAGGTTTTTATGGCATTAATTAATGATACTCATTCCAGAGAAATACAGCAAGTTTATCTTAATTTCTATCAAAACTTAGTGAGGACAAAACCTAAAACTCTTGATTGGAAATGGGATGATGATGAAAACAATGAAGAGATTCAAGAAACAGAAAAATCTTCTAAATCTAACCAGTCTCAAAACAATTCTTCCCCATCTCAACAACGTCAAAATAACTCTTCTCAATCTCAACCCTATCAAGATAACTTTTCCCCATCTCCACAATATGAAGATAACTCTTTTCAATCTCCACAATATGAAGATAACTTTTCTCAACCTAATAATTTAACAGCATCTTCTTCTCAGAATCATCCTCATTCTGCTCATCTTTCTTTAGATAAGCAAGACAAGAATCCTACCAGTAACCACCCTGACTCTCTGCTATTTCAAGTGACTCAAAATGGACAGTTTATTGACGAAATTGAATGGCATAAAGATGGTATAAAATCTAAACAATCTACTGATTATTCTGAGCGTTTATTAGCACAAATTGAGATTCTTCAAGGTTTACCTGAAGGCACTATCATTCCTACTGCTCCTTCTATTCAAGTTCAATCAGTTGAAAAACAAGGTAATAAAACTCTTTCAACTGAAATTCTTTTATCCACAGATCAACAAGGTAAAATCACTAAAAATATCTTAGATCCTTCTCCTCAAAAAACTGGCACTCAAGTTATTCATGAACAACTTTCTTCTTTACCAGATAATTCTGTTGTTCAATATTTAGAAAATTTAATTGAAACTCGTGTCAATGAACGACTTAATTCTCTTTCTCCTAACCTTCAATCCCAAAGAGAACAAGATTCTCATAATGTTAAATGGTGGCAACAACTCCTTCAAAAAGGTGGACAATTTTTCTCTCTTTTCAAAAAAGAACATCAACCATTACAAGTGGCTAAACAACTTTATTACTTATTCTCTAAAAAGCTTAACTTTGGAGAGAATCGTTTTTCTCAAAATGGTTATACTGTCCTTTGCCAACCTTCAGGAGAACAACATCGCTACACCGTTTTAAATTCTAATAATCAACCTATTCTTGTTTTTGATGTTAATCAACAACAACGGTTATCTATTGTTGATAATCAATTGAGTCTTGATGATAGTAAAGCTCTTTTAAATCTTGGAAAATCTAAGATTAGTTCCCCTCAAAAACTTCAACAAAATCCACAAAATACTGCTTTAATGACCAGAGCTAATTTTGTTGCTGCCACCCTCGTTAAAATGGCTCAAGAACAACAACAATCTATTAGAAGAACAGGTCATTCTTATACCCTTGCTATTGAGCCTAATGGTGATGTGGAAATATCAGCCCCTGGACGCGGTGTTATTTATCATCAAACCCTTCAAGGTAATACCCCTATCGCCACTAATTTAATGACTGAAACTGATCTAACTTTTTTTGAACGTCAATTCCAATCTTCTCAGCAACAATCATCTAAATCTTCTGTTCAGACTACCACTCCAACTCGCTCTCGTCGTCGTTAATTATTCAGTTATTAAAATGATAAAAAAACTTTCAAAATTACTTTCTGTTCATCAAGCGGTTTCTGTTAATTTTCCTTTAAGCGATCGCTCTCTGGTTTTCCAACAATTAAACCAACTCAAGGATTACTTGGGTGTCGAATTAGTTTCTTTAACCTTTTCTGATTCTGAAGATTTTCCTATTATTACCTCTGGTAAACTCTATCTCCTCGATGAATTTCCCACTTTATTAGGAAGCTTTTCTGGAGTTCAACAATATCAAGTTATTCAATGGTTACTATCTTTAATTACAAAAAAAATAGACAACTGCTATTTTGTTTTAACCAATGGGATTGGTCAATCTTTACCCGATTATTTACTCCCTTTAATTCCTTGTGTTAATTGGCCCCTTCCTAACCTATCTGAGATCCAAACCCTGTTAACCAACTCACTAGGGATAACAGACGAAACTTTAGCTCTTCGACTTCCCTCAGAGCTAACACCAACACCAAAAGAAGTCGAGGGGTTAGCCGTTACTTTAGCTGGTTTATCGACGGCTGAAATTAAAACGGGTTTACGCCTAATTGACTATAATCAGGCAATTAAACCCCAATTACTCCAATTTAAACGACAACAACTGGCTACTAATGGTCTAAATTTTTTACCTACTCCTACCTTATCTACCTTTGGTGGTTTAGATCGGATCAAGACTGCTATTCAACAAGTGGCCATGGATTATTCTCCTATAGCAACCGCCCGTGGTATTCCTTTTCCCCAAGGTTGGTTATTGGCCGGCCCCCCTGGTACCGGTAAAACCTTTAGTGCTAAAGTTTGTGCTGCTGAACTTGGTTTTCCTTTAATTAGTGTGGGGGTTGATGTTATTAAATCGAAAGGGGCAGCTTATTTAAAACAACTTTTAATTCGCATTGAATCGGCTTCTCCTGCTGTTTGTTATTTTGATGAGTTTGACAAATTTTTTGACCCTGAGACGGCACTTAATGGGGGTTCTAATTCTAAGGAAGTTTTAGGGGTTTTATTAACATGGTTACAAGAAAAACAGACGAAAACTTTTGTCATTGCTACCTTAAATCGTCTTGATGCTTTACCTCCTGAGTTAACTCGTGCTGGACGGTTTGATAAGATTTTTTATGTTGGGTTTCCTCAAGCAAACGAACGCTTTGAAATCCTTAAACTTCATGCTAATCGTTTTGATTATCGTTATAGTCAAGGAGATAATTATTTTCCTTTAACTCAACAACAATGGGGGATTCTTTTAAGTCGAACTCAAAATTTTACTGGGGCTGAATTACAAGCTCTCGTTGAAAAAGCTGCTAAAACTAAATTTTATACTGGTGTTGATTCTCTTACTTTAAATTTAGATGATTTTTTGCAAGCTCGTTCTCTTATTACTCCTCTTTATCTCAGAGATACGGAACGAGTTTTAGCTATGGAAAACCGCGCTCGTTTTGTTAGTGAACCTAGTTCTTCTCCTGATAATTCTGTTTTTGCTCCTCCTCAAACTAATCTTTGGGGTGAAGCTTTAAATCTTAATAAATTAGAAGTTAATAATGGTATTAATTAATCAATAATTGCTCACAACCAGAACAAGCTTATTCTTATTTTCGGTTCTACAGTATGAACTATGCTAAATCATCAAAAAACCTTGCCAACTCTTTGCTTTCACGGATTTAAAACTGTTTTTTAGCATAGTATGTCCTGGAGAACCGTTAATTAATTTGATTCCATTGTTTAGCTGAAATAAAACGACTTAAATGTTTGACATTGGTAGTAGCTACTATTAATCTTTGACCAGGATATTCTTCTTGAATTAATTGACAAGTTGCTCCAATAATGACATCAGCATCAATGTTATTAAGTTCAGCCGTAGGCAGTCCTAAACGACGAGTTTCTGCCCATAATTCTGCGGAGTGTCTAAGGATAATTGGACTCACAGGAAGAAAATTAATTAAGTCATGTAAGTCATCAAGTTTTTTTATCCCTTGTTCTCTTAATTGAGAATTAGCTGTTAGTAAGGTTCCCCGTCTAACTTCATAATCACAAATATCGGAACTGATGATATTGACTCCTCTTGATAGCCAAAAATAAAGCCATTCTTGACTTTTAATGACTTCTTTTCTCTTATTAGGAGAAGATAGTAATCCTAAAACTCCTGTATCAATAAAAATAATCATTCTTCACTATATAATTTATGTCCTTCTGGTCGAAAACTATCGATATTTTTTTGGAATTCTTCCCAATATTCCTCCCGCTCTTTTGCTTGTTCTTCGTTGATTTCTTCTGCTTTGCTTTTTTCTATCCATTTTTTAAGTTTTTCCATCAATGGTTTATTTTTTTCGAGTTGTTCTTCTGGGGTTCGTCCATAATGTTTCATGTAGGGTTCAAAAATACCTGATGGTTTATGAGTCTGTTGTGTCATATTTATTTCTCCTATACAACTTAGAATTAGCTACTTTTATTTTATATCAATTATACAAATAATACTAGCGACGCTGAAGAAAGTTTTTTTCTAAATTTAATATTCCCACCGATGCTTGTTAACTGAACAATGAAAAACCTTAAATCAGTCACTTCCTCACCTCCTCATCAGGCGTATGGTTGGGGTTTTAAACCCACAACCAACGCAGACCACGCTCTTGTTTTCAATTACCGAATCATTAATAATTAATAGTTAATAGTTAATAATTAATAGTTGATAGTTAATAATTAATTGCTGAACAGTAACCCGTGATTAGTTAACAGTAATGTGCGTGGGAGACTTCAACCCTATTAAAAAATACTGGTGACTGTTCATTGGTCACTGTTAATGGGTAGTGCTATAGACAAGATATTGAAAACAATAATTATCGGCTAATAGCTTTTGTTTTCTGATTGGTAACTGAATTTTGTTGAGTTTGTTGACGAGCTTCATTAATAGCTTGTTTAACCTTATGAACGAACTCAGGATTAGTAAATTTATTAACATCTTGTACTGATAGTCCAGGGGAATTAATAGGAAGATTAATGGCAGACCAATGAGGGTTTCCACTACTATTTTGATGATGTTGAGCAATCATTTTAGGTTGACCAGATTGATGATCAATTAATTGTAGCTTTTGACCATCATAAATAATAGTATTTTCTTTCCCTCGGTAACTTAAAGTATTAGAATTTTGGTCATATTTAAGACCCTGAGCATTAGTCAAACGTTTAACTTCAAGTAGCCCCATAATAACAGGAGCAACTAGAGAAGTACGTTCTTGTTGTAAAGCAATGTTTTCTGCCATAAATTCCTCCGATAAAGGTAACGATGGTAAACTATTTTCTGATGGGTTAATAGACTGTGTATTACTTAATGGTGGTGTCAAAGATGGCGATGATAAATTAGCCGTTTCATTAAACACAGCTTGACTATTAACAATACGTTCCTGTTGTTGTTTTTTAGGTAATGGAAGAATAGAAACTAATTTTTCGTGATAAGAACTCACAGGGGTTTTCGCTGAAAGTTTCCCATCATAAACTTGATTAAGTTTCTCTTCCATTGCTTGACGTATCTGTTGTGGAACATCTGATTCTAAGACCCAAAATACACCATAACTTCGTTCTGTTTCTAAAGACACTCTGGGGTCATCAGGGTAAACTAAAGTATAGGGAATATTTTGATTCTCAAAAAAATCCTTGGTAGCAGAGACTAAATT
The DNA here is from genome assembly GCA_051439625.1 of Crocosphaera sp. GTDB lineage: Bacteria > Cyanobacteriota > Cyanobacteriia > Cyanobacteriales > Microcystaceae > Crocosphaera. The sequence continues at coordinate 7,020 of JBFRWO010000446.1, read as the reverse complement.
AAAATCAACACTTAATCCCAACGTTGGTAGGGTTTTTATGGTATTATCCGGTTGTTGCCATTGTTGCTCAAACTGATGTAATAAAGTAGGTTGAGTAGTGATAGTTTCAAGGAATTTTTCAGTCGTTGGGTTCAGTTTTTCTATTGTTATTTGGGGTTGAAATGTTGGCCATTGACCTAGTTTTGGATATTCTATGGAGTGAGGCTCTATTTCTATCCGTGCTGCCGTTACTCTTGAAGTAATATTAGCTTTAAATGTTGCCCCTTCTCTATATAATCCTACCTTACTTAAAGCTTCTTTTGACGCTTTTTGATTAGTGGTAAATTCTCCAATAGGTAATAAAGTTCCATCAGTTTGTTTTAAAAAAGCTATCATTGGCTTTTTTTTAGGAACTTCAAGGGATAAAGTTAACTGAATCTTCTCTCCACTAAATTCAGTTTCTTTGAGTTCTTTATTCCCTAAAAAGTTAGATTTTTCTATCTTTAAAGAAGTTCCTTGTTGCGTTGTAGCAATAATTTCACGAGCGTTTCCTTCCCCATAACTATTTAAAGTCGCTTCAAAGGTTAAACCATTTCGGAAGAGGTTATGTTCTTTAAATAAAGCAACAGCATTACTATCAAGTTGCCCTAGTTTCTTGCCATTAACTGTAATAATAGGTTGAGGAGGTGGATTGTTATTTTGGGATAAAACAATAGTAGCTTGTTCACTCTTAAATTCATAACCCACTTTAGGGTATTTAACCATATTACCAACAATAATCTCCCTATCTTTTAATTGAGGATGATCAATATCTAAACGAGCAGTAGTAAATAAATCTCCGTGAATTTTCCCTTTAACTTTAGTCCCTACAGGAAGTTGATAATCTTTCTGAGATGCTACTCCAAAAGACTGATATTCTTGTTGGTCTGGGTTAAAAATTTGCCAAACTTTTTCTCCGTCTTTTTCAATTAACTGAAAATCGAGAAGTTCGTTAGATTTCCAGATACTTTCAGGAACTTCATTATGCTGTTTAAGTTTACCAACTAATAAGTTAGAAAACTGTAAATTGGGCTCAGAAATTTGTTCAAGTATTTTATCCCCAAAAGCAGAATAAACAAAGTTATTTGTGGTATCATTACTATGGTTATGGCATAAATGCCAAGTAGCATTAGCGTATTGGGATAACTCTTCTGGACTTAAATTTTTTTCTAGATGAGAACGCCAATCAAGAGCTATCTCTTTAGCTTGATTAAAAAGAAGTTGAACCTCTTTTTTGCCAATGGATTGTGCTATTTTAAGTTGGCATTCACTACTGGTTAAACCAGCTTTGAGTCCGTACTGTTCTCTTTTAATCTCACAAACCAGTCCCAAGTTTTTCCAGCCCTCTTGACTTTGATATTGAGCGATTAATTGATGACTCTTGGTTTTGGCATTAGTATTATTAATGAGTCTTAAATTAACAGGTTGTTGACTTATTTTACCAACATCACCATGAGAAATAAATCGTTTATAGTTAACGATTTCTAGCGTTTTTCCACTTTTAGTTGTTACTTTAATGTGTGTATCATCTTCTAACTTTTGTTTACGGTTATAAGCAGAAGCTAAATTATACGCTGTATCATAATTAGCCTTAATTTGTTTAGCTTCTAAGATTTGTTGAGAGGTATAATTATTAGGGAAGAGGTTTTTAAATTGTTCTGGAGGTTGAGTCGTTAGTTGATTTTCTTTGAATTCAGCATTAACTAAAGAAGCGGTTAATTCTGTAGGAGAAAAGCCTTTCGTTTCTAAAATTTCATTACGGTAGGTATTATAATCTTTCTTCTGTTTAAAATAATCAACCTTTCGATATAATAACTTAGTTAAATTAGTAATGGAATCTTTATCAGCAACCCTCGCTGACTTAAATAAATCTACAGCAATTTGGTTTTGATAACATCCTTCTTCTACCATTTTTCTATAGATATCTCTTTGGAGAGCAAACACCTCTTGTAATTGTTCTTTTCCCAGAGTGTGATTGGTATCATAAGTAGCAATTTTTTCAAATTGTGGCTTAATAAAATTGGGAACAACTAATGGATTTTTACTATTATTTTGTTGTTCAAGAACCCTTTGTGCTTTTTCAATTAATCTTGTAGCTAATTGTTGTTTAATAGTAGGGGTTCCATATTGTTCGTAAATTTCTTGTTCAGATAGTAAAGCTTCAAATGTAGTAACACTATTGTTAATTGAACCAACACTAATACCATCAGATTGATGAATAGCCATTACTTCAAAATCAGTCCCTTCTGGGAACGATAATTTATCTTCTTTACGAGTGGGACGAAATAAATTGAGCGGTTGACTTTTTTCAATGACATCTTGAGTTAAATAAGGGAAGATTTCTGCTGATGCTACCCCCATACAGTCCCCGTCAAAGTCAGCGGCCATCCGTTCACAGTCAGATTCATAAGGAACAAATAGGTCAATTTCTGCTTGTTTAAATGCTTCGTTAAGTTGATTTGTAAAAGCAATGCGTTCTTGTACAGATAATTTATTTAGCTTTTCAGGAATGTCAATTAATTCAACATTGGGATTAATTGTTTTAGCTTCTGAGATAGTTCGTTGAACAATGCGGTTATAGTCTTCATCATTAACAACAATAACTCCTTTTAAATTGTTACCATCAGGGGCATACATATCCTCCACATATTTATTGGTACTATGAATCATCCCATTATGATTAAGAAAGGGAGAACGAAAATTAAGGACTTTTTCTCCCTCATTCATCCAAGGAACACAAATTTCTCCTGTTTTTAAATTTTTTGATGGGATAATCATTGCCCTATCGAACTTGAAAATTTTGCCAATGGCTGAATTTAAGTAATCTTTTCTAACAAATTCTTGTAAGGTTTGAGAAAACTTTTTAGACTCTAATAATCGGTAATGATTGGGGTCAGCTTTTAAGGCTAAATAGATGAAGTCTTCATAGCTTGAATCTAGATCATCATTATCGTTAGAATACGTATTTTTAAGTTCTTTTTGTTGATAGTTACGGTATCGTTCAACCGCTTCATCAGGGGTAGGCGGTCGCCAATTTTCATCTTTTTTTTGTTCTCGTCTCTCATATTGGGTACAATAATGTTGAGCTAGTAATCGAGGATCTTGAATGATACTATTTAGCTTATCTAAATGTTCTTCTAGCCTGGGAATAAAATCTTTTAAAGCATTAGGATAAGAAGGTAAGAGTTGGGATAAAGCAATTTCACCTTTTTTAGCTTTTTCTTTTTCTCCTAACCAAACTTCTTTAGTATAAAGTCCAGGTTCAACTGTTCCTTTGCCTGCCCCTTTAAAAGACGAAGTTGGGATAATAAATCCCACTTTATTACCCACTTCTTTATCCTTAAAATAGGAACTTAATGCTTTTGGGGCTAAAGTTCCTTTTCCATATAATCCGTCGGTTAAATTTCCTAATCGAAATTGGATCACTCCATTAGTTGTTTGAGAAAGTTCTTGAGAAAATATCGGATTAATTTTACCATGACAATCTCCCACTAATTTCCATGCTTGTTCATCGTCAATATAACCACCATTGTCTCCATTACTATCGTCAACCACCAAAAAAGTTACTTCCCCTTGATAATTATTTTCACATTCTCCTGTGAATAGGGAACCATAAGCTCCGTTGTGCATAGTATCTGGGTTAAGCTTGTTAATAAGTCCTTTAATTTCTGCTGGTCCGTAGAGTAATCTCTGTCCATTAGATAATAAAAGAACGTCCCCATTAGGATGATGATTAGGATATAAGTCTTCTGGGGTACTAGCGGAATCTAAATGACCAATGGATAAGCTATTAGAATAATCTTTATTAGGAAATTCTTTTTTAAGAAATGCTTCAAGTAACGTATTATCTAAATTTTCATCTAGAATAATATTAGGATTTTCTCTTTGGGTATTTTTATTAGGATTGGGAATATTTATCCATTCTCCTGTTCTAGTATCAAAATGTTTTAAATGTAACGTCATGATAGTTTACCCAATAAATTTTTGTTATTGTTTAATTAGTTAAGTGAGGATTAATTATGTCCAGACTGTATGATTCCTGGGATTTTTTAGACCAGATGGATTACAATCCTGATGGTTCAATGAAGCCACATAAACGCGAGCGATTATTAGCTAGAGGAATGTCTCCTTCAAACATTGCTTACTTGGAAAATCAAAAAATGCTTGAAGTTAGAAAATATGATGAACGAGAACAACAATGGCTAGAAAAATATGGTATCCCTTATAGTGAATGGGAAGCCCAAGGGCAACAGTCTCTTGCTGAGTTAGAAAAGCGACAAAATATTGCCATTCGTAATGGGGAAGAAATTAGTTCTTTGCCCTTAGATATTGACCCTGATGATTATTATGATCAGGTAGGAAATGCTGGATTATTGTAATCCTTTTCCTTAACTCCAAAATCTTTTTCTCAAGTCTCTTAACTTCATTGAAAGTTGGGAGACTTTTTTAAATCAGTCACCAGTCACCAGTCACCAGTCATCAGTCATCAGACTTATGGCTCTTGGATTTAAACCCACAACCAACGTAGACTACTAATTGTGAACAATCATCAGTTAACAGTAACGGATCAACACAATTTACTAGGGTACGCCGGACCTAAAGAAAAAACACTCTTTGCTGGTGACTGTTCATTTGTGACTGTTAAAGAGGATTTAGGGTTAGCTATTAATTGATCTGATGATTTAATAACAGCCAGGTGGGGGATAGGCTGTTATTAAAAAACTTGATTAGTTGGTTCTAAGAGTGATGGAGGGGGGAAATCATCTTAGAACAGTTGATTGATATTGTAATAAACGTTCAACAGTTTTGTCATTGTTTTTTGCTCACATTTTTAACATCTTTAGATTGAATTTATGATTGTCATGACAATTATCATGACTAAAAACTTGTTATAAGATTAACAAAACGGTTGTTATCTAAACAAAAGTTTGGTAACGTTCCCGGCAAAGACCTGGTAATTTCATGTTTTTCCTCGATAATTGTTGTCTTATTGTAAAAAAGTGGAAACCATCGCTGGTTTCCCACAAAGCTTCTTAGTTCCTAAATTAATTAAGCTTTTAGGGCTTGTATTAATTCGTTTTTCTTACAGCGATTGTATGGTTTTCCACAGATATTCTTCACCATTGCTTGTAAGTTATAAACCTTGATAAATTCCTTGAGTTCTTGGTAGGTTAAAGACTCAGGACTAGCAGGTAAATTAGATGACTGATTGGCAGTAAATGGGACAACTGAGACAGGATTAGTAATAGGGTCATCTTGATTACAACGCTGAGGTTGGGAAGGTGAGAGAGAAGGATTTGGTGTAGGATTCGTGGGTTTTTCTATGGTGTCAGCGATTGGGTCAAAGTTTGAGGAAAAAGCTTCTTTGAGCGACGGGATAAAGGGATCATACGAATCTTGTTCTTCTGTCGATTGTGTCGGTATTAAGCAGCAGTAGAAACAGAAGAAAACGATAAATAAGAAGACGTTGAATAACATTATTTTTGCTCCTAAATGTGTAGAGATGTGTGCCTTTGTAGCGGTTTGCACTGTTCATTGACAACTTTTCAAGAAATCTCTCTGAAAGAGTAAAAAATTTAATTACATTCTTTGAAAAAGACTTTAATTTTTCTCAAGGCAACAGAATCATTAAAGTCTTTTTCTGGTTTGAATTACACTTACCCACTTAAAATGTTATAATTAATATCGTATTTTATAATTGACAATATACATGAAAGGAATACAATTCATTGTCGATGATCAGGGTCAAAAAACGGCTGTTGTTATTGATTTAAAACAATGGGGAAAAGAATGGGAAACTTTTTACCAGACTTTATGCGAAGATGTCCCTAAGAATGAAAGTTGGTTACATCAATCTCCTTGGGTTGAAAAACTTGATCAAGCCTTAGAATGGAATTTGAATCATCCACCACAAACCTCAAATTTAGATGAATTAGAAACCAAAGTAGGACATAATGAGTAAAATCTTATTCGATCTTAATAACCCAGTGTTTCAGCAAGATTTATTTAATTTACCTAAAGTCGAGGCAGTAGCTATCTTAAAGACTTTTCGGAAAATTTCTTAATTAACTTGGGAACAATTATATAAAGATAAAGGCTTGAAATGGGAGATAATTCGTTCCAAAAAACGGTAAAAAAGGAGAGACTTTATACAGTTTGAGAATTAGCCAAAAGTGTCGGACTATTGCTTTGAGAGAAGGAGATTATTTAAGATTGTTATCATTACATTCCGATCATGATTCAGCGTATAAATAATAGACATCTCCAGAATTTAATTGTTAACCATAAGTATCTCCTTTAACCAGATGAACAAAAATAGCAGGATTATCTGATTAATCCTGCTTTCAACAATGAACAATGAACAATGAACAATGAACAATGATCTTTCCTGTAGGCATTGAGAAGATTGAAAACAAAGTGTGCCTGGAAATTCTTACCTTAAAAGGAGAGAATTCCTTTGAATTAATCAATTGTTAATTGTTAATTGTTAATTATTCTTCGACCCCTCCAGGTAATGCTAGAGTAGTAGTCTCAGGGATTGAAGGGGGTAAAGTGGGTTGTAAACCGTCCCAGACCTGTTTCTTAAGAATCGGGTTATAACCGACGAAAAATTGCTTCCAAGTATCTGGAGTGGGTGCGGTATGTCCATTAACTCGACAAGCAAAGGATTTCTGCTTTTGCCCCACTTGTTCACGTCCTACTGTTAATTCAAAAACACACAGAGACTTAAACCTTGCATCCTTGGGTCTGGCTGCGATACCATTAGCGATCTCGAAGAGATCCGCTTCGCGGTGCGCGTGACAAGTGGTGACTTATTAGGGGTCGAGAAAGGAGTCACCTCCTTCCCCTCCCATTCAGAACCGGACATGAGACTTTCACCTCATCCTGGCTCCTAGTCTATCCAGCCTGTTTTCATAGGAACGGTTATAAGAATGTCATTTTCCCATCGGTAATTTTCTGGGAGGGGAACAACTGGTTTGAAATTATTTTCAAGGCTGCCAT